>JAFAHS010000121.1 GCA_019237115.1 Deltaproteobacteria bacterium
CGAATTGCCCCTGGTGAAAAAACCGCAGTCCCGGAGAGAAGAAGGTAATCGCCGCTGCCGCCTCATGAACGGCGGGTCCAAAAGTAGCGGCCGCGCGCGGTTCGTCGTGATTTTCCAGAAACCGGGCCAGCTTGTTCTGATAGTCAAGTCCGGCGTAAAGGTGCTCGCGCACCGGCCGTGCCTGACCAGAGCGCAGCCGATCATATAGCCGCTTGTCGTAGGTGTAGTCGAAACCCTGCTGCTGTAGGGTCCACTCCAAGTCCCAATAGACTTCTGCCATGAAGCAGAAATCGGCAACTCGTTCCCGCACTCGTCGCGTAGCCTCGGGCCAGAAAGCTCGTGCCGTGATGCCCCAGGTCCGCTGAAAGACCTCCGGCAGCACCAGCATGGCCATGTCGCAGCGCACGCCGTCACACAGCGCGGTGATCTTCAAAAGCTCCGCGATCATTGCTTCCTGAGTCGCGGGATTGCCGTAGTTCAATTGCAGCGTGTCGGGCCAGCCGGGGAAGTACGGATCGCGCCCGTGCGCCAACACCAGGTCGCTGCTGACTGGTTTAATTCGCGTGTAGTTGCGGGGTTCCCGCTCCAGGTCAATCTCCGTGCCCCGGATGTAATACTCGGGGCGGTCGTCCACCCACGGGTGATCAAGGCCGGTATGATTCGGAACAAAATCCAGCATCAACCGCAGTCCGCGTTTTTGAAGCCGCGCGCGCAGACGGAGGAGGGCAGCGTTACCGCCCAGCTGGTCATGTGCCCGATAACCTGTGATCGCGAAGCCCGAACCGGCGATGTCCTCTTCCTTGAGGTCGGGCAGGGTTTCTTGAAATTCCCGGCGCCATTCCGGATTGGAGCGTGAGATTTGTTGACCAGCCTGACCGGTCTGCCAGACACTCAGGAACCAAACCCAGTCAAAACCCATCGCGGCCAGGCGATCGAGCTCGGAGTCCGGGAAGTCGTCCAGCGTGGCGTGCCGGCCGAGTCGATGAGATAGTTCGGTCAGACACACGCGCGTGTTGATCTGGTAAAGCGAGCGATAGAGGTGTCGTTCCATGTCCGCCTCGGCTTGCCAAGAGTGCCCCTATCAATTCAGGGGAGCCGTTATGTTTGCAAGTCAAGGAAGGCCGCTGCACAGGGGGTTCGCAGGCTCTCGGATCGATGGAGTCTCCCGCAGCTGGACTGGTAGGCAAGGCGCCCCTTCAAAGTGAGTTCAGGTCCCGCCGGGAAGGACGAGCTCCACAGGCGGTCGGTTTCCATCGTGGCGTTGAGGACCTGATTGAGCTTGCAACCAGTGCCAGCTTCTCGAATGAGCGACCAGGCGTCGATAGAGGTTCTTCGGCGCGCAGTTAGCTCCGACGGCGGAGAGCGCAGTCACAAGAGGGTCGATTCATGAAACAAAGCCGCGGTCGCGTCATCGACAGGTTGCTGCATAGCGACGAGCCTTCCATCCGCTGGAAAGTCCTGGTCCATGTTCTGGGGGAAGATCCTCATTCGACCAAAATCAGAGAGCTTCATGAAATAATCCGGGCTTCGGCGCGCGTGAAGGCCCTGCTCGCAAACGGCAAACGCCGATCCGAGCAGGAGCCAAAGGTATACGCGAAATATCGAGGCGCCCATTGGGTGTTGGCCGCCCTGGCCGAGATTGGCTACCCGCCAGGCGACGAGTCCCTGCTCCCCATGTGCCATCGGGTTCTCCGGCACTGGCTGAGCACCTCCTTCTATAAAGAGTTCGAGTCAAAGAGCGCCGTTCCCAAGCATCGAAGCGCCGAAGGGGTTCCCATAATTCGAGGACGCTATCGCCGATGCGCTTCGCAGCAAGGTAGTGCACTCTATTCCCTGACCGCACTCGATCTCGCACAAGAGGGCAGGCAACGTCTGGCCGAACGTCTGCTTCAGTGGCAGTGGCCCGACGGTGGATGGAATTGTGATCGAAATCCCAAGGCGGATACGTCATCGTTCATGGAAACGCTGCTGCCGATGCGCGGTCTTGCGGCTTATGGAGAACTAAGCGGCGACCGTACCGTGCGCGAAGCCGCGTTGCGAGCGTCAGAGGTGTTTCTCTCTCGACGGTTGTTCAAGCGACGCTCGGATGGGAAAGTGATCCATCCCAATTTTCGAATGCTGCACTACCCGCTCTACTGGCACTACGACCTGCTGGGCGGCCTGAAAGCGATGGCGGAAATGGGTCTCATCAAAGATACCCGTTGTGAGGACGCTCTCGACCTGCTGGAGCGAAAGGAGCTGCCCAACGCCGGTTGGCCGGCAGAAGGCCGCTTCTACAGTCTCGCGGCGACGAACGAACCCGACTCAGTTCACGGCTCTCACGAACGTGTGAATTGGGGCGGGAGTGGAAGGAGCCGAATGAACGAGTGGATCACCGCGGATGCGCTGTTCGTGTTGCGTGCCGCAGGCCGCATCTAGGCAAAGTGCAGTTCTGCCGACAAGATTTACCGGCTCTCAAAGATCTTTGAGGTTCAAGAGTGCGGCGAATTCCGCACTCGCCAGTTTGGTGCGTGCCCTGTGCCTCGTTGGTGGTCAGGTTTTTTGGCGGCTCCTGAGCAAGGCTACTTCTCGGTCGGAGGAACCGGAGAATTCCGGGAAGGCCGGCGCGCAGGATCGACGAAGCCGGTCTTACCGTATTTTGCGACGGACTCGGCCAG
Source organism: Deltaproteobacteria bacterium (assembly GCA_019237115.1). Taxonomy (GTDB): domain Bacteria; phylum Desulfobacterota; class Binatia; order Binatales; family Binataceae; genus JAFAHS01. The sequence continues at coordinate 2,658 of JAFAHS010000121.1, forward strand.
CTCCTTGAGAAGGTCCGGAATGGGTTCCTCGAGATCGATCAATTGGCCGTACGGCTGTTTCGCCTTAAGCCCGGTGTTCCAGTAGACCTCGAACCGATTACCCTCGGGGTCGAAGCCGTAAACGCCGATGGCGTTGCCGTGAGAAATGATCATGTCGAGTTTGACGCCGTGTTCCTTGAAGCGGCGATAAAAGCCGACCACGTCGTCGAGCGTGTTGCAGCGGAACGAGACCTGCTGCACCACTCGCGCCTGGCTGTCCACATTGCGTCCGCGGCAGAGCAGCAGTTCGTGATGTTCATCGTCGGGGCGTGAACTCATGAACACCATCCCCAATTCCGGGTCTTCATCGCTGACGGTCAGTCCGAGAATGTCGCGATAGAAAGCCTTCTGTTTTTCCAGATCAAGCACGTGAATGCCGATGTGCCCCAGTCGTGCAATCGAAGGTGTCGACATGGCGTAATTCCTCCTGTGAAAGACCCTGCGTCTAGCGCTGCTGTTTGACCAGCGGTCCGGTCGAAGTCTCTGCGGCGAAATTGGGCCATGGCGCACGCGCCGCGACTACCCGGTTGCGCAGTACGCCGATACGTTCCGTCTCCATCTCGACCACGTCGCCCGCGACGAGCCGTTTGTTGCCCGCGTAGGTACCGAGCGAGATCACGTCGCCAGCTTCCATGGCGGTATAATCAGAGCAATAGCTCAGCACCTCGAAAGGATCAAAGATCATGTCGGCGGTACTGCTCTCGCGTCGTACCTCGCCATTGACCCGGACCTGAACCTTCAGCTCGCGGGGGTCCGGAAGTTCCTGGCTGGTCACAATCCACGGCCCCATCGGACAAAAGGTCGCAAAATTTTTAGCGTAGCTGTAGGGCTGTCCCATCTTGAGCCGCTCGCGCTGACGGTCACGCGCGGAGACGTCGTTGCAAATCGTGTAGCCGAAAATGTAGTCACGTGCCTGTGAGGGCCGGAGGTGGCGGCAATCGCGCGAGACTACCAGAGCCAGCTCGTGCTCTTCATCGACCACTTGAGGAAAGGGCGGCAGCTCGATGTCGCCTTCGTGCGCCACCAGGTTGCACGCATACTTGGCGAAGATTATCGGCTCATCGAAAAAATTCAGCCTGCTCTCTTCGAGGTGCCCACGGGAATTCAGCGCGAGGGCGAGGATTTTGGGCGGACGCGGGATCGGGGGCAGCCATTTGGGAGCGGTGACGGTGTAGTCGGCGAGTTTGCGAGCCTGGCTCAGCCGATCGATGCTCTCCGCACCGATCTGGTCAATGTCGATTCCAGCCTGGATGATGGCTAGCAGGGAGTCGCTGCAGCGCAGATCAGCATGAGTGAAATGCAGCGCGCGGGTCAGGTCGATGATGCGATCGGCAAGCGCGACCCCAACGTGGGATTCGTTATCCGCCTGAAACGTCAGCAGTTTCATATGGGGGGCTCGCGATGCTCCGTCTCGAGGATCACAGGCCGACTGAACAGCTCGTTCAAAGAGGCCGCGCGACTTCCTTTCGGTGCCAATCAACCACCGCACTACTCGACCGGACAGCAACGGCCGCTGCCCACAAATCGCAAAAGCGCTGCGGCACTGTCAATGGAAGGACCTTTACGCGTCGTTCCGGTACGCCGTCGCAACTTCCAGCTTGGACCGCGAACGATTGCGAATTTGCCGGAGCTGTGAAGGAATTACGCGAGGACTGCGGAGAGCCGCCGCTGTATGACCCCCAGGGTTCTGGATTTGAGGCTCACCCGATACCGCGAATTGAACCGAGCCCGGGTTCGGATGAGACTCCGAGGCGGCGGCCTCGAAATGTCGCTTTGGATTCTTCAGGGCGGGCCAGCCCGGGTTGGAGGTGAGTCGAAATGCAGCGCAGTAGTAAGCGAATCCTGACCACCCATGTCGGAAGTCTCCTGAAGACGCCCGCAATAATCGATGCGATGCGCGCGGAAGCGATGGGCGAGTCATTCGACCGCTACGCATTTGCGGGCGATTTGCGCAAGGGCGTCTCGGAGGTAGTCCGGAAGCAAGGCGAGGTCGGAATCGACGTTCCGAGCGATGGCGAATTGGGCAAGAGCAGTTGGATGGGATACGTGTGGGAACGATTCACGGGACTGGAGCCCACCAGCGAACCCCAGTCGGACTGGTTCAATCTCCGCAACGCCCAATTTCGCGGCTTCCAGCATGCCTACAACAAGATTGAAACCACCGCCTGGATGCCGGATCTTCCCTCCGGCAAAAAACCCGAGAATGCGAATATCATCCGCTTTTTCGCCTGTACCGGTCCCGTGAGATATCGGGGTCACGCCGCAATCGAGCGCGACATAAATAATTTTAAAGCGGCCCTGGCTTCGACGCACAAGTTCACGGAAGCGTTTCTCCCCGTGGTCGCCCCTTGCAGCTGTTCGTTTCCCGGAATGAACCGCCACTACAAGACCGAAGAGGAATATCTGTTCGCCACCGCCGACGCCTTGCACGAGGAATACCAGACGGTGGTTGACGCGGGTTTGTTGCTACAGGTGGACGACGCAATTCTGCCGATGATGTACATCGCCGGCGCGCCGGGACAGGACTTGCAAAAATATCGCAAGTGGGCGGCGATGTGTCAGGATGCGCTGAACCACGCGTTGCGGGGCATCCCTCCGGACCGCGTGCGATATCATATTTGCTGGGGCAGTCAGAACGCTCCGCACACCTGGGATATCCCGCTCAAGGAGATCGTGGATCTGGTATTGAAGGTAAATGCGCAAGCCTACTGTATTGAGGCGGCCAACCCTCGGCATGAGCATGAGTGGCGCGTCTGGGAAACGGTGAAACTGCCCGAGGGCAAGATACTCATTCCCGGGGTGATCACTCACTCGACCAACATCGTGGAGCATCCGGAACTGGTCGCTTGGCGCATCGCGAACTTTGCACGTCTGGTGGGACGCGAGAACGTGATGGCCGGGACTGATTGCGGCTTTTCGCAGGGCTGGAATTGGGCGCGCGTCCACGAAGAGGTTCAATGGGCGAAGCTCGCCGCGTTGACGGAGGGGGCCAGGCTTGCCAGCGCGCAGCTGTGGGGCGCCTCAACCGCGTCCTAGCGAGAGCCGCAGATTGCAGGACCCCCTTCCTTTGGCCGAGGCGCCCCAGTGACTCGGCTTAGACGAGCACGGCCCGCGCGCCGAGTGAAGTAGGTCCTACAAACGCCGCGCGTATACGTATTGTCGCGTCATCGACAACTCTGGGTCACCTCATGCTGCCGCAGCCGCTCTCTGCGGGCGGCGCAGCCACAGCGCCAGCATCACCCACGACCATCCGCGGAAGATCAGTCCGACACCGATCGCGAATCCGATGAACCAAAGGGCCGAGACCGGCCAATGAATCCACAGCAATATTCCAAGCACGACAGAGATCACGCCGTCCAGTATCATCCAGCCGCGCTGTGGCGCGTGTGATGACATTGCGTCGAACACGCGCATCAATCCGCCTACCAGCAGAAAGACCGCCAAGACCAGGGTCAATGTGAGTGCACCAACCGCCGGGTTGCTGATCAGGATTGCGCCAACCACCAGATCAAGCACAAAGGCCAGCAGATGCATGTAGCTGCGATCTTCGCGCCCGCGAAACCAGTTCACCGCGTTGAAGATCGCGCTGAAGATCAGGATCCATCCCAGCACCGCTACCGACATAATCGTCACCAGCGCGGTGTCGCCCAGCGCAATGAAACCCAGCACGATGAGCGCAATGCCCAAGGCGAGAATCCATCCCCAACGCTCACGGGTCCGTTCGAATATTCCCATCGTTGCTGATGCGGCCATGTCACGTTCCTCCCTTCCGAATCCTAACGTTTTGCTCATCTATTGCGAGAGCCAGCACCACAGGACCTGTTGGACCGATCGTATTTTTCGAGAATTTTTAGTGTGTGAACCAGGTCGTGCGGACTACCCCCGAAGTGCGTGCAGTTGTTAACCCAGCTTTTCAGTGCCCGAAATATTAAGCGCCACCAGCGCGCAGACCACGCTGAACCCCGCCGAAGCCGCTGCGTATCCGAAGTAGAAGACCGCTGGCCATCCGGTTGAGAGAGGGAGAGAGGCAAGCGAAAACGCCCAGACTACAGCGGTCAACCCAGCCAGCATCGTGTGCAGACTCCGCACCCACGGGAACGCTGAGATGAGAGCGACGCTAACCTGAGGCACTGATGATAGTAGCTGGACCAACCAGGCGCCCGGCTCTCGCCGGGATGACGGCGAGAGTCGTGCGACACAGTTGTGTCGCTCTATTTCCAGCACTGGCCCGTGAGGTAAGTCTTGCATCTGACCTCTCGTAGCTGTTGAAAGATAGCATATTCGCGGAGGTCCGCGCACGACGCGCCGGCCAGGCTGGGAGCCGATGATAATGCTCAAGCGGTCGGCGGTACGTGGGACTTTTTGGCGAAGTATATTCCGAACCCGGACTATGCAGCTCTTGCTATTGTCCTGACCAAGACAATCTGGAGATTGGATCGCCGACTACGAAGCGAAGTCCCTAAAGTAGGCGGTGAGATGAGTTCCAAATGATGCTGCTGTTCATGCGACGCCGTACTTCTTAAACCATTCCAGCATTCGCGCCCATCCATCCTGGGCTTCCTTGGGCCGATAGCTCGGGCGATAGTCGGCGTTGAAGGCATGCGGCGTGTCGGGATAGACGACGATCTCGGATGATTTGCCCGCCGCCTTGATCGCGGCCCGCATGGCCTCGATCTGCGAAAGTGGAATGCTTTTGTCGGCGCCGCCATAAAGTCCAAGCACCGGCGCATTCATTTTCGCGACCTCATCGACGGGATTGCCGGGTGCGTTGTCCGATTTCGGAAATTGCAGCGGTCCGTACCACGCGACGCCAGCTCTCAGGTCTGGATTGTGTGCGGCATACAGCCAGACCTGACGTCCGCCCCAGCAAAACCCGGTAATACCGAGGCGTGAGGTGTCCGCATGGCCGGTGTTTTTGGCCCACGCCACCGTCGCATCGAGGTCCGAGGAGACCTGGCTCTCCGGCACCTTGCGCACGATGGGAAGAATTTCCTGCATGTCGGTCTTGCCCGCGACGTCACCCTCGCGCGCGTAGAGATAGGGCGCAACCGCGAAGTAACCAAGCTTCGCGAGTCGGCGGCAGATATCCTTTATGTGCTCATGGACGCCGAAGATTTCGTGCACGACCAGAATGGTTGGGAACGGTCCGCCGGCGGCGGGCATCGCGCGGTAGGCGGGAATCGCGCCACCCTGCACCGGAATCTTCACTTCGCCCACTACCAGGCCGTTGGAATCGGTGGTGATGGTTTCGGCCGAGACCGGCAGCACGGAGAGCGCGAATCCGGTGGCAAGGGCGGCCACCACGAACTCGCGGCGCGAAAACTTGCTTGATGATCGAGGAATTGCGAAATGGGAATTCTCAGAAAGGGTGTCGTCGGACTGAGTATCGCGGCTATTCATATTCGCCCCCGCACCGGCACGAGCTTTCCGGTGAATTTGCCATCCGGTTGCTGATCCGGTTTCGCTCGCGTTCGGTTCACTCAGCGTGGATGGTCAGTGGAACCAGGTTGCTTAACTCTATTTCACATATGCGAAGGACCCGTGAACCAGGATTCTTCTACCGGAGCGGCGTGCAGTTCGTTCGTCATTCGGGTCGAGCCGGCACCGGTCGGATGTTCTGCCGCTGCCGAATCGAAGCAGCGGGTGTCGATGCCGTACCGGGAACCTGCGCGAGCCATCGATTCAACTGGGTCATCAGGTATTCGAGGCGCCGCAAGGATTGCAGTTCTGCGAGTATCATCCGCCGCTGTTCAGTCGTCCATGATCGGAGTCGACTGAATTGGTCCTCCTCCAGCCGCCGGGCGAACTCGTTCAGAGGTCCGGCCATGTTTTGGGCCGAGTGCACTTGAGCAACGGAGCGAGCGGCCTCGGCGGTAGGTGCTCTGGGACCGTTTAAAAGTTCGAGCCATGATTCCAGTTGGTGGCGAAGAACGGCAAGCGCGTCGGCGCGCTCTCTCTCCGTCACCGGATCAAGTGGAGGCGATGGTGCGACAAGGTGTCCGTGCGCCATGGTGGACAACCGGTTCGCGATCCGTCGCACGTAGCTGGCCGCCTCGACGATCGCGTTGTGATCGACCCGAGAGGAGCGGCCCTCGACCTGCGCATCCTCCGCGACCCCAAGAATTTCGGCCAGGATGCGCATGGTATTCGAGTTTGCTTGCTGAATCCCGTCTTCGGTGGCCGCGGCAGCGCCGCCGGGCATCAGCGCAAGCGTCTCGCCAATCACCATGCGCAGCCTCGGCAGCAACGAATCCCCCGCATATTCCGGCCACACCATGAAGTCGATCGTTCCCGCGACAAGGGTGCCCAGCAAAATACTCCAAATCCGCCAAAGTGGCTCATAGATTTCGACCGAGGGGCTCAACCCGGCGAACACCAACGCGAATGTAGTGCCTATCTGTTTTCCAGCATACGCGATTCGTCCGCTGCCGAGGGCGGAGTATGCCGAGATATAGAAGACAACGAAGACCGCGATCATGTAAGCGGGGAGGGTTTCGAAATTCGGCGAAACAATCATGATGGTTACCAGCGAAACCGCTCCACCGAGGGTTGCCCCGACGATCCGCAGGATCATCTTGCGCAGTGAAGCACCGTAGGTAGGTAGTGCGGTTATCAGGACCGTAGTCAGAACGGTAGATAGCTCAGCGCGATGGGCGACCAGGCCGATGGTGTACCCTACCACGATGCACAGACCGACCTTCAGGGAATAACGAATCGCTGCGGGATCTGGAGGTGCGGTCAGTCGTGGAGTGGGCTTGGCGGGTAAGGCGTCGAGCAGGCGGGGAGGCTCATCGATTAAGCGCTCCAGGTGCCTGATCATTGCCGCCAGCGAATCGGTAAATGACGCGAAGTCTTCGATCTCCGCGGAACTGGCGGTGCGGACATAGACGGGTCTGACTTGACGGACACGTGCGCTCAGAGCATCCATCGCGCTCCGCGCGACTATTACCGAGGACGGAGGAGGATTGTCAGGGCCAACCGGAATCTCGGTCGGGAGAGCCGTGGCGAAGTCGCGCAGCGCGTTAGCGGTCGCTTCCACCGTCGATTCAAGCTCCGACCGCACCATTGATCGAATCTCTCCCCGCACGGCATCGCGTACCGCCAGGATCGAGCGATCCACTTCGAGAGCGATCCGCGCAACGCGGGTGATAGCTGCCAGCAGGATCGCGCCGCGATGTTCCGATACGCCTTCGGCGACTGCTTGATCGAGGAGCGTCAAAAGCGCGGGGAGATCGGAAGTTGGTGGAGGGACGGGCGGACGTCGCGCTCCCGCATGGTCCAGGTAAAATCCCGCAGCTTCGAGAAATCGCACCCGAGCCCTCGCAACACTGGCTCCCATGGCCTTCATCAGGATGCCTTCGCCGGGGTCCGGCCACAGCCAGTTGTCGAACAGCACCATCACGCCAAAAGCGATGACGCTTCCGCCGAAGTCGTTGGCCGCATCCCAGCCAATCTGCTGGGGCGCAAACACGACGCCGTAGAAGGTGTTCAGGCAGACGACCTCGATCAGAAGAAGCGGAGCGCCCAGTTTCCAGACTGTGCCGAGGTAGGTGGAAAATGAAAAAGCCAGGAACACAAACCCGAGCATCAGCCACGGGGTTTCCGCAAGCGCGCGGGCCATCATCACCGAGCCCGTCAGGCAGACCGCCTCCGCGACGAGAAATGTCAACGCGGTGCGCAAGGACATCATCGGCCCGGCGCCCACCAGGAGCCAGACGAGGTAGGTACCGAACTCGCTATGGATGTGACAACTCGCGATGACTCCGGCACCAACCGTCCCGATGGTGCTCAGTCGGAGAGCACTGCGGAGCTTTCGCGAGTTCGGCGCCAGCTCGCGGGAAAGAAAGGATTCAAGCTGATTGAACCAGCCGACTGGGCGCGCGGTACCACGCTCTCTCTGGGCGATACCAACCATGGCGTCACCGATCAACTGCGCACTTCGGTTGTTGCAAGAAGGCTCGCACCGGTCCGCACTCGCGGGTCTGGGGGACTATGCTTGGACCAGGCACCACGGTCAAGATATTAGCATCGAGCACCCCGGCCGCCCTTTTTCAGCAATGCCGTCGCACGGTGACGTGAAACCCCAGTCACCGCGAGAGCCATATCCCGAGCTGGCTCTGGAAGAAAAATCTGGCCTGATTCCCAGGAGCCGTGGTCGCGGGCGGGAGTTCCGCGCGACCTTTGGAGGAAGCTGCAGGTGCGCCGAGAAGTTACCGGTCTTGACGCTCGGCGAGAACCGGGCAGGGAGTGTGGCGGAGTACTTTTTCTGCGATGCTGCCTTCCACCAGTCGAGCCAGCCCGCGCCGACCGTGCGTCACCATCACTATCAAATCTGCGGGTAACCTCTGGGCGACGTTTACTATTACATCGGCCGGTGGACCCATTTCATCGAGAATCTCCCAAGGCAGGTCACTCAGATACTGCTTGGCAAGCGGGGTTAGTTTCTCGCGATCGAGACCCTCCTGGCGGGTGATGAGTTCCGCGTACTGCGGCATCCCGCTTACGTCGATATCGACCGGCACGATGTGCAGAACAAACACCTTGCCGTTGTTCTGCCTGGCGATGTTTGCGGCCAGTTCGAGGGCTTTCAGGGAGCTCTGGTCGAAGTCTACGGGGACGAGGATCGATTTGAAAGGAAAGGCCATATCTGTTCTCCGGCCAACAGCCTCTAGAACACCTGGCGAAACAGCCAGAACAAAAACGCCGCGAGCATAATCGAAGCCGGCAGCGTGAGAATCCATGCCATCGCGATGTTACGAACGGTGTCAAGTTGAAGACCGGAGCGGTTCGCCATCATCGTGCCGGCAACTCCCGAGGACAGCACGTGGGTGGTACTGACCGGAAGGCCGTAGTAGTCGGCAGCCGCGATGGTCGCGGCCGCGGTGATTTCGGCGGCGGCTCCCTGACCGTAGGTCAGGTGATCTTTGCCGATCTTTTCACCGACAGTAACCACAATTCGCTTCCAGCCGACCATGGTGCCAAGCCCGAGGGCCATGGCGACCGCGACTTTTACCCACCCCGGGATGAACTTGGTCGCGAGGTCGATGTGCCGTTTGTAATTTTCGAGAATTGCCCAGTCTGCCGCGCTAAGCGCTGGAGTCCCCTGCTTTCTGAGCAACCGCAAGGCTTCACTGGTCAGGTACATGTCATTGCGGAAATTGCGCGCATACTGCGGGGGTACATTCGCCATCGCCTTATAGGTGTTCAGTTCGTTGGCAATGTCGTTGACGATCTGGCGAAGCGCCAGCATCGTGTCGGGAGTGAATTTCTTGCTCCGGATGTATTCTTGCACAACATCGCGGGGGTCGCTGATGACCGCGCTGCCGGACACGTACTTGTCCAGGACCCGGTCGGCCTGCGCCGACACAGCCACGAAGTCCATCGTCGCACTTGCAGGAACCGCCCGATTAAGAGCGTAAGCAGTTGGCACCAGCCCAATTAGAATCAACATGATCAAGCCCATGCCCTTCTGACCGTCATTGGACCCGTGGGCGAAGCTTACCGCGGTGCAAGTCAGAACGAGCAGCCCGCGAATCCAGAATGGCGGTGGCTCGGTCCCCTCGGGCGCCGTGTAGAGGCGCTTATCGGTAATTATCATTTTGGCTAGCAGCAGGAGCACCGCGGCCATAACGAAACCGACCAGCGGCGAGACGAGCAAGGACTTGCCGATGTTCGCTGCCTGGTCCCAATCCACTCCACTGGTGCCGGTCTTCACCGCCATCAATTGGTTGGCGATTCCTACTCCGATGATGGATCCGATCAGGGTATGAGAGCTGGACGCGGGGAGTCCCAGATACCAGGTACCCAGGTTCCAGATAATCGCCGCGACCAACAGCGCGAAAACCATTGAGAAACCACCGGCGCTGCCCACCTGCAAAATCAGCTCGACCGGCAGTAGCGATACGATGCCGAAGGCTACCGCACCTGTGGAAAGGAGCACCCCGGCGAAGTTGCAGAGCCCCGACCAAGCCACCGCAACATGAGGCTCCAGCGAGTGGGTATATATGACGGTCGCGACCGCGTTGGCGGTGTCGTGGAATCCATTAACAAATTCAAAGCCCAACGCGATCAGCAACGCACCGGCGAGCATAAGGAACGGGCGGATACTGGTGGCCTTTTCAATGGAGAGATCGGAACTCAGGTGTTTCGCGACGTAAAACATACCCGCGGCGAGAATGAGGCCAAACACGATCATTCCGGCCGGGCTAGGCTTCCTGGCGAGTTTTTCGTCGAGCGCGACTTTGGACGGGATCGCAGTTTCGAGGGTGGCTGCCATGGCTTTCTCCGCTTTTCTATCCAGCCTGCTTTCCGAGAGGCTCTTATACCCCCCGGTTGCATACGACCGGATTGCGGCAATGCTGCTGGATTGTGATCTGGGTACGCAAATTGATGCTTCTCGGCGGTTCCTGGCATCTAGGCGACGGGAACGTGCCACGGTGCCCTCCGGCGACCGCGTCAACGGCAATCAAAACGGATCGGACAGAGTCCATATGGCGAGGACGCGCCGGTCGTCCTGGCTGACGGCCAACTGTGTGGGCGGACAAAATTTTAAGGCGCTCTCGCGACGAAGGAGCTGCTCGCTCTTCAGGTGATGAGAGGTTGATGTCTGCACACGCTAGACATGGTACACTTCGGGTGTTTCGGCTGGTCGGCAAAAACGGGGGGAAAGATTCTCGCAGTATTTTTTGTAAGGTGGTCGACCGCCGGCGCTGGAGTGTCGCCGGACGAGCGTGGATCGGTGGGCACTGGTGTCGGCGCGTTACGCCTTGGAGCATTTATTTGACTTAGTCTATCGAGTTAATTATCTGTTATTTTGATGGCGAACATTGAAAGCGGCATGTTGGTGCTGTTCGTGGTCGCGCTGTTCGCAGCGACGGTTAACGGTGCGATAGGGTACGGGTTCTCGTCTCTGACCGTGCCGCTTGCACTTCTCTTCTTCCCTAACAAAGTGCTCAGCCCGGCGCTGGTCCTGGTTGAACTCGCGATAAATTCGTGGGTCGTTGCGCTCAATCGGGAACGCCTCGCGGCGGCGCGAAAACGCGCGATTCCAATTGTAATTGGTCTCGTTCCGGGCGTACTGACTGGGAGCTACCTACTGACCAGCGCGGCCCCCGCGGTACTCAAGCTGTGTACCTATATCGTGCTGCTTCCGCTGATCCTCTCGCAGGCGGCAGGCTATCGACGCCCGATCCGGGCCGAGCGGGCGGCCGGATTGCCGCTCGGGTTCGGGGTGGGAGTCCTGTATTCGACGACGACGATCTCCGGACCTCCGCTCGCGCTGATGTTCAACAACCAGGGCGTCGACAAGCACGAATTTCGTGCTGCACTCGGAACCGTGCGTGTGGTCGAAACCGTTATGACCGCGCTGGTTTACTGGGTTCTCGGGCTTTTCAGCTCGCGAAGCATGCACCTGGTCGCTCCCGTCGCCCCGGCGGTACTGCTCGGACTCCCGCTCGGCACCTATTTGATCCGACATATTCCGAACGAGACCTTCCGCCGTGTCTGCATGAGTTTCGATGCCTGGATAGTAGGGTTTGGGCTGGCGCGTACGTTTCTCGAATTGGGGCTGCTCGGCTGGTCGGGAGCCTACAGCATCTGGGGCGCCGTAGTTCTTTTCGATGTGTACCTTCTTTACCGATATTTCGTGAGGGGTCGCATCGCGTCAAGTGTTGCGGATCCGGCGGCAGGCGCGACCATCGCCTAGCTGGGCGCACTAAAAATGCCTCGCGTCGCGGATCCCAATATAGCGATGAAGTCGCACGTGTTCGGTTACTTCACGAATTCCAAAGCGCGAAGGTAGCTCCCTGCGAATTTGCGCGCGCAACCAATAATCGCCGAAAAACCGGGCTTCCGGCATTTTCAAACCGGGGGATACTCGAATGGTATTTAAGTCGGAACAACTGCGTGGGTTCCACGATGATACCGAGACCAAGCAGTCTTACATCATGGCAGCGGTCGGTCGCGAGGTGGCTGACTTTGATATGTTACGCGAAGACGCAAAGCAGCTTTATCGGGCAGTGATCGAAAATCTGTTTTGGCGGTACCGTTCAAACCTTATCTCACCTGGAGAGCGCATTCTTTGAGGGCTGCAAGAAGCATTTGGGCTACGACGCAGTCCATGAACGAGTCCTGATGCGTCGGGGTGCACATCGAAAACGATAAAAGTGCCGGGGCCTTATCTGCCTGCTCCTCTGAACACCTAAGCCGGCGACATAGCCGGGATGTTCGAAGCCACGCCACAAGCCAAGCGGATCGCGATAAGCCTTGTCGTAGGCTCGCCCCGAGGTGACAGCTTGTGCGTTCCTCATGATGAGCTGCTAAAACAGGCCAGCTTATTCACCTAGAAGGGAGAGTAGCGGTCTAGAGAGTGAAAAAGGATTTATCGGTCCAAAATTCAGTTTATAGAACATTAGACATGATCATATCTAATATTAGAAACATTGACTTTGACATCAAATATAGCTAATGCCAAGCAGCGCGACGCAACGACGCGCCGACGAGCTTCAAAAAAACCGGCCGGGTGCGAAGTCGTCGAGCGCTCGAAGTTGAAGATGATCGTACCTATGTCGTCAAAAAATCAGGTGCTAACCGCCTTGGAGTTGGCACAGTATCTGAGAATTCATCCGACGACTGTTTACAAGCTGGCCAAGAGGGGCGACCTACCAGCTTTCAAAGTCGGGGGCGATTGGCGCTTCAATCGTGCCTCAATTGAGAAGTGGCTGGAGGGCCGCAAAAACCGATTTCCTGACAACTTTGGTTAGTCGCTTTGTCGGCGCGGTTCTCGCCACGCCTTGGGAGAAGCAGCTTCCCTGCGCAGTCCCAGAACAGGTCCTTGTCGCAGGGCAACGCTGCGAACGAACGTTGTTGGATACCGGTTTCTTGGCGTAGGCGTCCTGGTCAGGCTGCCAAAGCGGTTGAATCGGTCAGGCGGGTTCCGCTCGGGACTCCCGCCGGCATGGCGGGTTGGCGGCCTTTACGGGTAAGGGCCGTGCTGTTGATCACAGTCGTGCCCTGGCGTCGTCCGCACCCACACACAGGATTGGAGCCGGTCGGGGCGGTTGCGACCAGCGCTACGCAGGAAGGACGCCGACAGCAAGATTTTTAAGCGCATCTTCGAGCCGGGGCGCGCTCGCGGCGGGAAAAGACTTCTGGCAGGCTCTGGAAGATATGGGGAAGCAGGTAAAGCAGCGAAATATTTGTTCACTGCTCAGCTCCTAAGGTCCACATACCTCGTCTCAACCATGCGTTGTATGACAGCAAAAATCATTGCGGTGGAAACTCCAAACAAAAGCATTCCGTCAGCGGCCTCGAGCGGACCGAGCAACCTCCAGGCTGACGACATCGCCACATCTCCGTACCCCAGGGTCGTGTAGTTAACGGCCGAGTGATAGTAGGCGACGCCGAAAGTCGGAAATTCACCCAACACCATGAACAGCAAGGCCCACACGGCCATTTCCACCAGGTGAGCAGACAGGGCGAACGAGATCGCCAGCACGACAATTGGAAAATCAACCAAGAAGCGCTTGCCAACCCGGCCAAGCCTTCTTTCCCAACGAATGAATCTTATCGTCCCGTTTAGAGCAAGAGCATGGATAATGATGGTCGCGGCAATAATGCCGACGCCGACCGTCAACGGAACCAGAAACGCCATTTGTTGATCCTGCTTTAGTCTCGAGGCACCGAGCCGCTATCCCGCTCACGATAGTTGGAGTTTTAGACCGCCTTCTCCCGAGCGGACCATCTCCGCCCGACCGGCGACTGCCCACCTCGCGTAGGTAAACCGAGCTGAGCGCCCCTCGAATCCCGGTGCGGTTCTCTCCGGGTGGCATGGCAAGGCGGAGTGCTGCGACATTCTGCCATCGCCACTGAAATGCGAACTTGTTGGTGCATTCGATTCAGCTCGTGAGCGACCAACCAAGGCGCTGAGCTTATACCGCAAATGGGTCGATCACCATTAGTCAGCCATGCTAAGGCTGCAATCTGTCACTAGCCGATCCGACAGGGGTTGCCCTTCAGATCTCACGCGAACCCAGTGATGGTGCAGTCACTGGAGAATTCTCCCGAGCCTGCGACCTTCAAGATGGCTTTACGTGCCAGCAGTCGAAACCAGCGACTTTCGCCGTCAGAATCGTCGGGTCGGGTTAGGTAGCATGGTTCCAGGCGAGATGATGCAGGTCATTCCACAACTGGATTGCAGGCTGCGAGAGATCGTGCTCGTAGCTGAGTACGCTCAGACTGGCAGTGCTCAGCAGGAAACATTTGCCTGCCCGAGGTTCGAGCCCAAGCCAACGAGCAGTCAGGACCCGGAGAAAGTGTCCACTCGAAAAAATCAAAACGTCCCGCTGTACCGCGCGCACGCGCTCAACCACACGATCAGCCCGAGCGCCAACCTCCCCGGGCGATTCCCCGCCAGGGCAACCATCGCGGAAGATCTGCCAGCCGGGGCGCTTGGCGTGGATCTCCGCGGTCCGGAGACCCTCATATTCGCCATAGTTCCATTCCACTAGATCGTGGTCGACCTGAGATTGGTCGCCGAAGCCGGCCAGTGCGCAGGTCCGGGCCGCGCGCTGCAAGGGACTCGTGAATATGCGGGCGAATTGACGGCCTCGAAGCTCTTCCCCGAGCTGACGCGCGGTAAGCTCGCCATGCTTGGTCAGAGGGAGATCGGTCATCCCGGTATGCTGGCCCGAGAGAGTCCATGCAGTCTCACCGTGTCGTGCGAGGTAAACGACCGGCAGAGTTTCACTCATCGCATCCTTCCTCTAAATCGGTGGTCCGTAAGGTCACTGCCAATCGATGATGTCCTTATGGTCGAGCCGAAGCTCGTTGTGCGCCCCGCGTGAGCGGGCCGCACGCAGAACCTCCGGTTGGCATCCATCACCAGGCTGACCCGGTCTTCCAATTCTGGATGCTGAGCAGGGCCAGGCTCAACAATTCTCCGTTGGTCGTGGAGCGAGCGCGTGGGCAAGTTGTTCCTCGAGGCAAACCGCCACCGCAGTACTCGCCGTCATGAATCGCGACGCCGTCCCGCCGTAGCTCCAGATACAGACTAGTGTCTCACTGGAACTGCTCTGTGCCGATCCCCGGAGACTCGAATTAAAAGAGTCGTAACCTTTTGCGCGCTAGAAAGACGCTGCGGTTGGTGAGGTCTTGCCCCGCCGGAGCGCCTGCAGGGCGACCAAATAGGTTCCTCCTGTGACGCTTGGTGATGCGTTTCACGTAGAATGCGACGCCGCGCGCAGGAGCCATTGCCCTTGGTCTCGATTGCCTATCAAGGATCGACCTCCATAACCAGGAGGAAGAACCCGGAACGCTAGCAATCCGTCGCTGTTCGCTTACTAATCACGCACGCGCTTCAGCATCGTAACGGAAGAGGCGTAGCGCGATGAGAAAAGAGATGAGGCCGTAGCCAACAAGCACCAGCACCTCGGTTGAGACCCCGGAGAGAGTCCGTCCGCGCAGCATCACGTCCTGGATGGCAGACATCGACCACGTGGTCATCAGCCCTTGAGCGATCGTCTGTACCGTTCGTGGAAGGGAGTAAAGCGGCCAGAACAGTCCGCCCAGCGAGGCCAGTACGAACGAGACGGCCAGGCCGACCGGAATCGCCTGCTCACGCGTGCGCACGAAAGCTGCTACCACGGCGGCAAAGCCGGTCATCGACGCGACGGCCGCCGTCACCACCGCAATGATCGCCACCCATGAGTGACCGAGCCTTAGTCCGTAGACCAGGTGGCCAAACAGCAAGAGCAATAGCAACTGTGCGGTCCCGACGATCAGTCTTGCGAGAAGCTTCCCTCCGAGCAGAGAAGCCGGTGCCAGCGGCGCGATGGAAAGCCGGGTGCTGGTGTTCCAGACCTCTTCCTCGCGCAGCGCGAGCGTCACGCTGAAGATCAGGGTCAGGAGTACGAACATCAGACTGAACCCGGGAATGTTCTGTTCCAGCGAAGAGAATGATAGGGCATCGCCCGTAATGCTGCGCTCGTGCACGGTCAGTAACTCTTGGCCCAGGGGATCGCCAAGCGACGCGGTCTCACGATCGGCGAGGAGCATTACCATCTTGATGGCCTGGAGCTGCTGCCACTGCGCAGGATCGGTCAGTAGTTCCACCGTGGAAGGCTTTTGCGCCAGGTAACGCTTGCTCAGTTCCGGAGGGAGAACGAGCGCTGCGGGTGCGGTGTTTGAATCGGCGACCAGCTGATGGGCGGTGCTACGGGAGACTTCGCGAACATCAAGGTGCTTGCGAAACGACTGAATCAGCGCATTCGCAACTGGACCCTGATCCTCGTTGACGACTGGAAAGACGATACTTTGGTTGCCGTCGCCGGACTGGGTGGCAGAGGCGATGACCATTATTACGACGATCGGGACGCCGAGCAGCGCTATGAGCCCAAAGCGGTCGCGGCCTATAAGCCGGAGGTCCTTAAGCATCACCGCCAGCGTCTTCAAGCCTATACCTCGCGGCCGGGGGGGTTGCCGGATTTGCGCCACATCAGCGCAAGGATTATTCGCGAGCCTCGCCGCCGGTCAAGTGGAGAAACAGGCTTTCGAGGCTGATCGGCGCAATCCTGAGGCGCACGGATTTGTCGCGACTAATGATTCTCTGCAACGGTCCGAGAAGATCCGCGGCGCGCCTTACAAACAGGCGCACGAGCCCGTCGTGGCGTTCGACGTGGCAGATTCCGCCCAGTGCACGAAGCGGGGCAAGATCGACGCGGGGCGAAAGGCCCTTTAGTTCGATGACTTCCGAGAACTCCAGATTGCGAAGTAGCGCGTCCTGGGTCCCGACGGCTAGAACCTTTCCTTGATCAAGAAAACACAGCCGATCGCAGAGCCCTTCGGCTTCCTCCATGTAGTGCGTCGTATAGAGGATCGCATTGCCATCATCACGAAGGCGGCGAACCAGTTTGAGAATGTCCTCCCGAGATTGCGGATCCACGCCCGCGGTCGGCTCGTCCAGCAAAATGAGTTTCGGCCGATGCACCAACGCGACTGCCAGGTTCAAGCGGCGCTTCATGCCGCCGGAATAGGTCGCGACTCGATCGTTGCCACGATCCTGCAAACCGACAAAATCAAGAAGTTGCTCGACGCGGCTTGAGAGTTCCGCTCCCCGCATGTCGTAGATGCGACCGAAGAAACCAAGATTCTCGGCCCCGGTAAGCGTTGGGTAGAGCGCGAAATCTTGCGGCGCCACGCCAATCATCCGACGAACCGTTCGTGGTTCGTGGCGTATACTGTGACCCAATAACAGTGCGTCTCCGCCTGAGGGAGGCCGCTCGGTGGCAAGCATTGAAATCAGGGTCGTCTTCCCGGCCCCATTTACTCCGAGTAACCCGAAGATCTCACCATGACGTACGTCAAAGCTCACGCCGGATACGGCGTCCTTGTCACCGTAGCTCTTGCTCAGTGCGTCCACATGCAGCGCTACCTTGCCAGGCTCTCTATTCGCTCCAACCAGGGTTAGGTTGCGGTCGCCGTACGAATCGGGTTTAGGATTGCGTTGTGCCGATGAAGATTGCGCGAACATGGTCGACCTGTGCGCCGAGCCGAGCTCGTTGGATGCTGGCGATGCTTGAGACGTAACGGTTTGCTGTGTATTCAAACTGGACATGATGACCGACGTCGTAATGCAAACACCATTCCCCGCGGTTAAAGGACAAAATCTTCAGTTAATATAAAGGGAATTCCCTCCTGAGCGTGTTTCGTCGCAATCGTGGACTTTCGCAAATTCGCGAAACACCTCGCGACTCACCTTGCACTGCCGTCATGAGGATAGGAGGTTTTAAACCGTGAGGACCCAGCATGGCACAAAGCTGGTAAAGAGCGACGAAGACGAAAAGAGCGAAACCTATCTCCTACGCTGCGTCGGTCATGTTCCAATTTTTTGTGATTCAGTGATAAGCGCGCGTAGCACGGGGTTCGCTGGGCGACGCTTCAGCGTATATCCCTGCCATGTGAAAGCCGTTCTGAGAATCATCACTATGAGCCAGTGAGCCGGGGCCTCTGGCTTGGCTCGATGGGATTCCCGTCGCGGACCGGCGCACCGCGGTCGCTCGAGATCTGCATTTTAAACCTTTCGATGCGCCGCCGACCGCCGTCCATGCGCCTGCATGGGACCTTGGTCCACTGGTGTGGCGAGCGTGGGCATGAGTCTGCAGACCCGGATGCTCGGGTGGCGGCACGGGGACGGGGTAGTTGCGTGGAGGTTTCACACGAGTATCCTGCCGTCGTCCGAATTGAGCTGAATGTGGGGCACAACTAACAATCGTATGCGCAGTGGAACTCGGCTAAGCAGACCCGGATTCCGACCATCGGATCTTACATCGGCGGCGGCTTTGTCGAGAGACCCTCGCCGTTCCTCAACGACTGATTCCTACGGTGAACTCGAACAGACAGGGGAAGGATCATGACGCAGCGGAACGCCTCTTGGATGAGACCGATGGTGGAAATTCCAGCAGGCCTCTGGTTGCTGGTGATCTTGGGAGTTGTGCCCGCGGTTCTCATGGCTTGCGGACCGATTCATTTCAATCCCGGTGCGGACGTCGCTCCGCCGAATGATCCCGCCCGCGTGTGGATTCCACCCCTGTCAGTCGCAAGCACCGACCGGACCACCTCGAGGCTCGACGAGCTTCGCGCAGTGGATTTGGGACCTGCTCAAGCGGCACCGGCGGGTAACGAATACGATCTGCCGACGCTGGTCGAGGTTGCACTACGTTCGAACCCTCAGACCAGGCGAGCCTGGTATCAGGCACGGGCGGCTGCGGCGCAATACGGTCGGTCGCATTCGGACGACTACCCGAAGGTCGCTGCCGAGGCCATCGGCGGGTATTTCAAGGTGCCGCTTGAGTTTCCCGGAGAAACCCTGATCATTCGCAATGAAGATTTCCTGCCGAAGATTCAGGTGACTTACGATCTGCTCGACTTCGGCCGAAGTCGAGCAGCTCAACGGGGGGCACGCGAGCAGCTCATCGCTGCCAATTTCGCATTCAATCGCGCCATGCAGGACGTCGTGTTCGAGGTCGAAAAGGCTTACTACGTTCTCGCTGCGGCGAACGCGAGCGTCAGCGCGGCCGATGCCAATCTCAAGCTGGCGCGCACCAGTGTCGACGCCATACTGGAGCGCCATCGGGTGGGACTCGCGACTCGGCCGCAAGTCCTCCTGGCGAAGCAGGTCCAGGCGCAGGCCGTCTACGATCTCGAGAACGCCAAGTCCATGGTTCATGACGCGGAAGCAAATCTGCGTCTGGTCGTCGGAGTCGCGGCTGACGCGCCCATCGAAATCCCGCGCCGCGAGGTCGACCATCTTCCGCAAACTTTGGGCGACGATGTCGAAATACTCATGACCGACGCGCTCAAGCAGCGGCCCGACATAGCCGCGCAAATTGCAGCGGTGCGTGCCGGTGACGCGGCGCTCGCGCGCGCGAAGGCGGAGTATTACCCCGAAGTCGAAATCGGCGGGAATTACGGACAGGTCATTTGGAGCTATACGGTAAACGGAGGACCTAGCCAGAATTTGAATCAGCCGTTTTATGGGGCGGGGCTCACCCTGCGCTGGAATCTGTTCACCGGATTCGATCGCTACTATGGCGTGCAAAAGGCCATGGCCGAACGCGACGCCGCTCGGGCAGAGCTTAGGTCAACGCAGCTCAGCGCAAGTACAGCTGTGTGGACGGCTTACTACGACTTTCGCTCGGCCAGAAAGAAATACGAGGCTTCGCAAGCACTGGTCACCGCGTCGGAGGACTCCTACCAGGCAAACCTGGAAAGCCACCGGCGCGGACTCGCAACCATCACCGATTTGATCGGTGCAGAGCGCGACCTGATGGCAGCCCGATATACGCTCGTCCAAACAAAGGCCGGCCTGTTGATCTCGTCGTCCGCCCTGGTCCACGCACTCGGCGGCGCGTCTGCCTCGAGCGCGCCGGTACCGTGAATTCTCGACCCCGAATTGAACCGCCGACGGGTCTCGCTGGCCCGCTCGCCCTGGCATGCTGCAGTCCGATCATCAGCGTGGCGGGGGCGGATTTCCCGCTGTGGGTATTATGTCTTCTAGTGGGAGCCGCGATTGCGCTATCTTTGCGGCCGTTGTTTGTCGCCAGCGGAATCGACCAGTGGATGGTGCCCCGAGTCCTCGTCTACTCCTGTCTTGCGCTGGTGGTCGCCTTCCTCTGCTGGCTGCTGGTTGGGAGATGAATCGGTAAAAGGTTCCTATGGCGCTGCCGAGCAAAACGGCATCGAAACGTCCCCCGTGGGTGCGGGCTCTGGGGCGAACGTTGAGCGGCGTTCTGGTCCTCGTGACCTTGGTGTTGGGATGGTTCGTTTACCGAGTGTATTATGCGAATCCCCGGACCGATGACGCTTACGTTCACGCGGACACGGCGGCGGTGGCGGCCCACGTCAGTGGGCAAATCCTAAAACTACCCATCAAGGACAACCAGCGAGTAAAGCGAGGGGACCTTTTGTTCGTAGTCGATCCGCGTCCCTACAAACTCGCGCTGGATACGGCCCGGACCAGGCTGCACCTTACCGAGATCGAGATCAAAACGCTGCAGGACACCATCAAGGCCGCCGAGGCACAGCTGGCCGAGCGCAAGGTCGATGCGGCGAACGTCAAACAATATTTGGACCGCATCGTGCCGTTGCGCGAGCGGGATTTCGTCACCGACAACGATGTGGTCGAGGCGCGCAACAAGCTTAAGGCGGCGCAGGCGAGCGTCGCTGCCGCGACTTCCGACCTGCAAAAGGCGCAAGATGCGTTGGGAGTTTTGGGCGATGTCAACCAGCGAATCCGTGCAGCCCAGGAGGCGATTGAGGACGCGCAGCTTAACTACGATTACTGCTTCGTTCGAGCGCCATTCGACGGATATGTAACCAACCTGAACATTGCCGAGGGGCAATACGCCAATGTCGGGCAGCCGGTGCTGACTCTCATTGACGACAGCAATTGGTACGTGCTCGCGTATTTCCGGGAAGACCTGCTGGATCGAATCCGGCCTGGAATGTTCGCCGACGTGTCGCTGCTGAGCTACCCGGGACGGCTTTTCCAGGGAGAGGTCGAAGGGATAGGGTGGGGACTCTTTCAATCCAATGGTGCTACCGTCGCTGGGCTGCCAAATGTCGAAGAGACCTTGAATTGGGTGCGACTCAACCAACGCTTTCCCGTTCGAATCAGTCTCAAACCCGCTGACGCCAATCATCCGTTTCGGATCGGTCAAACCGCAGTGGTCACCGTAAGAGGCAGATAGTGGCCGTGTCGGCCATCGCGTTCCTGGCAAAAGAGCTGGCTCCGACTCACCGGCGATTCGTCGAGGCTGCGCGGACCGCCGTCAAAGCCACCGTTACTACGGGGTGTGCCGCAACACTACAGATACTCGGTCCGTTCGGAGCCCTGTTCGCCTTCCGCCTTGGACAACCTGGAATTTCCTTCGGACTGTTTGAAGGAGGCGTGGCCATTGTCTCGGCTGCGATAATGCAGGCAGCCATCGTGCCGATAACCGGCAAACTGCTGGACTATCCGGGGCTCATTATCGCCTTCCTGTTTGTCGTGTTCGCGACCGTGGCCTACCTGCTGTCCAAGACCCGACTGTTTCTGATCCTCGTATGTCGGGATTTTTGAGCCGGGTCAGATCGGCTGGGGATCGACCTACACTTTTGACGGGATTTTGGCCGCGACTCTGGTGATGGTCGCAGTCGACACCTGGATTCGGCCATCGCCGGCGGAACCACGGCTCCTGGAGTCCGTCGCCGCAGACTTCGAACGATCCCGGATGCGACTCGAAATGGTCGGGCAACGCTATCTCGATCCACTCTCCGCGCCGTTGCCGACTGCACAACTCGCATCGCGCCTGGCACCACACCTGGCGCTGCTGGAGTCGATCAAGGAACACGAGAAGCCGACGCCTAAGCGTCTCGCGGCCTTACTGGACGCGGTGGTTACCGCCGAGCGGATCTTTCTGGAAGTGGAACGTCTCGCGGTACTCGCGAATGAACCGGTAGCTGATGAAATCAGACAAGCATATGGACACCAGCTCGAGGAGGTTTTGCGCGAGCTCGAGGCGGCTCTCGCGAGACGGGCCGAGAACGTGCTCGCGGGAATCCCGGATTCTAAGCATCCCGCAGAGGGGATCCCACCTCATTTGCGCGAGTTGATCCAGGACCTGAGAGAAGCGAGCGGGCAAGGTTTGCCGAGCAGGGAGACTTCGACGGCTTTCGAGGCGTCGAATTTTGCCGGCTTTGTCGACGCTCTGGACCTGATCGAAAATCTGCTCACGCCGGTTTTCGGTCGGGTCGCTGTCGAGGAAACCGGGGGAGAAGATACCGCCGGGCAGCAATTTTTCGACGCCGACAGATTTCGCTTCAGTGTGAAGCTGGGAGCCACAATGGCACTGGGCCTCCAGGTCGGACTGACCACGCAACGCGCCGACCTTCAGACCATCCTCTGGAGCATCGCGGTCGCCGGCCAACCCAACCAATATGGCGCGGTCTTCCGCAAGACCATCCTGCGCCTGGTCGGATGCCTGATGGGCGGGCTTGCGGCGCTCGGCGCGATGCTGCTGGTGTCGGAGAACTTCGACTCGCTCCCCGCATATCTGGTCGCGATATTCGCGGTGACCTTTTTCTCGGCTTACGTAGCGCAGAGCAGCGACTGGTTGAACTATGCAGGCATTCAAACCGGCATCACGTTTCTGATCTGCTATGTCGGACTAGGGCCAAGTTCCGACATTTACCGGCCCCTGTGGCGCTTTTGGGGTATCGTGCTGGGCGTTATCACGACGGGATTCGTGTTTTTGTTTTTATGGCCGGAATATGCCAGTGACAAACTGGTTGCGAGTCTCATTAAATTTATTCGCAACACGGTCGATTTCGCGAAGGAAGTTGCCGACGGAACCGTCACCGAGGGACGGATTGCCGCCGTAGAGCGGCGCCTCAGTTCAGACCTGCTTG
This sequence comes from Deltaproteobacteria bacterium, assembly GCA_019237115.1. Classification (GTDB taxonomy): domain Bacteria; phylum Desulfobacterota; class Binatia; order Binatales; family Binataceae; genus JAFAHS01. Next base: position 25,641 of record JAFAHS010000121.1, read on the forward strand.
AAGTGCTCAATTTCGCGGATCAGGCGAAACTTGAAGGACAACGCGGGCGGGTGAATTCAACCAACGGAGTTACTGCCGCGGCCACCCTCATCCGAATCGCGTACCGCTTTCTGGTCATAGCGCGCGCGCGGGTATCGGGAGCGGAAGCGACTCTACCGCACGAGGTGCTCGCGCAGCGCCTTGCGCAGGAAAAGGAATATTCCAGTGCGCTTGAATCGAAAATCGACATGCTTGAGTCGATCCGTTCGCCGGACCGATTCCCCGGACCGTTACCGCAATCAACTATTGAGTTTACACACGCACGCGACGATTTAACGACCCGCGTATTGTCTGAAAATAGTAATCTGGCTGCACAGCTGGAGTCCTATCGTCGACTTCCCATACTTCTGGAACACCTTGACGATGCGCTTTCGAAGATTGAGCTATCGTAAACTCTGATGTTTCACCTCTCGAAAACGTTCGGGCTTAATTCAACTCCTGCGATCAAGAGCCAGAAACCGGACCGAGGCCTGTCCCGTTATTTCGCACGAAAGTCCATAATTTTTCTCGCAGACGCGGCAGCCCTGCGCCCGCTCAGGAAAAGACATTTTTCTCAGCGATGCGCGCGCCAGGTTTGCCGCAAGCGTAGCTTTTGGCTGACTCTGATCAGCTCCAACGGCACCAGCCAGGTAGGTGAGTCATGGGACTGCTAATAAATGGTCAATGGCACGATAGCTGGTACGACACGAGTAAGACCGGCGGTCGTTTCGTGCGTACCGACGCCGCCTTTCGGAACTGGGTAACCCCGACGGGCGAACCTGGCCCGAGTGGCTCAGGTGGCTTCAAAGCCGAGCCGGGGCGCTATCATCTATACGTATCTCTGGCCTGCCCGTGGGCGCATCGAACGTTGATTTTCCGCAAGCTCAAGCGGCTCGAGCAGGTGATATCGACGTCGGTGGTTGATCCGGTCATGGGTAGCAATGGGTGGTCATTCACGGCTCCCGATGGATCCCTCTTTCCGGGGTCAACCCCCGATAGTGTCAACGGGGTTCGGTATCTTTACGAGGTCTATCGATTAGCCCTCGCCGACTACACCGGCCGCGTGACGGTTCCGGTCTTGTGGGATAAACACCGCAACACGATCGTCAACAACGAATCCGCCGAGATTATCCGGATGCTGAACAGCGCCTTCGATGAGTGGGGAAGTCGCGAGATTAATTTTCTTCCGGCTGATTTGCGTACCCGAATCGATGAGATCAATGCGTTTGTCTATGACAACGTGAACAACGGGGTTTACAAGTGCGGCTTCGCTACCGCGCAAGCGGCCTACGAGACCGCCTTCGACGCGCTGTTCGCCGCTCTTGATCGGATCGAGACACAGCTCGCTAGCCAGCGCTATCTTGCGGGTAACGAGCTGACGGAAGCCGACTGGCGCCTGTTCACCACTCTGGCCCGCTTCGATTCAGTCTACTACGGCCATTTCAAGTGCAATCTGCGACGGCTTGTCGACTATCCGAATCTGTGGAATTACACGCGCGAACTCTATCAGAAGCCCGGCGTAGCGGAGACCGTCAATCTCGTACACATCAAGCGTCACTATTACGTTAGTCACACGACCATTAACCCCACGGGCATCGTTCCCAAAGGACCTTTGCTCGATTTCGCGGCAGCGCACGATCGCGCGCTTCTGAAGATATGATATTTCGCGTGGTCGGTGTCTTCAGCCAGTAGTGGTTCCTCTTGTTACGCCGACGACGAAAACCCCTTCCGTTGGGATATCAGCGGGCGTGAGCGTATGAAGCTTCCAGTTACTTGTAGAACGGTTGCGGCGTTGGTCGGCCTGTGGTTCGGGTTGATGAGCATAGTTTGCGCTTCGGACACCCTCGCCCCCGGATGGGACCCGAACGCATTCCAGGGTGAGAGCACCCTGGAGATAATGACGGTCGGGGCCAAAGAAGGCGAACACTGGTCGAGGCTGTGGCTGGTCGTAATCGACGGAAAGCTTTACGTGCGGCTGGGCGATCGGTCCTTTGAGCGAGTTCAGAAAAACGTTGCAAGCCCGTACGTGCAGGTGAAGGTTGCCGGAAAGAAGTTCGACAGGGTCCGGGTCGAGGCGGCTCCTGGCATGGCTGAGAAGGTCGCAGCCGCGATGGCCGACAAATACTTCCTGGATGTTCTGGTTCGGCACGAGCCGCATCCAATGACAGCGCGTCTCGTTGCCGAACCGGTTTCACCTCCATGAACGGAGGCTGAGTTGGAGCCTTCTAGTTGAGCGTTTGAGAAGCACGACCAAGCCGAGCACCATGAGCCAGTTGGGGCATTCAGCTGTCGGACGCGCTGCTCCAATTGAACCGCTCTCCAGCGACCAAGGCCCGCATGCGTCTCGATTTCCTGGGTCGCAGCAGCGCAGATTACTGGCGCCTCGCTTGGGTTGGCCCGCCTTACATCTCTGCGACGGTCTTGCTGAGTGTCGTCCAATCGACGATCGGACTCAGCTTTCGCTTTATCACCATGCCGCGCGCAATCGCGTCGCTGAACGGGCGGAACGTCAGCTCGTGGTCCTGGATATCGAGCACCAGCACGATCTTAGCCTCTTCGTTCGAGGCCCACGGACCAGCCTTCAGCGTGACACCCGGCGGAAAGCCATTCTTCATAGCGCCCTCAATGAGTTGATAGGCGCTTTTGAAACTTTCCTTGCTGGTGACGTTTAAGAAGATTTCATCGAGATAGAGTGACATCGAGCTCCTCCTCACGGATTGCAATTGGAAGGTGACGAAATCGGCGCGCGACATGGAAGGCGACTATCTTCGACACCGTGCGGAATTTTCCTCCCAGGTAAATCCTCCATGATTTTCACAGGTCTCGAACACGGCTATGCCCGCGTATTCTGAGACCAGATTGCTCCTGACTGCGGCTTGGTGTCACGCTCCTGGAGCAACTTCAGCGCCTTTGCGAAGCTATCGCAAAGGTCGTTACCAGTAGCCGCGTGGGTTGAACGATGATCCTGGCCCTTGGACGTCTCCCAACGATAAAGGATCCTCCCTTGCCCCATCGTGTACAAAATTGGCTGGGAAGATGCCAGCCGTTGAGCGTGTTGGTGTCCCCATGCGGCTAGGCTTCTTCTCCCACCAGGGTTGGGTCCACAAGCTGTAGCGAATGTCGAACGGGAAGGGTACAGGAGGCTTGCCCGGTGGCCGAAGGTTCAGACTGCAAACTGGATTGTGGCTGTGGAAGGAAGGGAGCCTGCACTCTGGCCAGAGGCAGGCTCCCTTCTGCTCAAATTCAAGGAGATGGTGGAAAGTCGAACAAATCGGTCAGATCTCCGATGGCAGGGCTGTTAGTCGGGACATAGGGGTTGCCCACCGTGGTCGTCGGGTTCGGCAGATTGTCTCGGCTCCGACCGGTGACAGGCGGCACGTTCCAGTTCGCCTCGATGAACTTCAGGACGGATACGTGGTCGCTGTATACGTGGGAAATATGGCCGCCCGTTGAATATTTCGAAACCACCAGCATCGGGATACGGGTGCCATCGCCGAAGAAATCGAGCGCCTGGATGTAACCGGAGTCGTAATAGCCACCGCCCTCGTCAAAGGTGATGAAGATTGCGGTGCTCGCCCACAACTTCGGGTTGGCCTGCACTGCGTCGACGATCTTCTTGACGAAGCCTTCGAACAGGATGAGCTTCGATGAAGCCGGGTGGCCATCTACCCAGCCGCTGGGCTTGACGAAGGAAACCGCGGGCAGCTTACCACTCGCGATCTCGCTGTAAAGGTCAGTTGTGTCCTTCAAGTGCGCGGTGCGAACCGTCGCGTCGGTCATGATGGAGGTGGAGTACTGGAAGAAGTTGCAGATGTTGCAGTACTGATCGCTCGTCGGTCCGATGGCTCCGTAATTCAACTGGTACTTGTCGGTAAGATAGGCGTTGTATTGATCGCCGTAGTACGCAAAGGAGACATTTTTATCAATTAACGCGTTACCTATATTGCGCACGGTCGACGGTGGAATCGTAAAGGGAGTGTTGTTCACGTTTGTATCGGTGTAGGCGTTCGACCCGTCGCCGAAGTAGCCAGGGTTGTAGTTGTTGAGCAGGTAGTAGTGGCCGGTTTCACAGTTCGAGTTGATCTTCACTGAAGTAAGGTACGTAGTGACCGCAGTCACTCCGGGTTGGGTGGTATCGGAGCAGTTGCTGTACGAGCCCCCGCCGTATACCGGAGAGCCAAACCCGCCGCCACCGTAGCCGTCCTCCGTGTACCAGTTGTTGGTGCCTGCGGCGGGATCGGGGTCTTCTACCTCGTCGACGGTACCGGCATTGGGCGTCCCTCTCAGGACCACCTGCTTATGAGGCGGAGTGGTGGGATTTCCGGCCGCATCACTGAAAAAGATCGCGTTGCCATATCCCAGCATTATGTGATTCGCGCCGGTGCCGCCCATAACGGATTGGTGAAAGTTGTCACTCATCGAGTACGTGTCGGCCAGGAACTTGAGGTAGGGGGCGTCGCCCTGCTGAACGTTATAAAAGCCCAGCGCTGTAGAGCCTTCGCCGGTGGTCTTCGCCGAGGGCGAATACTCGGTGCTAAAGTTGCGCGCCTGTGCCAGGCCGTTGGTGCCCGCCCCGATCGTCACTTCAACCCACGCAAACAAGTCCTGCAGACAACCGCCGGGGTTCGTGAGGGAGGCGGAATTCAGGTTACAATCGGCTTGCTGCCACATTTGGTAAAACCGGTGTACGGGACTGGCCGCGTAAGCATCATAAGGGAATGTGGCCGAAGTTAATTGGAAGGGGCCCGGGGCCAGACTGTTAACATTCTGAATCCTGGTGTCAGGAGTCTTCGACTTAAGGCCCGTGCCGCCCGTCAATAGGTACTGATAATAGTCGGGCGCCAGGCCATTCTCCGAGGTGGTCGCGTCTCGCGGAGTACACATCTTATTGTCCGTACAGACGTTGGTGGGACCTCCGGCCAGCGGGTCTGGAAGGAACGAGTAAAGCGCCTTACCGCCCGGGCTGTTCTGGTACGGCGGAGCGGTCGCAGAGGCCGTGTTCTGATTGGCCATAGAAAAGTTCGTTCCCGGTGTTCCGTCCGAGTTGATTATCTTCTCGGACAGAAGATTGTTGACCGTCTGCCCAGCCTTCGGCTGATAGGTGGCAAAAACGTGGTCGAACGTGCGGTTTTCGCCGATGATCACAATTACATGTTTAATAGGAGTAGTGGTGTTGTCGTCGTTGCTGGGAGGAACTGCAGCGGCGATGAGCGGAATCCCAATCGTAAAATTCATTGCTGCGACGAAACTTAGCGTGATCGCAGCGTTATGCATGAGACTTCGAAAACCGGATGTCATCTTCATGGTGCTAGTCTCCCAGCAAGGTTGGCGAGCGATCGGAATGATCGCTTGGGGACTAGCTACAGCATTCCTATTAAGCGTGTCTTACCAATCGGTTAAAAGCGTCCGGGATTTTGGAAAAAATGTTGGAGTGTGCCAGTGCTCGGATTGTCAGGCGCCAGAGCGTGGACCTGGCTGGTCCGTGTCAGACAAAACCTCCTCGGATGACACCCGGTCATCTCCCGAGCTCAAAGCCTCAGTACGTGTAGTTCGCAACCGGGTGGTCGGTTGTCAGCTGGTTTGCTCCAGAACTCAGAGAGTTTTCGAACATTCCAACAGGGTAACGAATAAGGTCTGTCAACAGTGAGTTCAAAGGATCACACGGGCGGCGAAGCCCGTGCGGACCTGTCCTGACCGGGCGCCGTGGGCTTTCCCTGGTCGCTCGTTAGCTCAGAAAGGGTTGTGGACAATCGGAAAGCGCGGGTATCGGGAAGGAGCCAGCGCCACCCTCCAGACGCGACGGGGCCGGCGCGAGGGCTTAGATGTGCACCAGATAGCCTCTGCGGCGAACTGAATGCCCTCTGGTCGCCGCGCCTACTCCGCGATCTTTGACGACAGAGTTTCGATGATCGCGATATTTTGCAGCAGTTCCTGGGGCAGGTGATGCCGCTCCGTCAGGTAACTTGGGCTGTTGTACGAAACCCAGACTTTTCCGTCGTCATCTTCCCGGATCAAGATCTTGAGCGGCAGATCAATGGCGACGCTAGGGCTGGCCAACATAAGCGGTGTACCAGCCTTGGGACTTCCAAAGATTAGCAGCTTGGTGGGCCTCATTTTCAAACCAGCCCTCTCGGCTTCGCCGCTATGGTCAACGATCGCGAACAATTGGACCCCCTTCGCCTTGAGTATGTCCTCAAGCTTTTGGACAGTTTGGTCTACCGAATGATTGCTGGATAGGTCGACGATTCCAGTAACTTTACCGGGTGCCATGAAGCTCTCCGTTTTTTTTACCGTAGACGAACGGAGCCGGTAACGGAACCGCACCCGAAGGGTCGTGTGCTTCGAGTTGCGAGGGGTTCGCTCTCGTTTAGAGCTCAGCGAAACACGGAGATTGTTTTTGAGGCGAACAATTCAAGATGGGACTCGGCCCGTCCCGGCGGCAAACGCGGCGGTAGGGTGGAGGAATAGTAGTGCGTAACCGGAACGGTTGAGACGTAGTCGCGGAGCGTCGTGACCGCACCCCCTGGTGCGAGTCCTTGAGATGACCACCGCGACGCAGATGCCGCCGGCAGCTGCATCCAAGGCAAGTAGCCATCGTCGATGCACTGATGCTCGGGCAGCCATACATCATCGAATCCATCGTTCTCGGCGCACGCGATCTGATCGAGGATCTCACCGCATAGGCGATTGGAAGGTCGTCGCCATTGCCCGGGTCACGGAAGTCGTACTGAAGTCGTACCAAAGACCGAAGCGCATCCTACGAGTGGCGCCGCTCTTGTGCTCACCAGCGTGTTTTTACAAGGGGCTCCCGCACACAAGGCTCCCCAACCTCTGCCGCCAAGGGAAAATGCGTGTCTTCCCGCCTGGGTACATCTGCGCTCTCGGCAGCATAGAGCTCAATTCGAATGCCATCGGGGTCCTTAAAATGGATGGCAGCCGATCTCGACTCTTCTGCGTATAACTGGGCGCCTTCAGTCCAATGTGCGCCGAGGTTGTCCAGGAGCCCCCTGGTTCGACTGATTTCCTCGACCGAATCCGCCTCGAAGGCCAAGTGGTGGAGCCCCGCTCGACGCTTCTTGAACCGCCCGGCGCTCTGCTCCCAAAGGGTGAGCACGATCTTGCCGTTCCGTCTCAAGGACGCGAATTTGACCGGAAATTCAAGAGACTCGCTGGTCACACGCATCCCCAGCACCTCCTGATAGAAGGTTTTTGAAATCTCAAGATCGGAAACGTTGAGACCGATGTGACCGACCGTTATCGCGCCAACGTCGCGCTTCATGATGTTCTCTCCGTACAGTGATCGGCTAGGAATTCTCGATTTATTCCAGACAGCAGCAACAATCGTACCGTCGGGGTCTACGCCAAAGTAAGCGATGAACTCTGCGACCCACGCGTCTCCGGTCAGTTGCACTGCGTAGGGCAGAACGCGATTGGACGTTTTTCGTATTGTTTTTATTCGACCCGTCGGCGCTTTATCGGTGCGAACGCTATTTCGCCAAATGCGAAAAGCGCCGCGAAGTTTCGCGACGATGCAGAGCGAGTTCCGGATCTGATCTTGGCGCAGCGACCAGAATCACGTGGAACTTTAAATGTCGCTCGCTTTATACTGACGATCTCGGCGCGGTATATGGAGGCGGATCGGCTGGCAGACGTGAGGCTGGAGTGCGCCCGGACCCAGAGGCCTGCCGGGTGAGCAGGAAATGACTATGAGACCGGGCAATGTTCGATAGCCTCGCCGGATCTTCTCCTTGCGGATGCTTTTTCACACCTTGGGAGCTGATCTTCAGGGAACTGAGCTCTTCCTAGCTCATCAGCCGGGCGTCGGGCGGATCCGGGATTGTACCCATTCCTCAATAAGGTCGCGACTGAACCGCCAATCACTGCCGACGCGGAAGGCCGGGAGTTGGCCGTTCCTCAGCAACCTGTAGACCGTCGACCGATGGACCCGTAGAAAGTCCGCCAGCTCTTCTGCAGTCAGCAATTCGCCATCTGCCAGTTTGGGTGCTTTCACTTCCAAGGCGTGTTCACCTTCGAGCTCGAGGGTAAATTTCGAGTGGACCATCGAGTGATCCGTTCGTACCAAGGCGTGGGCCGTGTGAAAATTGGACTTTGGTCCAATGCACATTCGGTGAAATGCGACAACGGTCATGACGGCGACCGCAGAGTAAGCCGGACGGCTGGTTTATCGCTCGACGAACGCGGCGATATTCGCGATCCGCAGATGCTCGAGAACCTTCAACGGGTCTTCGGTAACGATAACTGCGTATTTTGAGACCAGCTTCGTGCCGGAGCGGGGTTTGATGCCATTCTCATTGAGAATGTTCAGCGCCTTTATGAAGCTGGCGGCCAGGTCATGATCAGCAGCCGCAGGCTCTACAAAAATTCGGACCATCTTTTTCTCTTGTTTTGACTCGGCTACCTGCTCGATTTGCTGATGGTCAAACACAGAAGCAGCGCTATGAGCGAGGAAACTCCAAAAGCCGAACCAAAACCAAGCCAAAACAACGTCATCTCTGGCAACCCTCTGAAACCAGTCTCTAGCGAGAAGGAAACGGACTCGGGCTTCGACTAATAGCTCGCGGCCTCACGAAGAACGTTCGAGTAGCACCTAGCTTAGCTAGTTGGACGGGCTTGCGGTCGAGCGTATTCAGGCGGGAAAGATCAGGTGTCGCCTGTAATTAACGGGTCGCCACGCGTTTTTGGTTCCTTTCTTGGGGAACGCTCCCATCTTTGTCCGAATTCACTGAGAGAACCGGCAGTTTCCTCGCAACTTCGGGCGCACTGTTCTTCACACTGATGTTCGTTCATCGTGAAGGATCGCCTTGGGAAGCGCACGCAGGGGTGGCTCATCTGGACCTTCCGACAAAAAACTTGTTTGAGTGCTACAATTCTGCCTGGCTGCAGATGAGCAGCCCGGAAGCCTACGCGATGGTCCCCGCGTTTGCCGAGCAGATCCATCTTGCCGAGCAGATCCATCAAGGTGGGACGCGACTCGACGAGCAAAAGGAAGGCCTTTCGCCGGCGGTGGCGTTTTTTAGCGGCGACCGACCGCACTGAACAGCAGCCGAAGTTTCGGCTTGGACCATTGTCCAATTGCGCGGTTTAGGAGGAAGAACGTAAAACACTTCGACGACAGAGCGGTTGGAAAGGAACAGTCAGTCTATAGGGTCACAGAGCGAACGGGGGTAATGACAATGAATAGAGAATTCCCACGCGGCACACGATGCGCAGTTAGCGCGCTCTTTCTCCTGATGTCAGTTGTACTGCCGTCGTTAAGCTCGGCGCAGGAAGTTCCAGTTTTTCAAATTACACCTGTCCAGAGCGCGATTAAGTTCGACGTGAAAGCGTCCGTGCCGATTGAAGGTACTTTCGACCAGTGGAGCGCCAGCCTAACCTTCACATCCCCAGATGTGGAAACCGCAACTATTGACGTCGAGATTCAGGCTGCCAGCGTCGATACCGGAAGCGGGCTCAAGAATGGCAAGCTCAAAAGCTCGGATTTCTTCGACGTCGACAACAATCCGCTGATTACGTTTAAGTCAAACAAGGTGGTACAGACCAGTCCGGTCACCTTTGAGCTGGACGGCAACTTTACGATTCGGGGCGTTACGAAGGCCGAGAAGCTGGCGCTCACAGTGTCCGGCAGAGGGACCGGCACCGGGCTCATCAACGGGACTATGGCCTTCGACCGCAAGGATTACGGGATGAACAGCAGCATTCCCTTTATCAAGATCGCCGACCGTGTAGAGGTGATCGTCTCCCTCAAGTTCACCCGAGTCTCTGGGCCTCCGGTGGTCTTTAAGCAGTAGTCGGCTGAAAAAGTCGGCGAGGCGACTCCGATCCGCTTTTGACAGAAGCACTCTGGAAGCTAGCACAGGGCAGGGTAAGGTCACCCGCCGCGACCGGGGTCCCGAGCTCCGGCATCTCCAACGGACCCTTAATTTTCGGACCGTGGCAGATGTTCACCAAGGTGCCCTTGACACGGCACGCTAGAGGCCATGATCCGGTCAGGCGGAATTGCGGGCCGGGGGGAAGCGGGACGTCGGCCACGCCATAGGCCCGAGGTGCATCGTCTGCCGCTTGAACGCGGTGGATCCCCGCGCTCCAGGTTTTCCGTGGACCTACCCTTTCCACAGGGTCTCTCCGCACCCCAACCGAGGTAGCGGACCGAGGCGTGAGCATGAGAAAGGCCAATCAGGGTGAATGTTCACGGGACCATCGGTTTCTCCTGGGAACCGAGGCTCAACCGAGAGGGCGCACATGACAAAACGAAAAAAACCGGCGGTGACGATCGGAGCGCCACCGCCGGTGCTTTGAGTCTGCGCCTGTCGCTTTTAATCAGTCAGGCCAATTGACAGATGGCCATCGGGTCTTCCAGGGTTTCTGCGCAGCCGTTTGTTGGAGAACGCTGATGTACCAGACCGCGCCGGATGTCGAGTTGCCATCGTACCAATCACCGGAGTAGTGCAGACCGATACATCCCCACAAGATCGTTTCGAGGTTTCCGCTGGCAATGTCGCCAGCGTAGGTGTGTCCATTGTAGGCAGGCCGGCCTATGAAGTATGGCGCCAAGTCACCGTCCATGCATGCTCTTTGATCAGCGAAACGGAAGTCCGCCGCGAAGGCAGTAGAGGTTTGCATCATCGGCCAGGTTTGCCAGTTGTAATAGACTTTGGTCTGGAAGTCGCTCCACGAGTCGAAACAACAATCGGTGCATTCGTAATTCCAAAGACTGGTGAAGTCGCCGTTAACGCACTGCGATTCGATGGTGTGCTTGTCTCCGCCGCTGTTCATCTGGTCCCAGCTCCAATGTTCGTTGGTCGCCTGAGAGCGGACGACATCCTCGTCGATACCCCATTTGCATGCGGCCCAGCGAAAAATCATATCGGTGGTGCCAGTGTATTGCCCGTCCACCCGAGCATAGGCCCAGGTTCCATTGTAGGGATTCCACGCGTAGCCATTGTTAGCGTACGCCTGGAGCTGTGCAGAGGTTGGTTTGGTATTGTTCGGTGCTTGATTGTCGGGAACCATTTCCTGCTCCCACGCAATCTCCGCTGCACAGGTGGCGTCGTTGGGGAGCGGAGCGCTCGCCGGAAGCGTATAGAAATGCCCTACGGGTGAAATACCGTTGTTATTCACTACCACTTCGATCGTCTCGGCTGCGTTGGCTGGTTTGCCGCTCGGGTAGGCATCGACCTGCAGGGTGTGAGTGCCATTTGAAAAGGAACTGGTGTTCCAGGCGAAGCTGACGTTGCCGATTCCCGAGACCGCGATTCCCTGCCCGTCGACCCAGAGTTTGGACCACCACGCCGAGTTGATTTGCGCAGTGACGGTGATGGTGCCGTTCACCGTCGCCCCATTGGTGGGATAGGTTATGATGACCTCCGCACACGCCGCTCGAGCTACTGCCAGCACCAGCGATCCCAACAGCAACGCGATTGGTTTTTCGAACCTCATTCTTAGCTCCTTTTCAATCCATCGACTGCCGCTAACCGTCATCCTCGGACACACCGCGGCGTCGCAGTGCGCACTGCCTTGTTCGCTTTCGGCGCACGCGCCAGAAGTACCCGGCGGCGGTTGTCCTCGCGCGCAAGCCCCGCGGGACTATCGAAAGCTGCTATGGGAGCGGCTGCTCGTTGAGCGGAAGTTCACCGCGCATCAAGGCGCCCCAACGACGTCCGCTCCGGAAAAATCGGACAGGGGGGCGAGCCGCGTCCGCCAAAGGTGTGGATGGTAAGAAGGTCGCTGATGCGGTTCAGTCGTTGCTTCGGGACTCTTACGACCGGGCCGGGCTTCTGATTTCTTCCCATACCTCCGGTCATGGTTCCCCCCAACTCAACGGAAAATCGGGCTCGGCAACGGATACAGTTGACATCACAAAAAGTCAAGTAGATTTTTGTTTCACGCTCCTTACTAACGTTAGCTTGACCGGTCGCAGGCCTGGATATGACGCCTAAGGCATGTGTGCATCGAAATAACGACTTCGGTTCTGGCATGGTTAAACCTATTTTGATGGAAACGCGGGGAACTCAATGGCCCGCCAGAGCTTGTGGATAAGCGAGATTTCCTTTCGCCGTACCTGCGGTCGGGGGCCTCCGGTAAATTGACAAACGATGACTTCACCTCCCGGTCTCCCTCCCTCGCCTTGCGGGTCCTCGGCGTCTGGAAGGAACCGGCAATCCCGATCCGATAGGCGCGTACAGACGTGCCGCAAGGGTTGGGAAGAATTGATTAAAAGTTACCAACAGCCTCCCTCCCCGGAGCCCTCTTGGCTTCAAAACCAACCTTTGATAACCACGCCCTGATCGGTTGTTCTTGGTCCAATAGTGCTATGCGAGCGTTTTTCGCCAGGCTGAGATCCGCGACCCTTGTGGATAACTTGTGGATAGACTCCTGTTTTTCAGGTGAGTCTGGAGCGTCTCTAGGTTGCCATGGGAACAATGAAGGCCATTCAGTTTGACCGGCTGGGCGGGGCGGAGGTGATGGAATTAAGGGAGGTTCCCGTCCCGGAACTTCGGCCCGGTACGGTGCTGGTAAAGAACCACGTCATCGCGATCAACTACGGCGATACCTTCTTCCTTCGCGGTACCTATCTGGTCAAACCCCGATTTCCCGATACGCCGGGCATGGAAGCTTCGGGAGTCATCGCGGCGGTTGCCCCCGATGTGACCGCCCTGACGCCGGGGATGCGGGTTGCCTACATCGGGATGGGTGCCTACGCCGACTACACGATCATTCGGGCCTCACGGGTCATGCCGATTCCGGACGAAATGAACTTCGAGCAGGCCGCCTCGTTTCCCATCGCAGTGTTGACCGCCTGGCATATGCTCCACACCTGTAACGACACCAAGCCGGGCGAATTCGTGATCGTGCACTCGGCCGCCGGGGGAGTCGGGATCGCCGCGGTGCAAATTGCGAAGGCCGCGGGCGCGCGTGTGATCGGGACAGTTTCGAGCGATGACAAAATCGGGTTAGTTAGACAGTTTGGCGCCGATTGGGTTATCAACTACGAGGCTGAGGACTTCGCTGCGCAAGCGCTCAGCCTTACCGAGGGACGCGGCGTGAACCTGATTCTCGATGCGGTCGGCAAGCCCACCTTCGAGAAGGGATTGCGATGCCTGGCCCCGCTGGGACACTTGATTCTCTATGGCCGCGCAGGTGGCGCTCCCGGTCCGATCAATCCGCTTGAATTGTTCGGCAAGTCGGTGAAAGTCAGCGGATTCGCGGTGACGATGATGTATGCGCTCGCCGACCACCACCGACGCGCCCTCGACGAGGTGTTTCGACTCGAGCGCGAAGGGAAACTAACCGTGCCGATCGGCGGCAGGTTTCCACTGGCCCACGCAGCGCAGGCCCATCGCTTTCTGGAGTCGCGCCGCTCGACAGGAAAGTTGCTGCTAATTCCTTAACGGTGGCGTCCTTTGAGTTGATCCCAGCAAGGGCGTCACATCGGCGCGAAGCGTAGGAGCCATTGCGGGACCAGGGATTTTCACAGCAATGATTGCAATCGCCACCGTGACTCTACTTTCCTGGCCGTTTGTCTTACCCTCATCCAAGAGTCTGGAATAAGGAATACGGAATGGAACACGCGCAGATAAACGGAATCAATATCGTTTACGAACTTGGCGGTACGGGCACGCCGATGGTGATGATTCACGGCGCCCAAGGCGACCAGACGATGTTCGCCGGCCTCGCCGCGACATTCCGGGCCAGGTTCAAGGTCCTGACCTTCGACCAACGCGGCTCCGGCCTGAGTGACAAACCGGACATGCCTTACTCGGTGGCGATGCTGGCCGACGACACGGCGGCACTGATGGACCATCTCGGCCTTGCGGACGCGCACATCATCGGCGTCTCGATGGGCGGGATGATCGCCCAGGAATTTGCCCTGCGGCATGCGCGCAAAGTGCGTTCTCTGGTGCTTGGCTGTACGACGCCCGGCGGCCCCCAGTCGATTCGCGCGACGGCGCTGGCCACCAGCGCCTATTCAACGAAAGAAATGCCGGCTGAAGAGCGGGGCAGGGCGCTGACGGAAGCCGCGTTTACCAAGGGCTACATCGCGCGGCATCCGGAGCTGATTTCCGCGATGATTGAGCTACGCCGCCAGCGCCCGATCGATCCAGTCGGCTTTGCCCGACGCATGGAGGCGGTAGAAACCTTCGATACCTACGATCGCTTGCCCCAAATCAAATGTCCGACCTTGGTTATCACGGGCAAGGACGATGCGCTGATTCCTTGGGAGAACTCTCGCCTGATTGCAAATCGTATCTCCGGAGCCCAGCTTAGGGTCCTGGAGCCCGCGGGCCACTGCTTCTGGCTCGAGCAGCCCGAGCAGGCGCGCGAGGCGATCGAGCAGTTTCTCGAATGATTGCGAACGTATCGGTATAGGAGCAGTCTCGGCTGCAACGAGGTAGGCGGATTGTCAAATCTGCAACCTGTCAGGGACAATCCAGACGATCGACAACCGTAGTTCTTCCGAACGGCCGGGATTCGGAGCTTTTCTCGCACCCCCGGGAACCTGCGGTCTGGAGCCGTCAGGGCAGATTTCCAGAGTTTGTCCGGACCCTCCCGTGTACGTCGCCGGGACAGGTCGCGGGGTCCTGCTACTCTTGTGAAGCGCTGCTACCTTTGCGCGACGCACTTAAGCGTCGACCGCACTACTTGCAGTGTCAGCGGCAGTCCAAAGGCCCAAGCCATCGCGAGACCCACCAGAAAAATTGTCGCGATCATCGCCCTCATGTGTAGCAACACGACCGAATTCAGTGTTTCTTTCGGACAGTCTCAAGCTCAAGACGTTCGACGGTCAAATCACAAGCAAAGAGCACGCCAATCGTGAGACCGGCAGCACTCGAGTGCCAATCCGCGCGTCGCAAAGTGTGGCACTCTTTCTTGTCGGGCAGGTGCCGCTCTCCTTAAGGAAGCAAGAACCCTTCATGGCGGTTGCTTTATGCTTCGCGTCGCCGCGGTGATCGTTTTCTACGGTCGGGCTCAGATTTCGTGTCTGCACTTGAAAAGCAGTATCCGCGGCCGTGCAGCAAGCACGACGAGTCAGCCTCGTGCGCGCCCCGGCGGAAGGACCGAATTTCTTGTAGTCGGCCGCCTTCGAAGGCCCGGGCCAGCGCCCGGTCGGCTTCCTCATCGAGTGCGCCCACGCACGGAAAGACCGCGAAATATGAAAGGAATCTTGCCGCAAAACCATGCTCGGCCGCATCGATTCGGAACATCGCACCAAATCCCGCAATCCCGAAACCAAAGACGCTTCCCTTCGGCCATCGGACCAGAGGCAGGATCAGCGTTCCAAGGGGCTTCAGGCTGTCGAGCCAGAGCGGGCAAGGAAGGCTCGCGCCGGCGTTGACGAGGATCGCGTCGACCTGGCCGGCATCATAGGTCGTCGCATCGGCGCAAAGGATCTCCACTTGAGGTAGCTGCTTCAGATTCTCGCGCGCTCTGGTCGCCAGCTGTGGATCGAGTTCGAGCCCGACCACGCGGCCCGTTTCGCCCACGCAATGGGCAATGAGCGCCGTGTAGTACCCGGTACCGGTTCCGGCGTGCAGGACCGTCTGGCCCTCTTTTAATTCCAGCGAGTCGATTAACCCCGTCAGGGCGCTCGGCAACCCATTGTTCAGATGGCGCGCGGGATCGAGCGCTACTACTACGTCGTCGTAGATTTGAGCAAGGTCGCTGGTAAGTTCCTGGTTCCAGAGGTTCGGCAGTCTTGTGATTTGCCACGGTGGTGGTCCAAGGAAGTCTTCGCGGGCGACCGTTTCGAGCGCCTCGATCAGGCGCTTCGACCGTAACCCGGCCCGGAGGCGGACCTGCGTTGCATACCTTCTGCGCGCTTCCGATGAATCCACAGCTTGTCAGGAGTCAATATCCGAGGTCGGCTGCGTCCTTCCGTGTGTCCTTCAGTTGAGCTTGTAGGTGAAATCAAGCTCCGCACGCCTGCCGGTTCGTGCTCGCGCCGTATCCGAATGTTCGCGAAGGATGCGCTCTCTGATTGACCTGAGCGCGACCTCCTCCAACCTTTCGGCGGCGGCCGAAGGGTCTACTCCCAGCGCCCACAACTCCTCCCTCGCTTCATCGATCTCATCCGGTGCTACCTCTTCAAACAGCTCCGCAAGCGTTGCGGTCGAGCGCCGCCGATTCTCGCCTCGTGTTTTACTCATGGATGGATTGCTCCGCGTGACGCAACGGGTCCTTCTGCGTCCGTCGAAATCTTCAGGGCCAGTCGACGCAGTCGCTTGAGGCAATTGTTTACATGGTTGACCGGTTTTCCGATTCGAAGCGCGATGAGCCGCGGCCTGGCCTCGTCGAAGTCGAGTATCGCATTAAGTACTTCCGCCAACTCCGGAGTCCCTTTGGCCGCTTCTACCAGTCGTTCAATCCGCTCATCAGCGGCGGAATCGGTGTCGGAAGGATCGGTGAGATTGAATTCTACTGGACCCCGTGGCCATGGATTTTCGCCGCAATCCCGAAAGGCGATCCGCTCCACTCCGTGTGGCGACCTATCGTTCTGGAAAAGGCGTTCAATCCGTTGGTTATCGGCGGACAAGGCCAGGTGATTGAGCAGGCTGTCGACGACGCGCTTGAGAAAGGGCAGCAACGGTCCTCGTTCCGGCTCCCATTTCCGTTCGCCGCCGATCACACTGACGATCGCCTGTGCCGCGATGTCGTCGGGCATCAGGCCTTTGGCCAACGCAACCTCACTTCCGGTGCGCCAGGAAAGATTGCGGGAGCGGAAGGCCGCGTAGGCAGCCAACTTCATGCCTGTTTCCCCCCAATCCACGCGCAGGAACCGTTTGACTATATCCAAAGGCGGGCCGCCTCCACCCTCGCTCGTATAACTAATACCGTTAAGGGTCCGATTCTTGCCACGAACAAAATTTACGATCTTGACGGTATTAGCCTTTGGGAGGTGTCGAGATGCACCTCCCTTGGAGAGCCTGCGCGGGTTGGTCAGCTTTCAAGGAAAGGTCATGTCGGTCACTAAAAAAACCATCATTATCCCGGAGGCTTGGGACCTGGCCGTCCACGCTCTGGTCGAAGCGACCACGCATATTCGGGACTGTTCCCGCTGCGGGAGGATGTTCGCTGCCGCTCACGACGCGGTCGGAGGCGGTGCGACCCGCTTCGAAGAGTTCCGCCCCTGGGGGCTGGTGAATCTGATCTTGCCCGAACTCCGGCAGTGTAATGCGTGGCCTAAGGAAATCTGATCGGCGCACGCGCCGATATGCGAAAGCGTGCAACGGTTCGGGTTTGAATGCGCTCGGGTCCCCTCGCTTCAAAAGGACAAGCGGCGCGTAATGGTTTACTTTCCGTCGCCCGCCGGGACTTCACCCTGTTAAGCCCGTCGGGTATTCAAAGAACCCTTGGAGATGCGGAACAGACGCGGCAGATTCCTGACCCTGATGGCTGTCCTTTTCGCATTGGCCATGCTCGTGGATGTGCTCAAAGCTTTATCGAAACCGCTTCCTTCCGGGTACAAAGTGGCGGGGCTCCAGATGCCACCGACCGGTATCGTGGTTCTTGGCGTGCGCCACGCAGGGGCGGGCTCGGCAACCTTGGCGCTGCTGGTGGCAGCTGTGTTGTTTTTCTATGCAGTGGGAATCTGGCGCATGAAGCGTTACGTGCTCACGGTTGCCTGGCTGTTCGCCGCTTACACGATAGTCAATGTCACGCTCTTTACTATCCGGAATCCGGCGCCGCCAACAACGGGCACGATGATCTTCTCGATCCTATACTTGCTCGGCGCGATCGTCCTGACGCTCGGCACCGCCATCGTACTCACCCGACGCCGTAGAGACCTTAGCTAACGTCCACGACGCGTTCTCGATAGGTAAAGGGCGGGTCGAGGTGTGTCCCCGGCGTGCCGCAGTGAGGAGCAGGGCGCGGCCCTCGGGATGCGGGCTTCTAACTCTAACCGGACAAATCACGAAAATGGAACTTCACCGGTAACCCGGCGATGGAGATAGTCCGGGCGGGTAAATCGACCGGCCAGGTTTTGCGGCGCCAGCATCTCAAACACGATGAGCGCCGCCGGTACCAGATAGAAGATCGAACCCGGCACCCACATTATGGCGCCGGCGACGATCTGATCGTTCATGGGCGTGAAGCCGGCGATGCGCGGCACGGTCGCGTAGTAGGGATAAAGCAGCCGGCCGGAAAAGATGAACAGCGCGGAGAGGATCGTGTTCTGGCCGTCGGCCAGCAGCAGGTACGGGAGCATCGCCCATCGCGGCCAGCGCGAGACGCTCGGCCACGGCTGGACGACGGGGTACCAGAACATCAGCGCCGTCGTGAAGAAGCACACGTGCTCGACGACGTGCCACCCAGCGGAGCGGAGTGCGAGCTGGAAGGTGGTGGGCAGGTGCCATCCCCAGGTCGCTACCGCGAATGCGATCCAACATACCCACGGCTGCGTCAGCCACGCGAAGCCGACCCGCACGGTCCTGGAACGCAGCAGCGGTCCTACCAGGGTCTTGGCGGCACGTGGAGGAAGGCCGCGTACCATCGGAATGGCTGGGGCGCTGGCGAGCAAAAGGCCGGGCGCCAGGATCATGAGGATCAGATGCTGGGCCATGTGAACCTGTAACAGCACGTCGTCGAATTCTTCAAGCGGCGACGCGACGGCCACCAGGAGCGCTCCGATTCCACCTATGAAAGAAGCGAGTCGCCAGAGTGGAAATCGCTCCGGCATCTGCCGATGCAGGCGAGAGAAGCCCCGGGCATAGAGCGTTGCGAGGATTAGCAGCGCTGCGATTGTGGCGAGGGGAGGGTTCCAGGATTCGACGGCGTTTTGAAAAGCGGAAGTCATCTAGTTGCTCGACGCCGGAATCTCCGGGCGTGCCGAGTTGCGCGCGGGCGGCTGCCCGCGAGGATGCATGGTCGCAAGAAAGGCAACGATGGCGTTGACCTCGGCGGGCGAAAGATTACTTCCGTACGCCGGCATATTGCCGCCGCCCTGGAGTATCTGGCGTACCATCTGGCCGCGCGTCAGGCGGGTGGCGGTCGCGTCGAGCGCGGGGCCGCGCATCCCGCCTCGGCCGCCGAGCGCATGGCAGTTGCGACATTGCTTGCTTTGCACCAACAGCGCGCCCTGCAGTTCAAGGGGAGTGCGGCCTTTGACATACTCGATCGGGGTGGGCACGGCGCTCCACGCGTTCATGTGCGGCGACCACGGCGAGAACGTCCCGAGCCAGGTGAGAGTACCGATCGTCGTGACTACCAGAATAACAATCATCACCGAGAGGGGACGGCGCCGCCAGCTCTTCTCGCCGCGCCCCGAAATGAATGGCAATGCAAACAGCAGTCCGAGCGCCAGGACCGGACCGGTCAGCATCAGAACGGTTTCGGTCCACGGCGGCAACAGCGCGAACACCGAGAACAGCCACAGGAAGAAGAAATCGGGGCGCGGGACGGTCTGAATGATCGTAGGATCGGGTTGCCCGTTAGGACCGATCGGCCCCGCGATCGCGGCAACCACGAGCAGGCTCAAGATGATAAGCCCGGCGAAGACCAGATCTTTCTGCGCTGCGTAGGGCACGAACGGCTCACCATCGGCACGTACCAACTCCTCGTACTGCTTGCGGTAGCTGGACCGGTTTACGATTCGGCCCGGCATCGGCCATTCGTTGATGCCGAGCCTCAGGACCAAAAAGAGATGCAGGCCTACAAAACCCATCAAGATCGCGGGGATGACAAACACGTGGAGCGCGAAGAAGCGCGACAGCGTCTCGGCTGCGATGATCGGCCCGCCCAGGATGAGGGCGACGATCTTGGACCCCAGGATGGGGGTTCGCCCCGCGATCGCGGCGCCGATGCCGAGTCCCCAGTAGGCGTTCTGATCGAAGCGAAGAACCTGTCCAGTGAAAGCCATTCCGAGCGTGCACAGCAGCAAAACACATCCGGCCACCCAGGTGAGCTCGCGCGGGTACTTGTAGGCACCGAACAGAAAGACCTGGATCATGTGAATGAGCATCAGGGCTACCATGAAATTGGAGCCCCAACCGTGGAGCGCACGCAGATACCATCCTAGCGGTTGGCTATAATTGAGGTAGATCAGGCTGTCCCATGCGCGGTCGGCGGCGGGTGTGTAGACCGTCGCGAGGCAGATGCCGGTGACCACCTGCAAGACAAACACCACCAGCGTCGCGCTGCCGAAGACGTACCACCAGCTGGCCGAGCTGCGCGGCACCGGGTGCTCGGCCACGCTGGCGATAGCCTCGCCGACTTGCAGGCGCGCGTCGAACCACTGCCAAAGCCGTGTGAGCCGCGCGTTCATACCTCGGGATGGCCCAGGGTGGGGAGTTCACCGGCGTAAATCCAGAGCTTATCGGCCTCGACTTTGTATTTGTATTGATAGAGCGCTCGCGGGGGAGGACCGGAGGCGTGCCTGCCATCGGAGTAAAATACCCCGCCATGACACGGGCACATGAAGAGCCCGGACTCGGCGAACCAGCGCACCGGACAGCCGAGGTGGGTGCAATTGATCGCGAAGACCTGAAACTGCTGGCCGGTTAGGCGTCGTACCCAGCAGGGTATTTTTGCGGTTTCACCGTCCCACTTCTTCTTGAACGGACTTACATATTCCGCCAGGCGGGTCTGATTCTCCGGATAGTCGGTCAACGGGCCAAGCGGTATCCAGTCAAGCCAGGTAAAGCGCCGCGCGGGTGACAGCAGGTAGCCAATGATCGGCCTGGCGAATACCACAACCGCGACCGCGTTGATCGCTATTCCGAGCCGGAACAGGAAGTGACGCCGCGTGTCAGTCGATGAATCCATTCGCACAACTCATTTCAATCGTTCGCCGCCAGGGGCGCGGGCCGTTTGGAGGATAGCCATGCGACTACATCGGAAACCTGCGCAGCCGTTAACGGCTGCCCTGAGGCAGCATGTTTCCAATCGGGATGACCGAGCTCGGGGCGTCCCGCAATGACGATCGTGCGCAGGTACTGATTGCTGGCGAGTGTGAGATAGGAAGGATCAACCACCGAGCCCGCGACGGATCCGCCCTTGCCATCGGGACCGTGACAGGATTGGCAACTGGCGGCATAGACCTGTGCGCCGCTGTCGGGATTTCCACTCACCGTACTGGAATAAGGCGGAGCGCCCGCGCCTGAATCCCCCGCACCCGCCCAGTTCTGGTAAATACCGGCGACCAGCAGGTCGATCTGATGGTCGGTCAGAGAACCGCCGGCGCTTTGCGCAAATGGTGGCATTGCCGTGCCAGAAACTCCCTCGGCAATCACGCGGCGCATCGCGGGGTGATCGATAATCGCGAGATAGACAGGATTGTTCATCGCGACCGCGGCGCCGAACTTTCCGTCAAGGCCATGGCAGCCTGCACAGTTCTCGCGGTACAACGTCGCAAAGTCAGTCACATCGGTAGGTCGCAGCGGATACTCCGCCTGCGACGGGCGACCGGGAAACGAATCGCATCCCGCAAGTAGGATCGCGACCAGCGACACAATCGCGAGCAGGGATCTGCTGGAGCGCGTGCTCAATTGCCGTCCCCACCACTTTTGACGAGGCCTGGCGTCTCGATACCGGTACGAACCGCAAATGGCATGTGCTGCAGCGTGTGAACCTGCTCGGTGAGGTTAACGACGAATCCGGCGACGGCACCAAATGCGATCTGACAGAGAATGAACCAGCCCCATTCGATGCGCGCCTCCAGCACCGGATTGATCACGCTGAGCGATGCCCACAACAGACCGGTCCACAACAGCGGGGCGACGATTGCCGCCCACAGGGCCGGATAACGCGGGAACATCGGAAGCATCACGCCGTAAAGCAGTCCGACCAGGATCGAGGCAGAGGCGTGGATGACAAGAGCGATCAAAAACGCTTGCGGAATGAATGACGAAAGGGTCGCGGTGTCGGCGTTAGCCAGCTTAGCGCTCGCAGTCGCAGCCAGAATGTTGACGGTGTACCAGGGGCTGCCGTGCCGCACGAGGCCCTGCAGCACCGCGAGCACCGCCATCGCGATGCCGCCCGCGATGCCCCCTTTGATTCCTGCGGAATATGGATAGATTTGCAGCGGCAGGATGGCGCGATTGCCCAACTCGCCGACATGGAGATAATCGACACCGATTTCGTGCGGTACGATGGCCTCCGTGACAGCCTCGACCTGCACCGCTTCGGTATGCTGGACTGGCAGCACCTCCCTGAACCATCCGACCGCCCCCGACCAGAAGAGGATCAAACCCACCATGCTGACAGCGACGTTGGTCACCAGACCGGCGAATGTCAGCGTCAGTCCGAGCGCCATGATCATGGGCCACGCGGTGGACGCGGGAACCTCGAGGAGACCTTCCGGCTTTTCTTGAACTGCCATGTTACCAACTCAGCGGCAGATCACATACACGGTCAGGAAGACCACTACCCAAACCGCGTCCACGAAGTGCCAATACCATGAAAGAACATCGGTTCGGTAGACGTGACGCTCGTTCATGTGTCCACCTACAGTGAGAATCATCACAAACAGAATCAGTAGCAATCCAATGGTGACGTGCGCTGCGTGCAGGCCAACGAGTGAGTAGAAGGTAGTGCCGAAAAGATTCGTGCTAATCGTTAATCCTTCATGGTAAATCAGCCGACGCCATTCCAGGGCGGTGCCCACCAAAAACTCGAGGCCTAGCGCAAAGGTAAGCAGCCACCAGAGGGCGAACGCCCGGACAGAGCCTCGGTGGAACGCTCGGATGGCCCACACGATGGTGATGCTGCTGGATAGCAGACAGATGGTGTTCACGACCGGCGTTGACAATACTTCCTTGGGAAAGGGGCCGGACAAGCTCTTTCCGCTGTAGAAAATGTAGGCGACGACGAAAATGGAGAAGAAGGCTGACTCGGTAAGGATTAGTGCCAGAATGCCCGCGTATCCGCGTCGCGGAAGCGTCGCGCTCCAGGTTTGTGCCGAAGTTGAAGTGGGTGCGGCGGCCATCAACAAGTCCTCCGGTTCATTCGTATAGGGAGTCCGGATCTTCAGGATGCTTCAGGTCCCACAGGGGGCGCCGACTCTGGACCACGGGCGGCGTCGCGAAGTTGTACTCCGGCGGAGGAGAGGTCGTGGACCATTCGAGCGTCCACGCATCCCAGGGATCGTTGCCGGCGGCCTCACCCGAGCGGAGCGATCGGACAACATTGATCACGAAAATGAGAACCGCGACGCCCTGTACGAGCGCCCCGAGTGACGCGATCAGGTTAAGCGTCTCTAGTCCGCGGCCCGGCTGGTAAGTGTAGATGCGGCGCGGCATGCCCTGCAGTCCCGCGAAATGCAAGGTATCGAAGGTCAGATGAAAGCCGATCAGAAATAGCCAGAAATGCCACTTGCCCAAGGTCTCGCCCAGCATTCGGCCGGTAGCCTTGGGAAACCAGTAATAAATCGCCGCGAAGATCATGAAAACGATCGCGCCGATTAGTACATAATGAAAATGCGCCACCACGAAGTAGGTGTCGGTGAGCTGCCAATCCCAGGGAACAACGGCCAGCATGATGCCGGTTAAGCCTGCGATCAGGAATTGAAAGAGAAATCCCAGGCTGAACAGCATTGGAACCTTGAAGCGCAGTTTCCCGCCCCAGATGGTCCCGAGCCAGTTGAAGATCTTGATACCGGTCGGAACTCCAACCAACATGGTGGAGGCTGCAAAGAACGAGTTACCCGCCGGGGTCATGCCGACCGAGAACATGTGATGTGCCCATACGGTCATGCTGATGAATGCGATGGCGCAGGTGGCTGCCACCATCACGCTGTACCCGAAAATCACCTTGCGCGAGAAGACCGGGATGATCTCCGAAGCGAAGGCAAAGGCTGGAATGACCAGCACGTAGACCTCAGGATGGCCGAAGATCCAGAAAAAGTGCTGCCAGAGGACTGCAGAGCCTCCCGCCTGTGTGTCGAAGAAGTGCGCGCCCAGAAAACGATCAAGCAGCAGCATCACCTGCGCGGCGGAAAGCGGCGAGAGTACCACGAGGATCATGGAGGAAACGACCAGCGCCAGCCACACCAGTACCGGCATCTTGCCAAGCGTCATGCCTTCGCAACGCATGCATATGATGGTCGAGATCAGGTTAATGGCGGTTGCGGTTGAGCCGATGCTGGTCAGAAAGATACTTAGTATCCAGTAGTCGGTACTGCTGCCCCGCGAAAAAGCCCGCTCCGTCAGTGGCGCGTACGCGAACCAGCCCACGTCGGGCGCGCTGCCCGCACCGTAAAGACCATCGCCGCCGAGATAGCTGAAGTAGAGAAGCAAAGCACCGAAGAACCACAACCAAAAGCCAAAAGCGTTTAGGCGCGGAAACGCGAGGTCGCGCGCCCCAATCATCAGCGGCACCAGGTAGTTGAAGAAGCCGGTCAGAATCGGCATTCCGACCAGGAAAACCATCGCCGTGCCGTGCATGGTGAGGAGACGGTTAAATACTTGCGGCGGTACGATACCGGCGTTTGGAACTGCGAGCTGAAGGCGAATCGTGGCCGCCTGCAGGCCGGCCACCAGGAAGAAGAGCAGGCCGCCGGAGATGTACATCAGACCGAGGCGCTTGTGGTCGACGGTAACGATCCATCCGTGGAGCTTGCCAAGGAGAGGCAGATCCTGCGGATCGTCAGCCGCGCCGAGAACTATTTCGTGTTCGATGCTTCCCGCCATTGCAAGTTTTCCTGCTCAGCGAAGTGTGACCAGATAGTCGACCAAGGCGTCGAGGTCCTGGTTGTCGAGACCCATCGCGGGCATCAGCGCGCCCGGCTTCATAACGTTGGGATCGGCCACCCATATGCGCAAGTGATCGCGAGTGTTCATCGCGACACCCGAGCCGATGGTCTCGCGTGCCATCAGGTGCGTAAGGTCGGGGCCGAAGCGTCCATCCGCCCCCGTACCTTGAACGGCATGGCAATTGACGCACGCCGTAGATTGGAATACTTGCCGGCCACGCGCGACGGCCGGATCGACTCTTGGCGGCTGTTTCTGCGTAGCGACCCAGTTGTCGAAGTCCGCGCGCGACTCTACCACCACCCGCAGCAGCATCATCGCATGCTCGGTGCCGCAGAACTCGGCACACTGACCGAGGTAGGTTCCGGGAACGTGTGGATCTATCCACATCGTGTTCTTCTTGTTGGGAATCACGTCGGTTTTGCCGGCCAAGCGGGGAACCCAGAAGCTGTGAGCGACGTCGGCGGACTCGAGATCAAGAAAGGTGGGCGTTGGACTGGCGAGCTCGCTCACCGGCACATGAAGTTCGTTCGCGGTCACAATGCCGAGACCCGGGTAACGGAACTCCCACCACCATTGATGCCCGATGACGCGCACGCTCAGAGCATCGGGTGGCTGCGGCCGCGCCTGGACGACGTAAATGACGCGAGCAGTTATAAGGAACAGGACGAATGAAATGAGGACCGGAACCGTGGTCCATGCGAATTCAATCGGGTTGCTGCCGTAGACCTGGGGAGGTTCGCGGCCGTCATCGCCGGCGCGGGTTCGAAATCGCACGATGCTGTAGGTCAGCAGGCCCGCCACAATCAGAAAAATTACGCCCGTGATCGAGATAACAAAGAACGCGACGGTATTGATCTCGTGAGCTGGAGTGGAAACCGCCTGGAATGTGCTGCTCGGAGGAATTTTCGCGTTTGAAGCCCCCATGCCCCAGTCCTCGGCAAACGCGGCCACGGGAGTAATGCCAACGATGATGATTGTGAGGAACCAGCGCCGCACGCATCCAAGCAAGATTTTCGCAGCCTCCAGAAAGTTCCCAAATCAGAGTCAGGACATCAGCCGTCCCTCCACCTTGGGTCGCCAAGGCGCGCTTTTTGAACGGTGGGTAGCTTACACCGGGGACAATCCCAGTGTCACGATACGGGACGCCGCGAGTGCTCGTGAACGCTTCCAATGCCGGCCCGTGCGTTGTCCATTCCGATCCGCTCCGAAAGGATTCTAAGACGCTTCACGACTGACCTCGATTCGTTGCCGCGCGCGAACGACAAATCTGCTCGCGTGAGCCCACATTGGCTACCCGCAGTGTGCCTTTCTTCAGTGGCGATCGACAAACGAAAGCTTGGGCGATACCGGAAACCGCAGGGAATTTAACCTCGGTGTAACGCAGCGAGTAATACATTCTAAAGCGTCCAATTAGCGGCGCTGGGCTGTTTACTTCTCTCGAACCTCATCCTGCGACTTTGTCCGGGGAGACACCCAGGCAGGTTTTTGTTCCCATCTGCGGCGGAAGGAAAGGCTCAGGTTCAGGTTTCTACTTGATACGGGTCAGGAGCTCACGAGCTCGCTCGATGGCCGTCTCCTGATGGGGCTGCAATTCCTGGTAAGCGCGACTTTGCACCAATTCCAGATAAGGATCGCAGACCTCGGTGCGGAGTCCCGCGAGCTCTTCAACAATCGCCAGCCCACAAAACGGTACGTAGCTCTCGGCGTAACCGCCTTCGTGAGCAAGCACCAAGCGGCCTGCACAGAGATCGGAAGCGCCACGCACCATCATGTTTGTGAGTCGACGATAGCATTCGCTGTGCAGCATCATGCGGCCCAGTGGATCGTACGCATTTGCGTCGAGACCGCTGGCCACCACGATCAATTCGGGCTTGAACTTGTACAGGGCCGGCACGACTACGCGCTCAAAGGCGGCAAGGTAGGAACCTACGCCCGATCCCGGTGGCATCGGGATGTTCAGATTTAATCCCGCACCCGGCCCCGAGCCGTTCTCGGAAACCGCGCCGCTTCCCATTGGGTACAGGTTGTCCTGATGAATGGAAATAGTGAGCACCTCGGGATTCTCGTAGAAGGCCAGTTGGGTGCCATTGCCGTGATGAACGTCCCAATCCACCACGGCAATCCTATCGACGGCTAACCTGGCCCTGGCATACATCAGCGCGACGGCTATGTTGGCGAATATGCAAAAGCCCCGGCCCCGATTCGGTTCGGCATGGTGACCAGGTGGGCGCACCAGCGCATACGCGTTGTCGATCGCGCCTTTCACGACTTCTTCAACTGCGGTCATCACGCCACCCGCCGAGAGCATCGCAATTTCAAAGGCACCCGCAGCGAATGGAGTCAGCTCGCCGGCGTCGCCGCCGCGCCGCGCCGAAAGCTGGCGAATCAATTCGATGTATTCGTGGGTGTGAAAACGTGCAAGGTCTACTTCCGAGGCCGGTCTTGGCCTGATGGACTCCAGGTTATCGAGGAGCCGCGTGGCGGCCAGAAGATTGTAAAACCGTCGCTTGGTTTCCGGGTTCTCGAAGCCTGCGCTGGGTTGTGTCGGGAACGAGCCGCCGCCGGAATCGTGCCACATGTAGAGCTCGTCGAACACGAAGCCTGTCTTTCTTTTGGGCATCACCTTCCGGATCTCCGCCGGGCCGCGCGATTAACCCGGAGCCGATTGCTTCTCGCAGATAGAGCCTGTGCCAGTTCGCGTTTCACCTCGAGCAGCGGGCGAGGCTATTTCTCCCGCGCTCCATAGGATACGGCCAGCCCCGCTCGCGCATCGGACTGGATGCCGTATTGCGGAATCGGATAACGCAATCCGTTTGATGCAAGCCGCTTCATTCCTTCGATCGTCTTGGGCAGAAAATGGGGTGGAATCGCCATCAGCAGCTCCTCATCCAGCACCCCGCCGTAGCGCCGCTCCGCGTAGCATGGGATGGAAAGACTCGGCTCGCCGGTTTTGAGCGCGCGACCCCACGAGTCCGCACAGGCCGATTCTCCGACGACGCCCCATTGAAATTTGCGATAACCCGACCACTGGAGGCCATTGATGAAAATGATCATCTGGCCGGGTGTGGCATAGATGAGACAAATATCGGGGGGGTCGAGTCGTCCTGAAACCAGCGGCGATACCGCCATGGCCGTGTAGCGGCCGTGCGGCACGGTGTCCATGGCATGTTGATGCGCCGATGAATCCTCGAGGGTGGAATACCAGACTCCCGCCATGGCCTTGCCGGAGAGCCATTCCTCATCCTGTGGATGCAACCCGATCACGGCGCCGCACTGCGCGCCAACCAGGTCCTTCATCGTGATACCAACCGTCCATCCCAGACGCGCCGCCTGTGCGACGATCTGATCGGTGGTGTGAGTCGACTTGGGTCGCCGGATTTTTGGGATCGCTTCCATGTCCTGAGCCGTGCGGAACAACTTCATGCCTATTGGCGTAGTGCGCAGCCGCAACAACTTGTTCAAATCGTCGACGATCGCGTTCCAGTCGTAAGTGACCTGATCGGACATCCGGATCTACCTCCCTGATGAAAAATACGGCAGAAACCCTGCGTAACTCCACGGTCCGTTGGCTCCCCGCTCGAACCCACGGGAGGCCTCGTTCCTCGTTCATCAAGGAACGGAAAACTGGCCAAAGCCCACCGATGCTCGCCGCCCGGGCGACCGAATGACATTATGACCACAATGGATTATCGACCTACAGCCCTACGACGCCTCGCGAAGGACCCCAGCATGGCGTTTTACAGACGGCCTTCCAAGCAAAAGGCCCGAGCCGAGGTCGCGCGTCCTGGCTTGTCACGGCATTTGCTGACCGGTGAAAATCCCCCTCGGCAGCGCCTATAATTCCGCTTCAATTGATGCATCCGTGCGGGCATGATAGTTAATGCCGCTTCCAAGCGGCGAGCCTTGGCGAGGGCGGCGTACCCAAGTGGTAAGGGAGAGGTCTGCAAAACCTCGATGCATCGGTTCGAATCCGATCGCCGCCTCCATTTTTTGCCCTCCAAGAGCGAAACTGTGCGAGAACTGTCCGAGTCCGTCGAGCCGCCCGGAGAACTCCGACACAGACCTTCATCCAGAATCGAGTAGCGTTTGGCCATCGATTCCGTCTCATGTCCGATTAGAGTCATCGCGATCTGCTTCGGTATGCCGGCCCGGATAAGGTTGCGATAAGCCGTGCGGCGGAAGTCGTGAGGAATCCGTCCCGCGACGCCCGCGGATGCACAGGCGCTGTGCCAGGATCGATAAAAGCTCACGATCCGCCGACCCTGGTGATGGAACAACCACGGCACCTTCCTTCCTGTCTCGCGCTCTATTGCGAGAGCAGATTCAATTTGCCGTTCTGCGAGCTCCCGCAAGGCAGGTACCAATGGAAACATTCGCCCTTGCCCGCTCTTCGTCTCGCCGGGCTCAAGCCGGAGCCATCCATTTCTCATGTCAACGTGCTCACGCCACTTTCGGCTGAGGAGCTCGGACGGAACGCGCCAGCCGGTGATGTAGGCTGCCAACATGACAGGCTGGAGATACGCGGGTAGAGCAGGAAGAAGCCGGCGAAACTCCTCGGCTTCAAAGAACCCGCTACGAGCGCCGGGTTCCTTCAGTTTTGCAAAATAGGGTCGCGTCATAACCTTGCCCTGCTGAACTGCCAAGGTGAACATTCTTCCGAGAATGCTGAGCTCCCGATTGATGCTCGCGTTGCTGGCGCCCTCAACCTGACGCTGTAGCGTGTACCGGGTGGCGGTCTCGGTGTTGATATCGATCGCTTTCCAGCCTTTGAAGAAGGGGTCCAGATGAAGAAGTCGAATCTTGAGAGCTTGTCGCTTTTTCCGGTTAGCTTGATAGTCGAGTTCGATCAACTCGCGCAGCTTTTCGTAGCTAAATCGCGAGGATGGCACGACTAAACGGTTCTGCACCGAGACGAGTCGTTCTCGGAGGATAGCGCGCGCCTTTCGCTCGTTGTCGGTACCGGTCGACTGTCGCCATTCGCGATGTTCGTAAGGTATCCAGACCGCGGTATGCCAGATTGAGGAGCCTTTTGGCTTGTAAATCCTGCCGTCGCCTCTCATAAGTTTCCTTGTATGAATTGCTGAACCTTAACGTACGAACACCCCTGGGTCCGGCCGTTTCTGTCACGCACTAACAACTCAGAATGCTCGTACACCCAGCCAGAGCTCTTGTTGCAAATTGCCGCCGCTTCTTTGACTGAGATGATCCGATCCTCTGGTGTGGGTCGAATCCCCGCGACGACTCGAGCATTCAAGGGTGGAATCAGAGCTGCTAGCCGTGCGAGCACTTCCTGCGCATCATAGGGGCTCAGCTCTATAATGCGACCGGGTGTCTTTTCGATTTCGTCTAGGCTTAGCATTACTGACCACAATGATGTCTACACGAACACTGAGACG
Source organism: Deltaproteobacteria bacterium (assembly GCA_019237115.1). GTDB lineage: Bacteria > Desulfobacterota > Binatia > Binatales > Binataceae > JAFAHS01. The sequence continues at coordinate 55,762 of JAFAHS010000121.1, forward strand.
GGAAGCGCTCTAAGCGACGACGACCTCAGGGTCACCGGACGATTCGCTGTCCGTCTCAGCCCTGACTGTCGTTGCATCAGTCTGCGCTCCTAGGAATTGCACGCCGGCCGCGACGACTTCGCTGCGATGTTGTTTGGTTCCCTCGGAGTTGCTCTCCCATTCCGCATGGTGAAGGCGCCCTTCGACGAACACCTGTCGCCCCTTCTTTAAATGCTCGTTACAGGCCAGCGCAAGTTTTCCGGTGGCCACGACCCTGTGCCATTCGACCCGCTCCCGGCGTTTCCCCTCTCCTTGTCGACGTACGGCTCGTCGGTGGCGAGGGAGAAGTTCACCAGCGGGAGGCCACTTGGCGGGTGGCGAATTTCCGGATCTTGGCCCAGATTTCCGATCATCATCACCCGGTTAAGAGACATCTGCATGCCCTCCATATCTTAAAGGGAATACGCGTATCTGCGTAATCTCATATCACCTGGATGTCTTGTCATGCAAGACCCGACTTTGGTGCATCCGCAGAAATGCGGTATTCTCAATTCTCGAGGTGGCACCGATGGCGGCAAACAAAGCTGCGGATGGGGGATGAAGACCTTCGGCGAGGTGATTTCTGAGCTTCGCAAGGAGCGCGGTCTAACCAGAAAGCGTTAACCGCGCAGGTCAAGAAAAAAGCTGGGGGTCGCGATCGGGATCGCCTACATCAACGATATCGAGCACGACCGCAGAAACCCGCCGTCTCCCGATTTCATGGCGCAATTAGCGGCCGTGTTGGGAGTACCACCATCTAGGTTGATTTCGCGTCGCCGCTGGTGCTGAAGCCTACGAGCCGCGATATCAGCACCGCCAGATACAACTGCCCCATCGCCGATTCCACCACTGCCAGTTGCCGGACCATCGGTGTCAGCGCTTCTTCGCCGCTTGACCCGATCGTGGTTAGCGCCGCGAAGCTGAAGTACAGAACTTCCGTGAATTTTGCCTCGCTACCTAAAGCGGTCCGAGTCGAGGTGCCCGGTGATACGAAAATTGAGCCTGGCGAAAGCAGGTAAATTGAATAGTAAAGAAACGTCCAGGCCAGGCCGATAATGAGGTACAAGCAGATAGCGCCCATTACCAGATCTCTCGAAGCACTGCGGGCTCGAAGTACCTCGGAAAACATCGCGACCATCGCTACAACCATAGCGATGAAACTCAGCCCCTGGCTGAGAAACTCCAGGGTTGGAAGACGCTGCTGATCGGCCAAAAAACGGAGCGTCACCGCAGCCACCCCGAGGACGGTCAGGCAGAGCGCCAGAGCGCGGGTATAGCGGAACGCGTATATAAGCGTCGCGAAAACTAAGATCGGAAAGAGGCTGCCGGGAATCGTCGCTCCGGTGCCTTCTGCAAATGGCTTGAGCAGCATCGCGATGAACAGGGCAATCAGCAGCGGTGGATAACGCATTCGGGGAGCCCGCACCGCCGGTTTGTCAGACTTGCAATTTTGGAAGCAGCAGCGTCACTTCAAATTTCAAGGTGAACTGCTCTTCCTGCGGATCGAATTGCCGATACAACATCCACTCGCCGGAAAGCTGGGTCTTGAGCGCGGCGGCGTCCGAAAATCTGAAGAGTTTTCCGAGTCCCGCGCTAAACGGAATGCTCGTTGAAGTGTTGTGCCGGAAGTTCCAGGTCCAGGTCGCCTCGTTGAAGGCCAGGTACCAGTCGTCGGGAAGCTCGTAGGTTATCAGTGGCTGAAACGTGAGCGAGCTGACCGGTGAGCGTTTAGACGAGGTGTACGCAAATGAAGTGGCCTGCTGAAACAGCGCCGAGATAACCAAATGCGGAAGGCCATGATACGCAAACGCCCACGCGGGTCCCAGTTGCCAGGCGCCCTGGCCGGCGCCATGCCAGCTCGCAGTGGGAAAAACGAAGTAGGGACCTATGCCCCATCGAAATCGCGTCTCACGTGAATCCGGCCACGGCATAATAAACAGATCGAACAGTTGCGTGTCACCGAACCCGGTGCGGGTCCCCGCACCCTTTCCCAGCGGCTTGGTCTCGATCTGAAAAGTCGGCCGAATTATCTGCTCGAGATTTAGTGGTCCGTGGGGGCGGACCGCCAGAATGCCCCGCAGGATCAAAGTGTTTAGTTGAGCATTGGTGCCGTATTCGGCGGGCGTATACTCGTCCTTGACTTGAACCTGTGTCAGAGTCGCCGTGGGGTCATTGGCCTTTTCGGTGAGCGATTCTTCACCATCGGCCAGGGCCGACTGAGCGGCGAGGCATCTCGCTGGCCAGACCAGCAGCAACACGAGCAGTCCGGCACCCATGGAGGCGTGGGCCAAACGCGAGCGGGTTTCCATAGTAAACCTCAGTTGCCTGAGGGTCGCAGCCTGCCGACCAGATTTGTCCCCAGGAAGTCAATCATGATGCTGGAAAAATCCTTGTACGAGTGCTGCGAGAGATCCGCGTTGACCTTAGATAGGCGCATTTACTCTCCCAGCAACTCGTACTTAAATACCGAGAGCCGTAGATCGATTCAGGAACCTGCCCTCTTGTCAATCGGCCTTGGTGTCTGGCCGAATGTTCAAGCGATCCGCCATCCGTACCAGCTCTGCGAGCGACTCCGCGTTCATCTTCAGCATTACCCGAGCCCGATGAACCTTGATGGTTCTCTCACTAACTCCCAGTTCGGCGCCCGCCTGCTTGTTGAGTAGTCCGGA
>JAFAHS010000523.1 GCA_019237115.1 Deltaproteobacteria bacterium
CGGTCACCCGATCTCTCCTCGAATGGCTGATGAAGTCCATAGAGGGCATGCTTCCTCCGCGTACTCAGCATTTTAGTCCCTTCGGTCGCCAATAGCTTGCACAAAATCGCCTGGCATCGGTGGCATGCGAGAGGGCATCGTTTCCTGCGTCCAACCGCAGAATACCGTTTGAATCGCCCGTTCCCGAGTTGACGCTTTCACTATTGAACCCAGTTTTGCCGGGAGTTCCTAAGGCGTTCGCAAAAGTCGACCTGAAGAGGTTGCTCGGCCCCTTTTGAAAACCCGATCGTCGATACTGAAGTAAAAGAAGCATCTTGCTCGCTTCCTCCGTAGCGTCTCTGTTCGGTGCCTCGATCTGCTGATGGATGTGACCTTAGCCAGACCTAATGAGTGTGAAAATTAGGATGCCATTTGTTGCTCGGGGTAGTCGTCGGAGACGGTGTCGCAGCCCGTCGCTTTGGTCCCAAGGCAAGTGACTGCATTTTCATTGTTTTCTCCCGGATCAATTGACGTATTCCATGCGGATCTTCCAAGTATCGGCGTCACGAACGCAGATCCATGCTTTGTAGCCCTTCCATAACGCACCCTCACTCCCTTTCACGATAACGGACATCTCGTTGCCGCTTGCATAGACCTGAACAAGCTGGCCGACAAATTCGCCGGGACTCGATGCGAACATGCTTGCATACCTTTCCTCGATCGGTTGCTGACCGGAAACCAAAGCGTCGGCTGACCACCAGGACCAGAACTGTATCGCGTCCTGCCTGTATAGAGCTGCCATAGCGGCGGCGGCGTGCTTATTGAATTGAATGCCTCGCCAAACTTCATTAAGACCGCTTCAATCTGCTGACGCACCTCTGGATCGACCGTGTTTTGTTCTTGGGCGATGCTTGGCACAACAAAGCCGATTGCGAGTCCTACCAGGGCAACTACTAGGCGTATCTTCATTGTTTTCTTTCCAGGGGGTAAGATTGTTTGTGGCTGCCAATCCGCTCCGGGGATTTCTCGCGTCGCAAGTAACATCCGTGTCGCCGGACGCAGAAAAAAAACGCCTTTGCTCAAAGGTCGCTTGGCGACACCCCAAATGGACGCATCGCCCGATTCCGGGTCAATGAGAAACTGCGGCCCGGCAGCATGTTAACGCGCCATCGCAAGTCGCTGACTCCGGCGCGCCACAACGTCTAATATTAGAATCTATTCCTGCAGAGTGAACAGATGCCGTTGAAGGACGTTTGCATCGTGACAGACAGCTTGTCAGTGTGGAGCGAATAGCGCCACTGACCTATCAGTGCCACAAACAAGAGCAAGGACGATTGAGCGAATGACACAAAGGTTCGGCGCGCTCGTAACAAATTCGCGCCTCTAGTGAGGCGAATCCTCGCTTGGCAGTTAGATACGTGCCCGCTTGCATTAGATGAAGAGCTGATCTTCAGCTGCGAGACTCTGTGCGGCATCGCCCGTTTCCGCGGGGGACCCCCAACGTCCGTATTCGAAGAAATGAACCAAAACCACGAGTGGAGAACCAACATCAGAGCGGCCATTGTAGCCGTGAATAGCACCCCACCAGCCTGCCACATTTACGAGCTGCGGAATGTTCGGATTCGCTACCCTGCCGGCGGGCAAACCTCGGGAACAGGTGTTAGTGGCGATGTGCGCAGGATCCGGACTTGACCGAGATCGGCCCCCAATGGGTCATTGAATCGATCGACGGTCGCCGCCGGATTGATTGGCTGCGGCTCCGGTAAGATCTCCACCGCCACGACGCTGAGCGGTGAATCCAGGGGCAGTCCCAGAATGCCGAGTTTGAACAGAATATCCTCAGGATCGAACTGCGCCCGTGCCGGCGTGAGCGCCGGATTCAAGCCTCGACTCCCCTGGTGCTCCAGCGTGTATGGAATGGCGGTCGCCCGTTCCAGTAAAATGTTGCACCACGACTGGCTATTGGCCTGTAAGACCTGCGCGTAAAGCAGCGCGATCAGTTCCGTTTTGGGATAAAGCGGGCGCAGGTTCTGGTCATTGAAGATCGGGGTCGCATATGGCGCGACTACCGTAATGCCTTTGGCGGCGGTACGCGTCACCATGCAGCGCAACTGGGGCGCGGGATGTTGAACGCCGGCAACACGAAGCGGACGGCCGAATCGCGCCTGCGCCGTGGACCAGCGCGAGCAATCGTGCCCTACGCGCAGCTCATAGACGAAGAATCCGAACAGCTCCACCGATTCGGGATTGAGGTAATCGGGCAGCGGCACCAGGTAATGGCGATCAGAAGTTGGAGAGGCCACCAGGTTCTGCATCGCCTCGATACCGGCGCAATCGGCGGATTGCCCGGGTGCCACGGTTCGAACCAGCTCGGGGTCGATGGGGAGCGGCGGTTCGGCCGGATCGGGGAGCTTGGTACCGGTCTCGAGCAGCATGGGGTCGGGTCCGTACGCCAGCACGCGGCAGAAGTAGGCATCCGATGGATCGAGCGGAGGCCCGTCGAGTTCGAAATACAGGATACGCCGGCGTTCCCCGCTCGACGAATAGGCCGGGGCATGAGTGTACGGACTGTAGGCGATGCCGGCCGAAACGATTTTCGGAGTCTGCGCCGGCGGCGTCGTGATAGGCAGTCGCAGGGTCCATTGCGAAGGCCCGCCGGAAATCGCGGGGGCATTCGCGAATATCGATACCAGCCTGTAGTCGATCTTCAGTTCCGCTGGAAAAGCGCTCCCGAGCGGCTTCGGCTCGATGCTATCGAAGTAGACGATGTCGGTTTGCGAGCGGTCGGGATTGACCAGCGCTCCCGGATTCACCGCGCGCGGCAAAGGAAGTCTGCCGGTCAGAACGCCATCGCGATAGATCTCGAGGCCGGTAGGCGCCAGACCGTTCCAAGTCCAGTCCCGGTTGATCGTCGCGCGGATGGCGACGATCCAGTGACGGATGAGGTCGGATGTGCTGCCGAACGTGATGCTCGAGCTATCCGGATTAGCCGTGGTACGCAGACCGCTGGACGCTCCGAACACGGTGCGCCTTCCCGAGGGCGAGCTCAAGCGTGCGTCCGTGTACGATAGGCGAAGCTCGGAGGCAAGGCGGTCCATAACGCTTGACTCAGCCTGGTGCCGGAATCCCTGCACGGTGAGCGCGGCTTTGGTTGCGGTATTCGGCGGTGGATCGGGCTGAAGGAACAGGGCTTCGATTTCCGCGCCGACCGCAGGCGGCAGCAGCAGGCCGGTCTCATCGCCGGCCGGCACGGAGAGGTACAGGCTCACCGGAGCGGAGCCGATGCGGGAATCGAGTGAGCCCCAATACTTCAGCTCTGGATCTTCCGCCCCCAGCGGCGTCAGGACCAGGCGCACGTTGCGCGAGGTGGGTAAGGGAAGGGGCGAGTTGGGAGCGGCAACCGTGCCCGCAAGCGACGCGATGTTGGCGACATCGACGAATTGGAAATTCAGCGGCAGCGGCTGCGCCGGGTCAGCCGGAAAATCGACCACTACCGAGTAGACCGGCACGAATGGCTGGCCGGTGGTAGTGCCGGCGGCGGTGTCGTTGTCCAGAGTGCGCGCCTGAACCTGGATTTGCAACTGGACGGCGTTCGGGTCGGGAAGCGCCGGCTCACGGCCGGCAGCTTTCGCCGCCGCGGCTTCGGCGGTCAGCAAGGCGAGCGCATTCGGATACCCGGTGAACATAATGTCGGGGTACGGCAGCAGCGGCCGGGAGACGGTGTAGCTCGCGGTCTTCCCGTCCGCCGCCACGCCTCCGCCCTTTGCCGCTGATACCGCCTTGGGCCGCGAGTAACGGCGGAACGGCACAGTCGCAACATTCGCGCGAGCCGGATACAGCGGATCATCCGACGCCGTGGGGCCGCCGCCGGTGAGATCGGCCAGCCGCACGCGAAACTGATAGTCGTTACCGTAGCGGAGCTTGACCGCATCGGCATCGACGGCAGTATAAATCGGCGCGCCCAACACGTCCGCGCGGCCGGCCAGTTCGAAGGGATTTGGATCGGTCACAACCAATGACCCGCCGGCCCAGGCAGTGAAATAACTGGGAAGCCAGAATTGCGCGCCCTGATTGTTGGTCAGATTGACAGGGAGAGCTTCGACATTCAACTCGCCGTCAAAACTGCCGATGTCGGTGCCATTCAACGACAAGCTGCCGCGCGCGCGCACCAGCGAGTGCCATCGGTTATCGGCGTCGCTGAAGACGTCCACGCGATATCCCGCCACGCCGAGCGGCGAGCCCGGCGCGGGAGTGACACTGGAATAGGCGTTGACGCCCAACTGTCGATTCAGCCAGATGGCAATCTGCTCGTCGTCCCAACCCAGCCTGATACCCATGTCTTTGGCGGGGGGCATGGAGCTCGCGCTGGTTTCGAGAAGCGCGGCCTTGGTGGGTTGCGCGCCGTGAACCACTTTGGCGAAGCCATCATCGTAGGCGTCCGCTTCCTCGAAAACATTGTCGAAATCGCCGACTTGATCGACGGGGAAGAGAACCGGCGTAAACAGCAGGCGTGCCTTGGCGAGTGGCGGGACCCGCGCCGCGAAGCGCGTGCGCTTCACCGCGGCGTAATCGCTCGCGCCCGTCAGATCGATGTAGACGTATCCTCCGGAGGCCAGCGTATCCGCCACGGGTAAATCGAAATAGCCCGTATAAATCAGGCCCATCTGTTGCGCCAGCAGGGGCTGCCGCAAAACGAAACCGAGGATTTCTTCCCAATAGAAATCGGCGGCAGGCGGGCTCTTTGGCACGGGGATGGCGCCGGGGTCGCGAATCGCGCACTGGTAGGAATCGTCGGTGATGGCGATGCTCGTCCTGGGTCGTGCAAGCGCTGTCGCAGTCCGATAAGAATCGGGAAGCCACTTCTTGACTGCGGCGGGCGTGGGAGACGGAGCGCCGCCGTGCGGGCGAACGGTGAACCGCGCAGCGACGCTGCTGAATAGCGCCGGGCGATTCGGCGGTGTGGCATTTGCCGTGACCGGCACCCAGGTTGCGGCCGCGGCAGTCGGGAGCGCATCGAGCGAAGCAATGACACCCGCCTGGAATTGCAGGTTCGCCGTGGGAAACGCCGGGGCGAAATCGGTCAGGGGATTGCCTTTTGGCAGGACCAGAACGCTGAAGAGCAGCCGTTGGGGCGGCAGCGCGACCGCGGACGAGGTCCAGCCCTGGAGGAATGTCAGCAAGTTGATGGGAGCGGCTTGAATCGGCATTTGCGTCCTCCTATGGAACCGGCAGCAGACCCATTTTCATGCCCGCCAGTATCATTTGCCAGCCCACATTGACATCGAACTGGGCCTCCCACGACTTGCGCTCGTCGATGACCCACGCCACCTGCACGCTGCCGGAAACCAGGATGCTTCCGAGCAGATGGCAGAACTGGCTGGGATTCGACGAGAGCCTGGTAATCAGCGCGCGCCCTTCGACGCCGAACTTAAATCCGAGCAGGCCATCCAGCAGCTTGGCGCGGCCTTCCATTCCAACATCGATTCCGGGCGCTACCTGCCCGCCCACCACCTGCATCCAGAAGCCGTATTTCACGGTAGCCTCGACAGCCACCAGGTGGGGAATCAAATCGCCGCCAACACTGCCCACAGTGCCTGCGTCGAAATCCAGCGTGGTTTTGCCTGACTGGTCGGCGCTGATCTGAAACCAGAGCTGTCCGCCGCCGTAAATCCCGGGAAAGACCTCTTGCTGATATGAGCCCGTGATTCCGAGAAAAACCGAGCCGGTAATGGTCTGTTTGAGCAGCTCGGCCGTCAGGTTCGCGCCGGCCTTTATTTCACCCTTCAGTTTTCCAATTCCGGCGTCGACCGCATTTCCCTCGTCATCGGCGATCTGAAAATCGGCCAGCGCCGAGAGTTGGAACGTCGCCCCGGAAAAGGACGCCGACACTTTGAGGGGCGAGGGAAGATTCGGAACCCATTGATCGAGCATGTTAAACACGTCCGTCACCGGTTTCAAGAGCCCCGAGAACTCGAAACCCGGATTCGGAAAATCGGTGGGCCCGTCAACCGGAGCGTGAATCTGGTGGACGAGGTCGGCAATATCGCCAACCAGCGGGAAGTTGAGCTTCTGGCGAAGCGGCGAAGCATCGATGGTCCAATTCTTCGCCGAGTCGATGATGAAGTTCGTGGGACCGCCCAGGCTGCTGTAATCCAAATCGTCCTTCCAGGATGAAACATCGACCAGAGACATGACGCGGCCCACTACGGGAATCGTGATGGGATTGGGCGAAAGGTTGAGCGATCCCACCGCGGAAGAAAGCCCGTAGGCTGCCGAGGGGAACGGGATGGCTTGCGGCAAAAGCGGGAACAGCCCGGAAGTATTCAACTGCGAATACGGATCGGCGATCAGCGGGGCGAGCACGCTGGTCAGCTGCGCGGCAGCCGGCTCGATCTTCAAACGCGGGAACAGAACCCGGTGCGTTTCGCTCGAGAACAGAAGGGCGTAATCGAAATCGGGGTTGGCATTGAACATGTGCGACGGATCGGCCCAGCGCAGCGCGAGCGCGTCCTGCTGGATGAGAGGAATGCCCAGCGCGGAATCGACCGGCGTCACCGTATTAGTGCTGTTCATGGCTTTCACCACGCTCCAATGTCCGGCGGCGGGAAGCACCGGGCTGCCATAGACAGGCACCGCGAATTCGAGTTTGCCGCCGGACGGATTCGTGCCCGCAGTTGCCGCGTAGACGCCGGTGATGCGCATCTCCTGCTGCGATGATCCGAGCCGGATATTGCAATCGATGGGGCCGCCCAGAGGACCGTATTTGTCGAAGAGTTCCTGTACCTCTCCGGCGTTCAGGATGCTGGCGGTTTGCTGGTCCGCTGGAATGTACTGTATGAATCCAAGCTGTCTTCGGGCCGGAACACGTTTATTCGTGCCCGCCCCGCGAGTCACGCCCGCGATTCCTATGTCGCAGTCATAGTACACGGCCTGGAGCGGGCTGCCGGTGCTGAGCGTGATGAACACGTCTGTGTCGGTAATTTCGGCGATATCGTGAAACCCGTCGACCACCCCGGTGTGAATCTTATCGACGCCTGGATACGTGAAGAGCCCGTCGGAAGTAGGCAACCAGCCGCTATCCCATCGAATGGGCAAGCCGTTGCCGTAGCGCTCGACCGTGATGGTACGGACCACTGTGGCCAGGCAGGGCCACAGGACGCTGACCATCTGCACACGATAATAAGAGGTCCGCCCGTTGAAGCCGTCGAAGCAGACCTGCGTGATGCCGACAGTCGGGTTCGTGGCGTCGTACCAACGGCTCAACGTCGTGGCGCCGTAGCCTGAAAAATCGACCTGCGAGATGGGAACCCGGGAACTGAAGGCGCTGTTGAACGCAGAGGCGCCCGATGGAGTTACCGGACCCAACGGTCCAAGCGTGTCGGGAGGATTCTGCCCGACGAAGTTGTGGGTTTGCTGTGCCCTGCCTTCCAGATAGGATTGGATCACCGAGAAGAAGCTTCCAGGCCGATGGCCGATCCTGGTACCCGACGTCAATCTGAGTTGGCGCGCGGCGCGCAGGGCGCCGAAATCCGGCGCGATCAGTTGCAGCTTCGGATGCGCGAGATAGCCGGGGTTGGCGGGGTCGAGACCGGCGACGGCTTGAATTCCGAACGGCAGCGTGAACAGAACCGACGCGGTGGTTTGCTCGTGTGCGAAAGCATTTACGATTTCAGCGGCGACTGCTACCGGGGCAACCGGCACCAGGGTCACGCTGTTCGCACCGGCCATCGTAGGCCCGCCATCGTTCCTGGAAAAAAGAAAGCCTTCGGGCACGGCTGGAATCTGCTTGTTGAACAGGTTGTAGACCGGCTCCCACTGGAACTGCGGGAGCAGGAACGTCTTGGCGTTCGCCCCCACGGTGGTCAGCGCCAGATTCTCGATGGTGAAAACGGGACCAGCCGGCGCAAGTTCCCCTTGCGGCACTCCCAGTGCCACGCCGAATTGATCGGCGTTCGAAGACACGTCGAGAAGCGCCAACTGCTGAAGCGCATTTCCGCTCGCCCAGCCATTGAACAACTCGATAAGCGTGTCGCCCTTACGGACATTACGCACCGGGGGCAACAGTTCCTCCAGTTGCTGGCTGGCTGGCGGCGGAAGAAAGGCAAACGCCAGAGCCGCGGTGGCCGGATCGGACCACGTCACTGTGATGCGCAGACTCAGTCCGGGTACCGGAGAATCGCGAACCAGCACCTCAAAATTTGCAGCGTAGGGATCGGCCAGAGCGGGCAGGAGTTGATATGGCCGGAAAATGAGGTTGAACGTTCCTTGATCGACCGTTGTGGGAGTCGTGAGAACGCCCGTAACGTAAAAGGTTTCGACCGGGGACGTTGTGATCAGGCCATTCGATAGCGCCAGCGCCATGCGTTTGCCGGAAACGTCCGGTTGCGTCGTCGAGATTGCGAATAATCGGGTCGCCGTGGCGTCTTGCAGAATAGCGATGTTGGCCGTCAGATCGGGCTGAATCCGCGCCGATCCCGCCGACACCGGGCGGTCGATGAGCGCTTGAACGTCCGCCGCCGCCGAGACAGCGTCGAAGCCTTGCTGGTCGCTCAATAGCAACAGCGCAAAAGGTTTGTTGTACCGCGCATCCAACCGGCACCGGCCTTTGAGGACGAGGTCGTTCCAGAGCTCGAACGTTTGGCTCGCGCGTGGATCGGATGCCACGGGCGCGAACACGCGTAGCTGGCTTCCGTTGAATTCGATATACACCTTGTTGAGATTGACCGGCCCTTCGATGAGTCCGGGCCAGGTGGCGGTCAGTCCAGCTTGGACGATGAGCGCCAGCGAACCCGTTCCCGCGCTGGCGCCAGCGGAGGCCGTGCTGGCCGGGGTGGTCCCAAATGCCCAGCCCGCCTGGACGATCGAGGCGCTGCCGGCAGGCTGGAAAGCAGAAGAGGACACCGCAGCGATATCAGCTGCGTCCGGTGTGAACGGAATGACGATCTGGCCGATGGCACTGTCGTAGAACGCGGCGGCGGCGTTCCTCGTGAGGTGAATCGTCGAGCCGTACACTCGGAGAGATGCGTCATCAGCCGTGATCGACGTGATCCCGGAAGGCCCAAAGACGAACGATGCATGAGCGGGAAGAGTTGCGGCAGCATTGGTCGCGTCCGCACCCGGACCGGCCGCCGGTCCACCAGGCAAAGACGGGTCTGGAGCAACCGTCAACGTCACGACCGCGGCGGCGGGGACGATCAGAGGATCCGCGAAACCGGGCATCCCCACGACATGAAGCTCACCGCTCTTGATCCGCAGACCGACAAACGTTCCGGCCGGAGCCGACGCGGTGAATTGCTGCGCCGCGATCCATATGGTGCCCGCCGGAATGTGGTAGCGGTTCGAAATGGGCGAAGCCCTGACGCCCTTGGGGAGCACCAGGAAATCGTCGGCAGACCCGCCACGGCGGACTTCGAGCGGGCTGCTGAACGTGAATATATCGAACCACCAGGGCTGCCCAATTTGATCCACAAAAGGACCGGAGCTTCGAGCAGCGTGGAGCCCGGTAGTCCAATCGGACACCGTCGCAACTCCGGAGATGGCCGAAGCTCGCAGCGGCATTCCGCGGCGCGCGACGCGAAAAGTTGTGCCAGGCGCTGGAGGCAAGGATGCGGGCGGTTGCGCGCCGGTGGCCATGTACTCGAATTCCTTAACGAGCGTCGCGTCTGTGGTCACCGACCCCAGCGGCGGTCCCACATCGGCGGCCGGTTGACCGGCCCGAAGGCTGGAGAGCAGCACCCGACGCAAGTCGTTGAGTTCCGCGTACGTGGTGGATTCTGAAGGCGCCAGTCCACCAGTTTGAGACATCAATGCTGCTATAAGTTCGGATTCCTGCACGTTTCCTCCGATTCACTGCGCCGCCCTAACGTCGAGTTTCCCAGACCCACACTGCACCGGTCGGGTGTCCGGTCAGCCTCCGGTGGAGACGGAGGCCCGGTTTTCGGCCGTCCGGTAATTAAAATAGTGTATATTAGTTGGGCTCCGAAGTCGACGATTTCGATGCTCCCCCTCGCTCAGAGATGCTCGGTGGCAGAATCAGAACCGCAACGCAGTGGAATCCCGATGTCCTATTGGCCCAAGCGTGTAACGTCACCCAGAGGTGCGCCCGATATTCTAACGTTCGGACCTATTCCCTCCCCGCAGCGCCTTCGTGACTACCGGTTCTGCCAACGGGCTTTGCAGCCCCCGAACGGCGCTGCAGTTCTTGGAACCATGCTTTTCAATGCCAACACGTCTGATGCGCAAAAGAAACTCTCCTGTGCAATCCTTCGATGCTGCCTGGAGTCGGCTGGTTGCAGCAGGATCTGGCCGTCTCGGCGCCAGACTTCGTGGGATCCATCCTCCTTCTAGGTTCGGGTTACCTGTGCCTTCGGCGAAACCTGTTACACCTATTGGGCGTGGAAACCGCAGAGTCTTGGCTTCGAGGATCTAGCGGACCCTCGGCTCGCACAAGCGCGACAAGGAGCGGACGATGTTCGAGCGGCTTTGGTAACCCCCAGCACTCCGTCACCGAACCAAGTGCTGAAGGCCTATGAGCAGCGGGACAAAAGGCAAGAAGACGACGGTAAGGGGGGTAGTATTCACCAAATGCGTTTCGATCGATACCACATGGGTTGTGCGCGAAATCGCGACGCACGACACCAGGGCGTTGGATAAGCCGAGCAAAACAAGACTAGCACCGACACAGGCTCCTAAGCTTAGGTCATGCGCCGCGTCATGGAAGACGCGATTGATCGGCAGCTTCGCTCGGGATCTCTTCGCCCGTGTTGCTGTTGCGGTCAAACCACGGGAAGTTGCTGCTCGAGACCCCCAGCCGCATGTGGTGGTCCGGCAGAAACACACGCCGTGGACCACAGCGGATCTCCTACATCGCATCAGGTTCGAGGAGTTCAGGCAGCGTAAATGACGTGCGGTAGCGCGCGCAGGATGCCGTGGGTCAGGATCATCGCCACCCAAGCGGCTGTCCCGTCGTGGCATGGCCGGTTAATCCAAACGTCAACTGGCAAGTCCTTGAGCACTGACTGGGCTGCTTATACCGGTCGACGACCGCAAGCGGGGAAAACGCGCTCCTGCCAACAATATACTCGCTTGCAGTTGGCTGCCATAGTAAGCTGGTAGCAATGGGGGGTAGCGAACTCGTTTAAAGGGGCATTACCGTTTAATAAATGCGATGTTTTCCTGCGAAGATACGTCCACCGACCGCACCGCTCGCTCGCAGGTATCGAGGCCGGTCGTGCTTCAATAGACGCGACTCCAGGATGAGGAGCGAACCATGATCGATCATCAACGGGACATGACGCCGGTCGTTGACCTTACGCGTAAAAAAGGCACCGGCGCGGAGCGCACCCGGCGGCCCATCTACGTCGACCTGCTTCCGCCGTGCAAGTACGCGTGCCCGGCCGGCGAGAACATCCAAGCGTGGCTGGCCTTAGCGCAGGCGGGACGCTGGAAGGAAGCGTGGGAGCAGCTAATCAGCGATAATCCGCTCCCGGCCGTGCACGGCCGCGTGTGTTACCACCCGTGCGAAACAGGCT
>JAFAHS010000067.1 GCA_019237115.1 Deltaproteobacteria bacterium
CTATGATGCGCGCCACCAGCATGGCCACGACCGCGTCACGTTCGGGACAGCGTCGGGTGGCGAGCAAGGGTTCCAGGTGCAAGCGGCGCAGGGTGCCGAGCACTGCAGCGACATGACCATGCGGACGGGTGCGCTCCATGGCGAAGCCGGCCGAGGGCGCGAGGGTGGAGAAGTCGCCGCGGAGCACGGCGCGCCAGGCTTCGACTTGGGCGGGAGGCCAGTCGGTGAGATTGGCCAGGGTGCGTTTGCGGGTGCGGGAGCCTTCGCGCCAACCCTCGCGCAGGAGGATGGCGGGGCGCGAGTTGCGGTTGGGGACGGTGTCGACGTACATGACCGCATCCATAGCACTCTAATCCATGATTGTCAATCTAATATAACTATTTACATGGGAACATTTATAAGCCCGCAGCAATGCCTTTCTCCTTTATATTCGGCCGCTTATGTTCGAGTTTGGGGCTTCAGAGTCAGGAACTTCGGCCTAGCTGCGGGGACTATCAGCGCCCTTCGGCCGGCGTTACGTGAAGCAGGCGGTGGGCTGGAGCAGGTGCGCGCGATGCGATTTCACCTATCGGCACGCCCCCCGCCCGATTCTCGCGGGAAGCCGTCTGCAGGTCGCACGGCAGAATATCAAGAACTGTCGATGCACCTGTCCTACCCGGGCTACTTGCCCTGATAGTTGGGCTTGCGCTTTTCCATGAAGGCGCGAGGTCCTTCCTTTGCGTCCTCCGATAGTATCACCTCGCGAGCGCATTCGTTTTCGATTGCAAATGCCTCTTCCAGCGGGCGCCCCGAAGTCCGCCGCACCGCTTCTTTGATTTTGCGCACGGCGATTGGCCCGTTGGCCGCGACGGTTTCAGCCAATTCTTGCGCTTTTTCGAGGAGCTTTGATTGCGGAACGACGTAGTTGACGAGTCCCAGGCGCCAGGCTTCCTGCGCATCGATCCGGTTGCCGGTCAGGAGAATCTCCATCGCCTTACAATACGGAATCTGCCTTTGCAGGCGTGCGAGCGAACCGGCGGCGGGAATGATGGCCCATTTTACTTCCTGCAGCCCGAAGCTGGCGTTCTCGGAGGCGACCCGAAGATCGGTGGCCTGTATGAGTTCCATTCCGCCGGCAATGCAAAAGCCGTTGATCGCGGCCACTATGGGTTTGTCGACGTCGTAGTTGCGTAGCAGGGCCATCGCGCTGAAACGTCGATCCGCCAGCAAGCGCCGATCCCATTCGTCGTCCGGTTTCCGGGCCCCGGTAAAGAGGGGGATCAGGCGGCCCAGGTCCGCCCCGGCCGAGAACGCCACTTCGCCCGCTCCGGTTATGATGGCTACGCGAATTTGCTCGTCGCGATTAACCTCTTCCCACGCCTGCGAGAGCCGCACGATGGTTTCCGGATTGAACGAGTTGTGCACTTGCGGCCGGTTGAAGGTGATGTATGCGACGTGGCCGCGTTTCTCGAACAAAAGTGATGGCATGGCCGTTGGTCCTCGCGCTGTAATATCGCCGCGAAACCTACCACGGCTCCGCCTTTACCAGCCACTTCGCCGCCCGTTATCATCGCTTAGGACAGCCCACATCCGGCTGCGGAGATCGCGATGCTGAACCGGTCGATTGTCATATCCATCTTGCTGGCGTTAGTTGCCTCCCCAGCTCTCGCTATTGAAACTCCCAGGATCATCCCCCGATCGGAGCGCGTCGCATATCCGATCGATCAGGTTTTCGGCACCCTCAAGCATTACTTTAACGATTCCTCGCTGAGCGGCTTTCGGCTCACCAGTGCGGACGACAAGTCGTGGACCCTGGTCGCGACGCGCTCTGACATTGACGGCGAGAACTGGAAAAGGTGGGCGTTCTGCAAGACCTCGGCGCAGCAAATGATCTATCAATTCGACGACGGAACGGTGACCGTGACGGTCCAGCTCCAAAAGGCCGGCAATCAGGCGGCGTTTGTCACCGTGAGCGCCGATTTCCAGGGCAACTATGGGTTAGGCAGCCAGGAAGCGACCGTCGACTGCGTGTCCAACGGTAGTCTCGAACAGGATCTCATCGCGGTCGCCGGCGGCCCCTCAAAGGAAAGTCATTGAGCGCAGCGCCAGAGCGTGTTTTTCCCGCTCCACCCGCGTCCGAGCTCACCTTCCCGCCCGCGCGAGCGCTGCACGCGCGCGATGTTTTCGCGCTGGCCACGCGCGCGTGGCCTTTTATCCGGCCTTACCGGCGCCATTTGCTGTTTCTTTTCCTGCTGATGCTGCTGGCGTTACCGGTCGGTCTGACGATTCTCGATCTGATTCGTATCTTCTTTGACGTCGTGGCCAATGGACAAGCGCTGCGGCCGGGAGAGGCCCGCCTGCTGCGCGTTCCCATCGATGCGAGCCGCGAGCTTATCCTGTGGCGCGCCTGCATCGTGGGCGGTGTGGTTACGATGCTGATCGTTCCCATCAACGCCGTGATCCTCGCCTACGCCGTATGGATCCTGCAGCGCATGTCCAATCTCTTCCGCGTCAACCTGTATTCCCGGATGCAGCAACTGTCGATTCGTTTCCACGGCGAAGAAAAGATCGGCGACGCAATTTTCCGGATGTTCCAGGATTCCGCCGCGATTCCACAGGTAGTCGACGGGCTGATCATTCAGCCGATCCGGTGGATTCCGCTTGCGATCGGAACCCTGGGGTTCCTGCTGCTCTTCAACCGGGCGATGGCGCTCATAGCAGTGGCGGTATTGCCGCTGGACTTGCTGCTCGCCGCGCTTTACGGCACCGCGCTGCGACGCGCCTTCATCGCCGAGCGTGAGACGGCCGCGGCCGCAACCACCCGTATCGAGGAAACCCTTGCATCCATCAAGACTGTAAAAGCCTTCGAGCGCGAGGAGTTCGAGACCAAAAGGTATGCGCGTGATAATTGGGACGCGTTTCTGGCCGCGCGCCGCGCGCGTTTGATGCTTGCGCGTTACCGGGTAGCCACCAACACGGTCCGCGGCCTGGCGTATGTAGCCGCGGCGTATTTCGGCGCGCGCCGCGTCCTGCTTGGAGGCTATGCGGGAGTGGCGATGACCGCCGCTTCGCTTGGCTTGTTCCAATCGTCGCTAGCCGTTCTCGGGTGGATGACCGCGGGTGCGCGAAATCTCGGCGACACCTGGGGCAGCCTGCAGGACGTCAGCGTCGCGATTTCGCGGGTGCTCGAGATGCTGACCATGCCGGCGGCGGAACAGGTCAGGAGCGGATCACTGGTGCCTGGACGAGCCGTCGAATCGATCGCATTTGAGGCAGTAGACTTCGGTTACGATTCGCGGTCGCAGGTTTTGAGCGAGGTCTGGCTCGAAGCCCGGGTCGGCGAACTCACCGCTGTGGCCGGAGCCAGCGGATCGGGCAAGACCACCATCCTCGGGCTGTTGCTTCGTTTCTTCGACCCCGACTCGGGGCGGATATTGTTCAACGGGGTACCCATCGAACACTTCGCCCTGCCGGCGTGGCGAGCGATGCTCTCGGTCGCCCTGCAGGAGAATCCGCTTTTTACCGCGACGCTTCGCGACAATATCGCCTACGGCCGGCCGCAAGCGTCGGACCAGGAGTTGAGTGTCGCCATCAGGCGGGCCGGGCTGCTGGATTTTGTGCGCTCACTTCCCGCAGGACTGGACACCATGCTCGGGGAAAAGGGCGCCAAGCTTTCGGCCGGACAGGCTCAGCGGATCGGCCTGGCTCGCGCGCTGCTGCGCGACGCTCCGATCCTGCTACTGGACGAACCTACCTCCGCACTCGATGGTCAGACCGAGGAACTCGTAATCGAGGGGATCCGCGGCTGGCTCGCCGAAGCGCCCACGCGACGAATGGTCATCCTGGTGACCCATCGGCCCGGCAGCGCGTCCAGGGCCGACCGAGTCTATCGAGTCGACGGGGGCAAACTTAAGCTGCGCGGCGATTTGGCCGTGCAGGAAGCCGGCGGCGGGTGATTCGATGACCTCACCGACCGCTCCAAATCCACCCCCTCATGCCAATGGCGTGGCGGTCGACGCACGCGCGAACCTTCTTTATTCCGAAGAGCAGCGGCCGCTGAGGCCCGGTGAAGTATGGCACCTGCTGGTTTGGAGCTGGCGGTTCATCCACCACTTTCGCCGGCTGATCTGGTTCAAGGCGCTGCTCGCCGTCGGGTCGCTGACGTTTTTTTTGCTGACTCCGTGGCCCCTCAAGATTGTGATCGACAATGTGCTGGGCAGTCGTCCGCTGACCGGCATTCCGCGCCGTTTGATTGTTCCACTGGCCGGGACGGAACCGGCCAGGATTCTGCTGGTGGTTACGGGCTTCCTCGCTGTCGCGGTGCTGCTTGTCGGGATGGTGGCCGACCGGGCCGTCGAGCTGGGCACCGAGGTGCACAGTGGCGGTCTCGACCAGGCCGGCTTCACCCAGAACGATGCCAACAACGGGTGGAGTCTCTGGAACGGGCTATTCGGTTACCTGGAAACCCACGTCACGCTCGATCTGACTCAGCGGATTACCCAGGCGGTTCGCGTTGCGGTCTACCAGGCATTCATGGACTCGCCGCTGGGCATGTACTCGGATCAAAAGATCGGCGATGCGGTTTTCCGGGTAATGCACGATTCCGCGGCGGTGAGCGCGGTGTTTTACCGCGGCATGTTGGCGCCGATCACCTCGGTCGTAATGTATGTCCTGGCGCTCGCCGTGCTGTGGGCGGAATTTCGCAACGAACCGCTGATTCCCATACTCGCCTCGCTGTGTCTGCCCATCTTCGCGATTTGCACCACTTTGTTTGGGCGCCTGCTGCGCGACCAGAGCCAGGAAATGCGCGAGCGGGGCAGTAGCGTGATGGCAGCGTTCGAAGAGCGCCTTTCCCAGGTGCAGCTGATCAAGGCCTTTGGACAGGAGGCACGGGAATCCGAGTCGATAGATTCCGCTAGCTGGAGCTCGTTTCGATCCACTCTCCGCATGCTCGGAATCATTCTGACGCTCGTCCTGATAGTCGCGCCGATGATTGGGCTCCTGATGTACACGGCGCTCTATCACACGATGAAGCAGGTGATCGCAGGCAGCATGACTTTGGGCGACATAGTTCTGTTGGGAGGCTACGGCGCGCTGCTTGCCTATCCTATGACGACGTTGGGCAATACCTGGGCGGCAATGCAGCTCCCGGCGGCGGGCCTGCGACGGATTCACACCGTGCTCGACCGCCTGGAAGCGAGTCGCTCAACAGAAATCGCGGCCACCGAGGTCGGTTCGCTCGATTCGTTGGCTCTACGCAACGTAAGCGTGGGCTATACCCGCAACGCTCCGGTACTCAGCTCGATTTCCTTTGAACTTAAGCGCGGAGAAATGGTTGCGTTGGCAGGCCCGAGCGGAACCGGAAAAACCACCCTGATCCTCGCGCTGCCCGGATTCCTGCCACCGCTTGGGGGACACATCATAGTCAATGGTGTCGACAGCAACGGGCTCGCAGTTGCTTCACTTCGAAGTCACGTAGGGTTCGTCTTTCAGCAGGAGGCGTTGTTTTCCGCGACCATCGAAGACAACATCCGGTACGGGAAGCTGGATGCAACCTCGGAGCAGGTCCGCGCGGCCGCAACCATGGCAGGGGCCGCGGAATTCATCGAACGATTGCCGGACGGCTACGCCACGATGCTGGGACGGCGGGGAGCGCGCCTTTCGGTCGGCCAGAAGCAGAGGATTGCGATAGCCCGCGCGCTGCTCGCCAGTCCCAGCGTGCTGATTCTGGATGAGCCAACCGCGCCACTGGACTCGGTAAGCGAGACCGCGCTGATCAAGATGCTGCGCGATCTGGCGTACACCCGGATCGTCATGATCGTCGCTCACCGGGCCAGCACTCTTGCCGCATGCGATCGGGTTCTGTTCGTACACGAGGGCTCGCTCGAAGCCTCTGGGAGCCACGCTCAACTGCTGGAGTCTTCGTCCTCGTACCGCGCTTACCTGGCGGCAACCGAATCAGAAATTCACGCCTAAATCGCAAAGTCGGCGCTGGGTTCGGGTCGCGCCAAGCCATTCTGCCGTGGCGTCCGCCAGGCGCGAGTTGGACCTTCCTGTAGCGACCAGCAGGCAACTTCCTCCGGGTGAATTGCAGGCGAGGGGCGCGAACACCATCTCACGGTTGTCGCAAATCTCGATCCTCACCGGATCGAAACGATGGCGCAAAGACCGGTTCATTCTTGCGTGATAAATCTGGCCGGGCCTCGCTTCTTGTCAAGGTCGCACGCACGTCGGTCGTCGAATCGCTTCTGGTTTACCACCGATTCAGTCAAGATCACTGGACTCCTGTTGATTAGACGCGGGAGACCGGCCGCGCTCGCCAATCAGCTTTCGTGCCTTCGCCGCGACGAGTAAAATGTCGGACAGGAAGTTCTCGCTTGTCAGAAGACACCGCAGACTCGCGCAAACGCGAAGTAATCGTCGACTTCGACCTTTTGCGCACGCTGGCTGCTCGAAATTTTCGCGATCTGGGCGGTCATCGGGTGAGAGACGGAAAACGCGTTCGACGCAACCATGTCTATCGCTCTTCACATCTGGCGGAGGTTCCGCTGGGGAGCCCCCTCCAGACCCTGCAGCTCAAGACTCTGATCACGTTGCAGAGTCGAATGGAGGTCAAGCACATCGGGCCACCGGCCCCGGAGATGCGTGACGGCGTTCGATGGGAGCACATTCCGATCGGTGATCAGTGGTTTAGTGAGCACGGCTATACGCGACGCAGTAGTGAGCCCGGACGCGCTCACCTCGAACTGGTGATGCATTTTCGCGAGGACTGGCAACGCTTCTTCAAACTGTTGGCAGAGCGCAACGTTTACCCCGTGCTGTTTCACTGTTCCGCGGGGCGCGATCGCACCGGGGTCGGCGCGGTGATGCTTCTGGAGGTACTCGGCGTCGCGCGCGAACAGGTCGTGGCCGACTTTCTCGAAAGCAATACGACTTTTCCGAACGACCTGCTGACTCCAAAACAGCTGGCGCCCGTATTCGAAACCATCGACGAGATGGGCGGCATCGACGCGTTCATGCGCGAAGTGCTGGGACTTGATTCGTCGCACCTCGAAGCGATCCGGGCAGATCTGCTGGAATCCTGATTGTTCGATCAGCGAGCCGGGCGCTTCTTCACACCGGAGTGACCAGCAGGGTCTGGACCCGTGAGGTATCGTACACCGCTCGCTTGCGTTGATAGCGCCAACCGCTGGCTGTACGCACGACCCGGTCGAGGTACCTGCCGGCCTGAAACAGGCGCGACTCTCCGTCGCTCAAAGTCTGTACGACAACGTAGTTCGACTGCATGTCGATCGTTTGAATGTCGATCTGGCTGAATTCCAACCCGGAGGTCATATGCCGGTAGGTGTGCGGCGCGAAGACGTTGGCCTTGCGCAGCGCAACAACCCGGTCCCGCAACATGGGGCGGCCAAAGCAGTGCATGAGGCCCATCGGCAGGCCGCGATCGGCGTTCTCCTTCGGAACAATTTCGTAAACGCCGTCTTCGGTGAACAGTTCCGGCCACTCCTCGAGGCGGTCGGTATCGATGACGCTGACGTAGCGTTCCTGCAGCCGGTGCAGATCGTGCCAGAGAATTATATCCGCGATTGTCGTTTCAGCGAGGACGCCGGCTTCATTCATGGTCATAAGCCCATGACCTCCCGGTAAGCGCACCAAAACCTTCGCACCGGCTTTTCCGAAATCACCGACCTCGCGTTTTCGGAGTCCGCAGCGTCGCGGCCCAGGTCCGCGACCGAGAACGCACTGCCAGCGCCCGCGGTCCCAAACTGGACCAGTTCGGTCGCAAAGGTGTCCTCCATCGAGATCAACCCGGCCGGGCCCACCAGATTGGCCTCTTTGATTCGATGCATGACCATCTCCGGGGTGTCGTCGGAATAGCCGAAGAAGTTGAAAATCAATTCGAAGCTCTGGGGTCCCTTGGGCAGGAGTTGTCGTACCACCAGGCTGTTCTGGACCTGCTGGACTATAAGCTGCGGAAAGATGGACTGGATTTGAAAGTTCGCTTCCTCCTGGAATTCTCGGACATTTGCCAGAATCGACGTATCCTCGAGCCTCAGGCCCTCCTTGAATGACGCAATCTTGCTCTCCGCGTAAGCGGCGCCCGAGCTGGCGTCTTCGGTCTGATACAGCATAACGCAGTGATGCAGGCCCCCCTGGTCGAAGAGGTGTGCGACTCGCGTCGATGCTCGCACGAGGTTGAAGGTGCTGAAAAACGGATGCAGGAGCGACGCGTGATAGGGATCGCGGACGTTCTCGGTGTAAAGCTTCCAGTTTGACTTCGAATACTGGCGGGTACAGCCCAGATAGGTAACCGGCTTGTGAAAGATCCGGTCCAGCCGCTCGCACATCTGCGGGCCGAGATACTCGGCCAGCGAGGGTGAACGGTCGCTGAAAGTCGCGAAGATGAGGCCGCGGTAGCTCTCTACGCGCAGTTGTTCCAGGCCATGCTCCTTGGGATCGAAGTCCGCGGGCATCCCGGCTTTCCCGTTAACTCCGTTTCGAAATGGCACCCCGCGCAGATTGCCGTGGCAATCATAGCTCCACTGGTGGTAGGCGCAGGCGAAGCTCCGCGCGTTACCGCGGGCCGCACGGCACACGATTGCCCCGCGATGTGCGCACCGATTGACCCACGCCGACAGAATCCCGTCCGCGTCGCGCGTCACGACCACCGGTGCATCGCCGACGAAAGTGCCCTTGAAGTCGTTGGGAAGCGGAATTTCGGCTTCCATCGCAACGAAGCTCCAAATCGGGCCGCGGAAAATCCGCTCCTGCTCCAGCTGGTAGACTTCCGGCGAGCTATACACCTCGTAGGGAATCCGCGAACCGTCCTCCCGCGGGAAATAGACGAGTTTCTCGGTCTGCCCCGAGTTCGCTGTCTGGTTCATCTTGTCCTCCGGAGGTGTTCCGGGGTTTTGATTTGGTCTCCAGGACCTCGCGGTCAGAGCTTTCGCGCGCGCCCCAGACACCTCGGAACTATCACGAGTTGAGTAGTCTGACAGCTTTTGGCTCATCACCTTCGCCTGGTCGCTGGCGGGACCGCGGACGGGCGCTTTTTCATCCCTGCGACGCTTTCCGGCCAGGGACTCAGCATGTGGAAAGCAGACCTGAAGAGGATACGCCCGGCGCCCCCATAGCTAAAGGCCGGCCCCGAGGTTGCTCGAATACGCTTGGTGAGCAGCGGCTCGGAACACCCGTGGTTCCGGACCGCCACCACCAAAGGCAGGCACTCCTTAAGCGGCCGAAATTGCGCCCTAGGCGGGCAGGTATCCTTCGCGAAGCAGCGACTTCGCGATGATCATTCGCTGCACTTCGCTGGTGCCCTCGCCGATCTCGGTGAGCTTGGCATCGCGCATGTAGCGCTCGACCGGAAAGTCGGTAACGTATCCGTAGCCGCCGTGAATCTGGACCGCCTTCACGGTGGTCCACATCGCGGTTTCGGACGCGAACAGCTTGGCCATCGCAGCTTCGCGCGCGAACGGTCGGCCCGCATCCTTCAGCGCCGCGGCGCGGCAAGTTAACACCCACGAGGCCTCGATGCGCGTCGCCATATCGGCGAACATCCACTGGATTGCCTGAAACTCCGCGATCGGCCTTTTGAACTGGGTGCGTTCCAGCGCGTAGGAGCGTGCTTCCTCGAATGCACCGCGCGCTATTCCGGCGGCAAAGCCGGCGATCCCGATGCGCCCACCTTCCAGCACCTTGAGCGTCTGGCGATAGCCGGCGCCCAGTTCCCCGACCAGATTTCGTGCCGGCACGGTGACGTTCTCGAACACCACTTCAGCCGTATCGGAAGCGTGCAAACCGAGCTTCTCAATCCGCTTACCATTGGCGAGCCCGGCGGTGCCGCGTTCGACAATAAACGCCGACACCCCGTCGCGCCCCCGGTTGGCGTCGGTGACCGCCATCACCACGTACACATCGCCCACCGTGCCGTTGGTAATGAACATCTTGGAGCCGCTGATCTGAAAGTTGTCCCCGACCCGGACCGCGCGAGTCTTCATGGCGGCCGCGTCCGAACCGGAGCCGGGCTCGGTCAGGCACCAGGCGCCGAGTTTTTTTGCGCTGAGCATTTCCGGCACGTAGCGATCGCGGTGCTCATCGGCGGCGAACATCGCGATGTGCCCGGTCGACAGCGACATGTGCGCCGCGCAGGTAAGCCCGATCGACGCGTCGTAGCGCGAGAGCCCCTCAACCACCAGCACCTGCGACAACGTGTCGGCGCCGCCACCGCCCCACTTCTCCGGGAAGGCCACCCCCAGAAAGCCAAGCTCTCCGAGTTTTTCAATCACGTGCCGGGGAAAAGTCTCTTCCTTGTCCCAGCGTGCCGCGAAGGGCTTGATTTCGCGCTCGGCGAATCCGGCCAGTGTGTCGCGAATCCGCTGCTGCTCTTCGGTCAGATCGAAGTTCATGCGGCTATTGGCGCGCCTCGACGTTCTCGCGCACCCACTTGACGATATCTTCGGTCGACGCGCCGGGGGTGAATATTTCCCGTACTCCAAGCTGTTTCAGCCGGGTCGCGTCGTCGTCTGGAATAATTCCGCCACCAAACACCGCTACATCGCCAGCCCCGCGCTGTTTGAGCAGCTTGATGACCTCCGGAAACAGGGTCATATGTGCGCCCGAGAGTATCGACAGGCCAACGGCGTCGACGTCTTCCTGCACGGCAGCCTCGGCGATCATCTCCGGAGTCTGATGCAGTCCGGTGTAGACCACTTCGAACCCGCCATCGCGCAGTGCGCGCGCGATGATTTTTGCGCCCCGGTCGTGGCCGTCGAGCCCCGGCTTTGCCACCAGAATTCTGAGTCTCTTGTCTGCCATGGACGTCAAATCCAGCCTGGGTCGCGATATACGCCGAACTCGGTGCGAAAGATTTCGCTTATCTCACCGACCGTGACCTCGCGGCGGACGGCCTCGAGTATCGGCTCCATCAGGTTTTCGTTCGAACGGCAGGCCGCGGCGACTCGCGCCAGCGCTTCGCGCACCGCGACCGAATTGCGGTCGCGTTTCAGCTTGCGCACGCGCTGCACCTGGCGCTCCTCGATAGCAGGCTCGATCTTGAGGGTCTCGATCGGAATCTCCTCCGGTACCGAGTACTTGTTGACCCCGACGATGGTTTTGATCCCCTTCTCTAATTGCCGCTGGTAGTGAAACGCGGCCTCGGCAATCTCGCGCTGCGGATAACCGGTCTCTATGGCCTGCACCATCCCGCCCATTTCGTCGATTCGCCGGATGTATTCCGTCGCGTCATGCTCGATGCGATCGGTCAATGCCTCGATCGCGTAGCTGCCTCCGAACGGGTCGATGGTGTTGGTGATGCCGGTTTCCTCGGCGATGATTTGCTGGGTGCGCAGAGCGACGGTGACCGCCTGCTCGGTGGGCAGCGCCAGCGTCTCGTCCATCGAGTTGGTGTGGAGCGACTGCACGCCGCCCAGTACTCCGGCCATTGCCTGAAGCGCCACGCGGACCACGTTGTTGATCGGCTGCTGCGCGGTCAGCGATGCGCCGGCGGTCTGCGCGTGGGTCCGCAACATCATCGACCGTGGATTCTTTGCGCCGAAGCGCTCCTTCATTATGCGCGCCCACATACGGCGCGCCGCTCGAAGTTTGGCGACTTCTTCGAGGAAATCGTTGTGGATGTTCCAGAAGAACGACAGCCGCGGTGCGAAATCATCGACCGCCAGTCCGCGTCGCACCGCCTCCTCGACGTAGCAGATCCCGTCGGCGATGGTGAACGCCAGTTCCTGAACCGCGGTCGAGCCGGCTTCACGGATGTGGTAGCCGGAAATCGAAACCGCGTGCCAGCGCGGAGCCTTGCGCGCGCAGAACTCAATCATGTCGGTCACGATGCGCAGCGAGGGGCGCGGCGGACAGATCCATTCTTTCTGCGCGATGAATTCCTTGAGCATGTCGTTCTGGATGGTACCGCCGACCCGATCCCAGGGAATGCCCTGCCGCTCCGCCACTACCAGATACATCGCGAGCAAGACCGAGGCCGAGCAGTTCACGGTCATCGAGGTGGTCACCCGATCGAGCGGGATCCTATCGAACAGCCGGACCATGTCATCGAGCGAGCTGACCGAAACTCCCTCGCGGCCGACCTCACCCTGCGCGCGCTCGTGATCGGCGTCGTATCCCATCAGGGTCGGCATATCGAATGCGGTGGAGAGACCATCCTGACCCTGCGAGAGCAGGTAGTGGAACCGCGCATTGGTATCCTCGGCGAGCCCGAACCCGGCAAACTGGCGCATGGTCCAGAGCCGTCCCCGGTACATGGAGCCATAGACCCCGCGCGTATAGGGATACTCTCCGGGATTGGCCAGGGCTTCGTCGTAGCCCCCTTGCGCATCGTCCGGCGTATAGAGGGCAGCCAGTTCCATGTCGGAAATGGTGGAAAAGCGGGCCGACCGCTCGGAAGCCTGTTTGTATGTAGTCTCCAGCCATTCGCGCTTTGAGCTCACGGGATCCTCATTGCTGTCGTTCGAGCACCTGTCCCGCAATGACCAGGCGCTGGATCTCTGAAGTACCTTCGTAAATCTCGGTTATTTTGGCGTCGCGGAAATAGCGCTCCACCTTGAATTCGCGGGTGTACCCGTAGCCCCCATGAATCTGAATGGCTTCGGTAGCGGCCTTCATGGCCGCCTCCGCGGCAAACAACTTGGCCATGGCCGATTCCTTGGTGCACGGCTGCCCGGCATCCTTGCGCGCGGCGGCGCGCAGCGTCAGGAGACGCGCTGCGTCGATGTCAACGGCCATGTCCGCGAGCTTCCATTGAATAGCCTGGTACTGCGCAATCGGCTGGCCAAACGCCTGGCGCTCTTGCGCATACTTGAGCGAAGCTTCCAGGGACGCGCGACCGATCCCCACCGCTTGTGACGCGATCCCGATACGGCCGCCGTCAAGCGTCTTCATCGCGACCTTGAACCCGTCGCCCTCGCCCAGCAGCAGATTGGTCCGCGGCACCCGCAGATCGGTGAAACTCAATTGCGCGGAGTGGGCACCGTGGATGCCCATCTTGTCTTCGGTTCGCACCACCTGCCACCCGGGAGAATCGGTTTCGACGGCAAAGGCACTGATCCCGTGATGACCCCGCTCGGGCTGGGTCATCGCAAAAATGATAGCGACCTTCGACTGCGGCGAGTTGGTGATGAAGTTCTTGGTGCCATTGATGACGTAGGTGTCCCCGTCGCGCACCGCGCGGGTTTTCTGTCCGGCAGCATCCGAGCCGGCCTGCGGCTCGGTAAGCGCAAAGCATCCGAGCCATTCACCGGATGCCATTCTGGGCAGGAAATGCTTTTTCTGTGCATCAGTGCCGAGGCCCAGGATCGGCCACGACGCGAGCGAGCAGTGCGCGGAGACGATAACCGCGGTCGCCGCACACGCGACGGCGAGTTCCTCGATCACCAGCGCGTATGCAACCTGGTCGAGGCCCGCGCCGCCGTATTCTTCGGGAACGAAGGTGCCCAGCATGCCCAGGCGGCCGAGCTCGTCGATGCCTTCCTTGGGGTACCGATGGGTGCGATCGGCCTCGACGCCGATGCGCTCGAGCTTTTCGCTGGCGAAGCGACGCGCAGTGTCGCGCGCCGCACGCTGCGCCGGGGTGAGTTCCAGCTCCATTGATTTTGTTTTAGCTCACCGCAGGCTGGTGGTCGATAGAACGGGTCGCTCGGAATCGAACAGCGACTCTGAACCTTCGCTCAGAATCTGCCGAACCCCCGATCGCGCGATTTAGCGCGCGCTCTTCACTTGTGCCGCCACGCCGGCGGGCGCTTCTCGACAAAGGCCTTGGTGCCCTCGACCCGGTCGGCGCTGGAAAACGTCACCGCGAATGCTTCCTGCTCGAACCTGAGGCCCGCGTCTTCGTTCATGGTGAACGACGCGCGCAGGGCGGCTTTGGCCTGGCGCAACGCGAAGGCGGATTTGCTGGTCAATTTTTCGGCCAGAGCGCGAGCAGTTTTCATCAACTCTTCCGGAGCAACGACCTGGTTGGCGAGGCCCAGGGCGAGCGCGGTCTTCGCATCGATCATGTCTCCGGTCAGGATCAGTTCGCGCGCTTTGGCCTGCCCGATGCGATGGGCCAGGCGCTGGGTACCGCCGAAGCCCGGGATGAGGCCGAGATTGATTTCCGGCTGGCCGAAACGGGCCTTCTCGCTCGCGATCACCAGGTCGCACGCAAGTGCCAGTTCGGTGCCTCCGCCCAGCGCGAAGCCATTCACCGCGGCAATCACGGGAATCGGCAGGTCTTCAAGGCTGGCCAGTACGCGGTGTCCGAGATGTGAGAAGTCCAGGCCGTCCGCCGTCGACATCTCCGACATCGCCGCGATATCGGCGCCCGCCACGAAGGCCCGGTCGCCCGCGCCGGTCAGTATCAGGACTCGAACCGAGGCATCATGGCGCACCTCGCGAATGACCCGGGTCAGGTCCTCGAGCACTTCGCGGTTGAGCGCGTTCAGCGCGGTGGGACGATTTACGGTGGCGATGGAGACGGGCGCCTGCTCGAAA
>JAFAHS010000175.1 GCA_019237115.1 Deltaproteobacteria bacterium
CGGTATTTGTGGCGACCCCACCAGTGGCCCCCGCATAAGGGGTTCTCTTGTAGGACTTTGGTCAAGTCTGCTTGAGGTCCTGCTCGATCAAACTTGAGTGGACCTACATATGACGAAGGCCATATAACAGCGTTGTGTTGAAATGCCTGCCCAGCAGATCGTAATCGACACTCGCCTAAAGCGCGGACGGCGATTAGCCGACTTTCGCCGGAAGACACCGCGATTTCCTCCAGGCGGGGTTCCGGGCAACTATTTCTCGAGACTCGAGGACTGGCGGTCCAGCGCGACCCGCGTTCAGACACACCCGCTCCCTTTCAGGGCGAATCACCTGAGGGCCTGTAAGTTCCTATTCGGAACCATACAGGCAGATGGCCCGCAGCCGACGTCCGGTCAAGTGAGCCGTCCGGGACGCATGCCAACTCAGGAAAGGTCCGACGGCCATAACGGTCCGCAATGCGTCCCGCATCTGCGGATCCGATCACGAACCAATGTTGTCGCGAAGGAGGGGGATCGTGGAGGAGATGCTTGTGGAGCAGGAGGAGCGCGGACCGCTCTCCGTTTCTGACCATGATCTACCGGCCGTACAACACGGTCCCACGTTGCGCACGCCGCGACCAAACAGCTCGTGCATATCGAGGCGAGCCAGGGCTGCCATCGATGAACCGATGGCGGAGATCCAGAAGCCTATCTGGGCCCGGGAGGATCGGCAGATCGGACGGGGTCGCTTCAGGCGAACGGCCCAGGATTCGCCAAGTTCGTGCGGCGCTGGCGATGAGCGGACTCCTTGCCGGCGGTCTTGACGCAATCAGTGTGGACACGGGCACGTCACAACTTCTCTGCCGCATCCGCGAGCGTGTCGCGGAGGTGACGCTCAATCGGCCGGAGGCGCGGAATGCGTTGTCGGACGAACTCCTGGTCAGGGCGCACGATGATCTCTTCGATGGCTGTGCGGAAGATCATCTTCTTGAGTGTCGGAGGACAGTGGTCACTCTGCCAAACTTCAGCAAAGCGGTCACCCATCGAGCGTACTCTGATTTCCTCCTCAACTGACAACGAATGGCGCTGTGCATCCAGACTGGAGAGCTGCTGCTTAACTGCCTCGATTTCCTCCAGCTTCTCGTTCCATCGTCGTTCCAGCTCGCTTGCTGCAAGCCGATTGCGAGCATCTACCGCGTCGTACTGTTCGAATGCCTTTTTTGCCTCATACACAAGTTGCTCCATCTTGCGGGACAGGGCGCCACGTTGAGCGGCGTCGTCGGCGCTTAGTTCCTCGAGCGCGCGCAGACTGGCTTCCACCCCAAAAGGCGCGATCACCTGTAGGAGTTCTTGTCCCAGCCGGCGATCTACAGAGCCGCCGCCAAAGCCGATGCAATACTGCCCACCATCATCATAGTTGCCTTTGCAAAGATAGCGTGCATTGGTACCGCGGCCACCCCAATACCGTACATGTAGCTTGCGTCCACAGTGTCCACAGCGGAGGAGTCCGACCAGAAGGCCTTGGCCGGCGCGTATCGCCGCCATCGATTCGTCACTCTCCCAGTTCACGGAATTACGCCGAACCATTCGTCGGTTCTCTTCGTATGTGGCCCAGTCAATATAACCCACGTGATGATCGCGGATGAAGACGCGGCATTCTTCGGCGGGGCGCATCGCGGTCTGACGTTTTTCAAGCCGGCCGTCGACCAGCACAGTCGTTACCGGACGCCGTGCCCAAACATAGGCGCCAGCATAGAAGGGGTTGCACAAGATGTCCCGGATCAGGCTCTGCGAGGGAACCTTCCAGACCAGCGCCGTTCCCTGGATCGGGTTGGCTGGTAACTCCACGTCGCGGTCACGGAACCACTGGAACGTCTGACGTACGCTCCACAGTTCGCGAAACCTGCTAAACACGAGTTGGATCGCTTCGCAGACTCGTCGATCGTGGTGAAACACAACCTTACCTGCAGCGTCGCGGGCATATCCAACCGGGAGCCTTTTGAACAGTTCGCCACGGCGGGCTTTGGATTCCTGCCCCGCCAGCAATCGTTGCCGTATGACCTTCAGCTCGACGACGCTGAGTGTCCCTTTGATGCCCAGCACTAATTGATCGTCGAGATAGGTCAAATCGTACACCTGTTGCTCGTCGGCGATTAGCGTTCCGAAGATCTGACACACCTCCAGTAGCCGACACCAGTCTTTGTCCGTCCGGGATAGCCGCGATACTTCCCGACTGCCGACGATGCCGACTTCCCCCAGTGCCACCAAACTGAGGACACGCTCGAAACCTTCCCGCTGGGCGGAGGCAATGCCCGCGCTCGATCCCAAGTCACTATTGATGATCTCAACCTGCTTCCAGCCTAGGGCGCGCACCCGTTCGGCCACCGCGTACTGGAGGCGCTGACTTTCCGTATTCTGTCGTACTTGTTTCTCGCTGGACTGCCGAAGGTACACAATCGCCTTTCGCGCCAGATGCTCCGGTTTGATCTTGGGATTGTATGCGACTTCCGTCATTGCTTCCCCCTCCTCGTTAAACACCGCCACCACAACGCGGGCCATGAGATCGACGAGATCAGCGCGTGTGGCTGCGTCTATTGATACGACGTTGCTTTCTTTTCGAATTATCAGGTCGAGAAGTTGAAGTTGCACGACGATGATCTCCCTCGCATCCGCTGATGGGCGTTTGCAGGAGGTCATCGTGAAGATGGTGCTTGGAGTCGGGTTGTGATGTAATCAATGAAGCAAGCGATAGGAGCGCTTCCTTACCCAGATGCGCTCGTTCGGAGATCATGATCTCGGCGCATTCCCGCAACAGCATCCAGACTGGGATCTTCAGGCGCCTCCCGCCTGGATCCATGACACAGACCGTCCCATCTCCCCGCTTCGGTCTGCGAACGATCTGCAGGGTAGCGCCATGAAGGGGATGAAAGGGGTAGAAGACCTGAACATCCGTGTCGTCCGGGCTCAGGGTATTGTGGGCGTGGGTGTCACCATCCGCACCTGCACTGCATCGTCCCGGGTGGCGGCATCTCGCCCGACCAGACGCGCTGGATCGCGTGCCGGCCCGGCTTCTTCCTGCCGGTGCGCGTGCTCTCACGCCGCTTCCGGGACGTATTCGTCTGCCAGCTGCGCGCCGCCTTCGCCGCGGGGGAGCTTGGCCTGTCCGGCGCCCGCGCAAATCTCGCTGATCCCGCTACGCTCACCGCTCGGCTCGACGAACTGACCCACATCGACTGGGTGGTCTTCGCCAAGCCGCCGTTTGCCGGCCCCGAGCAGGTGCTCGGCTATCTGGGCCGCTACACCCAGCGCGTCGCCATCGCCAACAGCCGCCTCGTGACACTCGATGACGGTCAGGTCAGTTTCACTTGGAAGGACTACCGCCACCACGGCAAGACCAAGGTCATGACGCTATCCGCCGACGAATTCATCCGTCGCTTCCTCCAGCACACCGTGCCCGGTGGCTTCCACCGCATCCGTCACATCGGTTTTCTCGCCAACCGCCATCGTGCCGCGAAGCTCGCTCGTTGCCGCGAATTGCTCGCCGCGCCGCCGCCTGAGCCGCTATCCGCCCGACGCTGGCAGGATCGCCTGCGCGAGCTCACCGGCCAGGACGTCGATGTCTGCCCCTGTTGGGCGGCCAGATGCTGACCTGCGGTATCCTGCCTCGCTGCCCGCCGCCGCGTCCCCCGATGTGGTGCAACAGCTCATGAACCCGCCGCCCTCATCGTCCATCCGCATCGACCCGCTCGACAACACCAACAACGGTGCAAGTCCCCGCGGGCCGCGCGCTGCCTTCTCCGTCCCGGTCGCGCTGTTGACCCGCTTCAGTGACCGCGCCGGGCCGGCGCAGCCCCCTATCCGGCATTCGACCGCCCGCTCACTCCCGCCGCGCCACGGCCGCATGTTCGCCAGAACCACCGGCAGCAAACCCGCATCCCCAGCCGTCACGCCACAATCCCCATAGCCGACGCGGCCCGCGGGTCAGTTCAATCCGGCTTCAATGAGGTCGCGCTGTGGAGGCGCACCGTTGTCGGTGTCGCGCGACCTCACAGAAGCCTCCCGATTCCGAAGTTCGCGGAACTTCGGAATCAACGTGGGACCCGAGCAACCTGCTCATCCCGAAAGTTCGCTCGCGAACTTCCGGGGCAAGACACCAGGGTCCTTGAACTGCGGGCGTGGTCGGGGAAGGCTTCGCTCCTCGAAAGCACAGAAGGGTCGCTGGGATGGCAAGGTTCAAGGCGTGCGTGATCGACAAGCCGGAGGGCGG
>JAFAHS010000410.1 GCA_019237115.1 Deltaproteobacteria bacterium
GTTTCACTGGCACGGCGATATCTTCGAGCTACCCGCGGGCGCGGTCTCGCTTGCCTCATCTGACAAGACGCCCTGCCAGGGATTCCGCTACGGCAACTGCGTGTACGCACTGCAATTCCATATTGAAGTGACGCCCCAATCGGTAGCTGCCATGGCCGCCGAGTGGCCGCGGGAACTGGAAAAAGAAAGGATTTCAGGCGCCGAAATGGTCGGCGCGGCCACGGGTCATGTTCGCGAGCTCGAGCTCCTGTCCGACGCGATTTTCGGCCGCTGGGCCGGACCCATCCAAAAGACTTTGCGCTAGCTCTCGGATCCGCGTTCCCCGTCAAACATCCTTGGAGGATGGCAAGCCAAAGCGGCCAGAGGAGAAACCCTTACCCGCCGTCCGGGACGGGCAACCCTACTTTGAGGAGAGCCTCGGGGCAGTCCCGGGCCCTTCACCGGCAGTCGTGCCTTTTGGCATGAATCGCACCGGCATGTGCTTGATGCCGGCCACGAAGTTCGAGCGCAGCCGCTCGATCGGGCCGGCCAGTTCGATGTCCGGAATTCGCCGCAACACCTCGTCGAGGATCACCCGCAACTCAAGGCGCGCGAGATTGGCGCCCAGACAAAAGTGCTCGCCGTGGCCGAAGGCCAGATGATCGTTGGGAGTGCGCGTGAGGTCGAAGGAGTCGGGGCGCGCGAATGCCGCGTCGTCGCGGTTTGCCGAGATGTTCCAGTTCACCACCCGATCGCCCGCGCGAATCCGGTTCCCGCTGAGCTCAGCGGCGTGTCGAGCGACCCGCAAGATATGGGTCACGGGCGTGGTGTAGCGGAGGATTTCCTCGATTGCCGTATCCACGATGGAGGGGTCGGCCTTAAGCCGCGCCGCGGCGGCGGGATTCTCGATCAGCGCGAGCATCCCACCCGAGGTTGCGTTGCGCGTCGTCTCCTGCCCGGCGACGATGAGCAGGAAGCAGTTGAACAGCACTTCCATCTCATCGAACTTCACGCCGTCGATTTCCCCGTGCACGAACGCACTCACCAGGTCGTCGCCGGGATTGTTCTTGCGGTCTGCGATCAGTTGCGAAAAGTAGCTGAACACCTGCGCTTGGGCCGCCTCGCCGGTCTCTCGAGCCGTGCGGCCCTGTTGGTACTCGGGATCCTCCGTACCGATCGACATGTTGGTCAGTTCGAACATCATGTTCCAGTATTCGCGCGGAATTCCCATCATTTCGCAGGTGACAGCGGTGGGAAGTTTGGCGGCGATATCCACCACGAAATCGCATTCGCCCTTCTCGATAATCGCGTCGACGATCGCGGCCGAGATCTTGCGAATATGCGGTTCGTACACGCTGACCGAGCGCGGCGTGAAGCGGCGGTTGATTACCTGTCGAATCCGGCTGTGGCGCGGCGGGTCGGTGGTTATCATCATCATGCCGAAGCCGGCGTTCCCGTTTTCGGTTCCGCCCTGGTTGAACTGCAGCGACATGCCGCGCTCGGAGCTGTAGGTGGTCGGATCGTGGTAAACCTTGAGCGCGTCTTCGTAACTGGTCACCGCCCAGAAGCCCTGCCCGGGTTTTCGCTCGTGCCAGTACACCGGTGCCTCCGCCCGCAGCAAGCGGAACGCTGCCAGCGGGTCGCCGTGAACAAAGAAGTCGAGGTCGGTGAGATCGATTTCATCCAGCTTCATTCCATGGTCCTCTGCCAGTGCGTCGTACGAGCGTGCCTGCGAAATTGAAGCAGAACCCAACCCGGGTTACTAACCGCAGCGTGGTCATCCATTCGGACTAGAGCCGGACCAACTTGAGCGCAGCTGGCTTAGGTTGTGGAGGAGACTTCTACCGGATGCGGCGGCCGTGCGCGCCCGGGAGCCCGAGGAAGTTCTAACGCTCGACGTCTTGGGTCCGATGATTGACGAGACGGCAACAAGTGCGGGGGCAAGTTCGCGCGCGTTGATTTACCGGCCGAGCCACTCGGCCACACAAGTTTTGGACCGGGTGAGCTCACCCCTTGGGCAGCTTCAGCACGCGCTCTCCGATGATGTTGTGCTGGATCTCACTGGACCCTGCCGCGATGGTCAGCCCGCGCGCTGCGAGCGTGCGATGCGTCCATTTGCCGCTCTCCACCGCGCCCAGCGAATCGCTCTCCAGCAGTCCGTATGGTCCCAGCAGCTCGTCCGCAAACATCGCGACTCGCAGGTTGAGCTCGGTCGCGAACAGCTTGCCAAAGGAACTTTCAGGTCCCGGCACCTTGCCCTTGAGTTGTGAGGTCAGCGAACGATAGCGGCTTAAGCGCAGGCATCGGGCATCGCTCACGAATGCCGCCAGCTTCTGGCGCACGTAGGGATCCTGTTGGGCGGGTACCCCCTGGAAGTCCACCTGCCTGGCAAGCTCCACCAGTTCGTTTATGGTCCGCTCGACCGGATGCCGAGTGCCGCCCGATACCCGTTCGAACATCAGGGTCGCGATCGACACCTGCCATCCCTGATTCAATTCGCCAACCAGGTTCTCCTTGGGCACACGCACGTTGTCGTAGAAGACTTCGTTGAATCCGGCTTCCCCGGTCATCTGGACCAGGGGCCGAACCGTGATGCCCGGGGTATGCATGTCGACAAGCAGGTACGAGATGCCCTTGTGTTTGGGCGCTTCCGGATCGGTCCGCACCAGCAGCACTTGCCAATCCGAGCGTTGCGCGAGGCTGGTCCAGACCTTCTGCCCGTTGACCACGAAAGAGTCGCCCTCGACGACCGCCCTGGTCTGGATGCCGGCCAGGTCGGAGCCCGCGTTGGGCTCGGAGTATCCCTGACACCAAATTTGCTCGCCGGTTAGCATCGGTTGGAGATGCCGCTGTTTCTGCTCATTGGTTCCCATCAGCATGATGGTGGGTCCGATGCGGTCGATGGCGAGCTGATTCGCGCCATAGAGCGGCAACCCCAGCCGCAGCACTTCGTCCTGATAGATCGATTGTTCCACCAGGTCGGCGCCGCCGCCGCCCCATTCCTTGGGCCAGTGCAGCGCGACGTAGCCCGACCGGTAGAGTCGGCGATGGTAATCGAGCATCTGCTTCCAGCGCCCGTCATCGCGCACGTCGAGCAGGCTGGCGGTGGAGCCGCCCAGTCCTTCGCCGCCTCGGCCAAAAATCTCTCCGGAGTTGGTCTCAAGCCAGGTGCGCAGTTCGGCGCGAAAGCTCTCCTGCGACGGCGTGTAACTAAAATCCATTTGCTGCTCCGATCCAGGTGGATCGGGCGCAGTATAACTCCGCCGGATTGACCCTCAAAACCCGCCCGTGCTCGAGGCTTGGCGGATGGATCTCTGGTATCGCGGAGCGGTTCCTATATTATTAGCGGCTGAATACCAGACACCGCGGCG
>JAFAHS010000518.1 GCA_019237115.1 Deltaproteobacteria bacterium
GGCCGCGGTCTCCTGCAGAATGCACTCGCTACTTTCGAGCTGCCTTGAAGCGCAAGCGCCGGGAAAATCGGCGAGTTTCGCAGAACCTGGGCTCGCTGGTCTTCGAAAGCGCTGAAATCTGCGGATTTCGCCCGTCTTCCGTTGTGACGGCGGGAAGTGGTGCGGTAAAATTCTCGCGCACTCGGGCCCTGAATTACGCTTATGGCAACCAATCGCGACCGGCTTGCGCTCATCGAGGAGATCTCCACGATCGCCGGCGAGCCGCACGACGATCTGCGTGGGGCTCTGGACCAGATCGTCGCAGCGATCGCGGACGGGATGCAGGCGGAGGTTTGTTCGCTCTACCTGTTTGACGCGCAGCGCGAACGCTTGGTGCTGCGCGCGACGAAGGGACTCGATCGAGACTCGGTAGGGCGAGTTTCGATGCGCCCCACCGAGGGACTGGTCGGACTGGTCATCGAGAAGGATGAACCGGTAGCGGTCGCGGACGCGATCAGCCATCCGCGCTACAAATATTTCCCCGAAACGGGCGAAGAGCGATTTCACACCTTTCTGGGGGTCCCGGTGCAGGAGGGACGCCAGAAACCGCATGGCGTGCTGGTCGCGCAGACGCTCGCGCGCCGCAAGTTCTCGCGTACCGAGGTCACTCTGCTGCGTACCGCCGCAAGCCAAATCGCTCAGGTTCTCCGGCACTTTCGGCTGCGCGAAACGCTCGCGACCAAGGAAAAGGAACGCGAGGAATATCGGCGCCGGATGATCGAAGCGAACCGCCAGCTCAAGGACTACGAGAAGGTCGGTGGCAAGACCCGAGTCAAAACTCCCAGCAAGGTGCGGCGGCCCCGCCTGGTGGGACTTCCGGCTGCGCCGGGGTTTGCGCAGGGCACCGCCCATGTGGTCGGCACGTTTCTGAGCACCATCGAACGCAATCAGCGCAGCCGTGACATCAAGGGCGAGTTGAAACGGATCAACGAAGCCGTCGACCGATCGCGCGGCGAGCTGGTGGCGCTCAAGAACCGCATGCAATCCCTGATGCCCGAGACGGACCTGCAGATCTTTGACGGGCACCGTCTGATTCTTGAAGACGAGGAATTCATCGGGCGGGTCCGCGATACCATCGAGAAAGGCTATGCGGCCGAGAGCGCGCTGTTTCGGGTCATCGATGAACTAAGTGCGCAGATGCTGGCGGTCGCCGACGGATACCTGCGCGAGCGGGCGACCGACTTCCGCGACGTGGGACATCGCGTGCTGCGCCACCTGCGCCAGGAAGATCGGCGGGGTGCGTTCGGCAAGCCGACCGTCCTGGTGGCGGAAGAGCTGACCCTCTCGCAGCTCACGCTGGTCTCGCACGAAAATCTCGCCGGAATCGCGCTGCAATCGGGGGGGGTTACTTCCCACGCCGCCATCCTCGCGCGGTCGTTTGAAATTCCCACGGTCGTCGGGGTCGAGCACCTGATGGAGTCGGTAGGCGAGGGCGACCATCTGGTGCTCGACGGTAACTCGGGCCTCGTCTACGTGAATCCAAGCACCGAGATCGAGAAAGACTACCAGAGCCTGACCAAGCGCTACGAAGCCTTCAAGCGCGAACTGATGGAGGCGGACCACCAACCGGGCGGCACGCGCGACGGGCATCGCGTGATGATGCTCGCGAATATCGCGCTACTGGCCGATGTGCACCTCGCGCTGCGCTACGGAGCAGAAGGCATCGGGCTGCTACGGTCCGAATTTTCATTTCTTACCTACGAGGATTTTCCGGACGAGAATCAGCAGCTCGAGCTCTACACCCGGATGCTCAAGGAAGTCGGCAAGCGCCCGGTTACCATCCGCACGCTGGACATCGGCGCTGACAAATACCCGCCCTACATGCGAGTGCCGCGCGAGGAGAATCCATTCCTGGGATGGCGCTCGATTCGCATCTCGCTGGAGATGTCGGGACTGTTCAAGGTGCAACTGCGGGCCATCCTGCGTGCCGCGGCGAAATACAACGTGCGCATCCTGTTCCCGATGATCTCCAGCCTCGAGGAGCTGCGCCGGGCCAAAGAGCTGCTCGCCGAGTCCAAGGCCGAGCTTTACAAGGAAGGGCTCGAGCACAATCCCAACATCGAGGTTGGTATCATGGTCGAGGTGCCGTCCGCGGTCTGGCTGGCGCCGCGGCTGGCGCGCGAGGTGGATTTTTTCTCGGTTGGTACTAACGACCTCATCCAGTATCTGCTCGCGGCCGATAGGAACAATCCCAAGGTCGCGCATCTCTACGAAGCGTTCCACCCGGCGGTTATCTCCGCGATCAGCGAAATCGTCAACGTCGCGCGCGCGGCTGACAAGGAGGTGGACATCTGCGGCGAGATGGCCAGCGACCCGCTGGCGACACTGCTGCTGGTCGGGATGGGTCTGGACGAGCTCAGTCTAAGCCCGCTCTTCATCCCGGTGGTGCGCAAGCTAGTGCGCGAAGTGGATTACCAGACCGCCCGCTCGATTGCCCGGGAGACCCTTCAGATGGCCAGTGTTCAGGAGGTCAAAGGATACCTTATCGAACGCTACCGCGATTTGGGCTTGATGAATCTGGTTGAGATGTATCGCTAGATCTACCCCCGACTTATCGCGTCCCGGATGTTACGGATTATGACGGGGTGGAGCTTTAAGCCTCCGGTGTGAGTTAGCTCGGCGTCGGTCCGCTTGTTATAGTGCCAAATTGAATTGCTGCGAGCGGCAAATTTTCTGAGAAAGATTGACTTTCCCCCCTTGGCAGGGTTTACTCTGACCGGTCGGTTAGACTGGCTCGGATTGAGCCCGGTCGCTCAGCCTTTGAGAATCACAGAGGAGTTGTAATGGTACTTTTCCTGGTCGCACTGGTCGCGGTAGTTGGAATCGCGGCAGTGATCCTCTACCTGCTTTTGGGCACCAATCGGTATGGTGGGGACCGCCCGGCACAGGCGCTTCAACTTACCGCCTCGCAGAGTGCTCTCAACAATGGAACGCTCAAGCCGGAACCGTGCCGCACGGTACGCGTCTATTTCATCAAACCGTCCCGCTACGATGAGGAGGGTTATGTACAGTTCTACCGCTTCGGGGTCCAACCGAATAACACGTTGACCGCGCTGGCCGCGCTCAACGAGGCCTTTAACCGCAAGTACTCAGCCGAGCGCAACGTTCATCTCGAGACCGTCATCTGGGACGAGATCTGTGACGGGGTAATCGGTCCTGAAACCATCAGGGCGATTAAGGAAAAAGCCCACGAAGATAGTGTGGAACTGCTGGTCGGTCTGTCCGGCGTGCAGTCCAACCAGTACCCGCGCGGTCGCGACATCGCGCTGCAGTTCAAGGCCCTGGGCGTGCCGGTGATGATGGGTGGCTTCCATGTCAGCGGCTACCCGGACTCGGTCAAGTTTCTCAACGAATGCGGCATCTCGGCGGTGGTCGGCGAAGCCGAAAATCTGTGGGGCCTGATCATCGAGGACTTCCTGCGCGGCGAGCTTCAGCTTCGCTATTCGGTCAAGGACGGCATTCGCGCCAAGACCGGACGCGACGACATCATCGTTCCACTCATCACCGAAGCGCTGCTGCCGGTGCTCGATGACCGCTATCTGACCCGCTTCTTCAATGAGACCATGACCACCATCGACACGTCGCGCGGATGCCCGTTCACGTGCTCGTATTGCAGCGTCAAGAACGTTATGGGTCGCACCATGCGCTCGCGTGAACCCAACGCGGTGGTGACCTGGGTGCGCGACGCCTGCCGCAATCACGGCATTGAATCCTTGTTTCTGGTTGATGACGACTTCTTCAGATCGCCGCGGTGGGAGGAGATTCTGAACGGTTTCGTTGAGGTCAAGAAGGAGTTTCCCAAGTTCTCCTTCATGATGCAGGTCGACGTCGACGCCTCCTGTTACGCCAATGTCGCGGAGGGCGAGACTGAAACCGCCAAGCATCGCCGCAGTCAGCGTTTCACGGAGCTGGCCGCCGCGGCGGGCTGCTATATGGCCTTCATCGGAATTGAATCGCTCAACCCGGACAACCTGAATTTTGCGACCAAGTATCAAAACACCGATGACCGCCAGCACAAGCTCAAGCTCGGGGAGGCACGCGCGCGGGTCATCAACAAGTACCGGCGCGTGGTCGACAACTGGCACAAGGTGGGCGTGGCGGCTCACGCCGGGTACATGCTCGGCTTCCCGTTCGATGGGGCAGATTGCGGCCGGGTCGCCGCCCAGACCCTCAGGAAGATCGGTTTCGATATCGTGTCGTTCTTTATCATGACACCGCTGCCCGGGACCGAGGACCAGGTGCGCTACGCCAAGGAAGGCGCGATCATCGATTGGGACTTCAACAACCTCGATTCACAGCACGTGACGCTCAAGCATGAAAAACTCGATCGCTCGAGCTGGTTGCAGGCGTACCGTGATGCGTTCACCGGGTTCTATTCGATTCCGCGGCTTCTGCACACGGTGGCCACGGTAGCCGGGGGCCGCGGCTTGAGCGCGGAGGGCCGACGCTCGGTGCTGCGTCAGTTCCTGTACTACTTCTTCTCTTATCGGCAGGGACGCCATCCCATGGTCGGAGGAATCTGGCCGATTCTGCGTCGCGATGTCCGCCGTATCACGATCGGCGACGAGGAAGCGCGCCGCCATTACCTGGGCGGGATGCGCTTCGACGCGATCCTGCGCGGTGAGGCGAGCGGCGGCTTTGCGACCGCCAGCGCGTGATCGCAAATTCCTGCAGCTGGAATACCTGACGCCGCCCTGGTTGTGGAGCGGACGTGTGCGATTGCTCGCAGTGTCTGCCTGTGACATACAATCGGGAAGCTCGGTCGGCAGGCCACCCGACCTTGCGCCTCGCGCGCGAAAGGAGCTAGGCATTCAGTGCCGCCACGGCCATGAGCAGCATTCCCCACCTGAATCTGATCGTCGCCGCCGCCGTCATCCTGCTGATGATTTTCCTCCCGTTTTTCCGCCGGCTGGTGTTCGCACTGGTGCGGATCACGATCGCGCTGATTGCCGGATTCGTCGCCATCGCCGGAATCTCGATGCTCATGAACAACGAGACGATCTTTGAGAAACCTGGCGCGAGAGCCCGCATCATCAGGTTCTTGACCCAGAATCGCGCCGCCACCAGCGAGAAGGGGTTGGGGACGGCGACCTGCAAATGGCCCGATGAGCCCGCCGCCACCACCAGCCCCGTGCCGGCCGCCGGGGAGACGCCGGCGCCCGGGGAAAACGACGACGTATATCCCGAGCTGATTACGCGCAGCTTCCCCGGCATTTCACGCCAGAAGCTGTTCGACCTGTCGCAGCAGGTCGTAAATTCGCTGGGTGGATGGAAAATCGTCAAGTCCGACCCGCGCGCAGGCATACTCCAGTGCGTCTACACGAGCCGGATTGTGGGGGCCGAAGATGACGTGCGGATTACGGTCGCGCCGAAGGGCGATATCGATCTCTGCGCGCGCTCCGGCACGGAGCGACCGGGCTCGACGTCGTTGCTGGGGATCTTTCCTGGCGACTTCGGTGCGAACATCGGGCACATCAAGCAATTTTACGAAACTCTCGAACCGAAGATGGACCAGGTCTATAAAGAAGAGCAGGAGAAGGAAAACGCGAAGAAGCCACATGGCGGTCCCTGACCCCGCGCCGAAAGCTTTCCCCCGATGATTCGGGAATCGCAAATCGACTCGCTCGCAAGTTTCCTGGTGCACAGCCTGGCGGCGCGCCAGATCATCAAGCCCAAGGCGGAGGAACAGGACCTGATCGCGTGCGTGGTCGAGCTCATGTCCGCCAACTTCGAGACCGAAGCCGAGATCGACGCGGAGGCCGACCGGATGACCGAGGAGCTGGCGCGCAAAGACCCGCGTGCCGACCCGGCACGGCTACGATCCATGATTCGCCAGCGCCTGGCCGAGAAGAAGGGCTTTACCCTCTAGCCAGGCCGGAGGCGGGTGGTCATATGGACAGCCGCCGAGCCGCGCATTCTTCGCCCAGGGCTCAGGTTGGGAATGGCACGATTCGCGATAGGCGCAGCACCAAAGCCCCCGGGCGCCCTGTGCGCTGGTGGTCACGGGAAGTGCAGGAATGAAACTCAGCGAAGCTAGGATTCTCTACCTGGCGCGGGAATCGCTCGCTCGTCTGCGCGACGAGGGTCTGGCCGAGATTCCCAACTTTGCGCTGGCCCTGCGGCAGGCGCGCGAGCTTATCGCCGAATGGAACGCCCGGGGCGATGAGATCGACGCGCTGGTGCGGCGCAAAATAGCCTCCATCAAAAGAGGGATTGTCGAGGGCAGCAACGAATGGACGCTGCTCTACCGGCGCTACCGCGACGAGGAATTGCGCAGGCGCGGTATTTTGCACTGATGGCGGCGGGTGGTGCGAGTGTTGGAGCCGGCAAACCTGGCGAAGCCGAGCTGCTGGTGCGCGCCCGCGGGGGCCCGCGAAGTCTGTTTGCCGATCTGACTCCCGGCCGCGTGCTCGACGTGCCCGCGGGCGGCGGACTGCAGACCGCGACGCTTGCAGCGCTTGGGTTCCGCGTGTGCTCGGTGGATCTGTTCCCGCCTGCGCGCCCGCATCCCGGCCAATTCTGGATTTGCGCGGATGCGAACGAGCCGCTGCCCTTTCGCAGCGACGGGTTTGATTACCTGCTGTGCCG
>JAFAHS010000536.1 GCA_019237115.1 Deltaproteobacteria bacterium
TCCCGCACCGAGCCATGAGCCGCATGAATGACCGACGCTTCTGAAAATCGCGCTCGGCAGCGACGCGCGCCACGAACCACTCCCAGCCATTCCAGGTTTCCGGATCGCATGCGCTTGCACGACGGACGGGTCGTCCATTTTCCGGCCGTCATGGGGGTGCTGAACGTTACCCCCGATTCCTTTTCCGACGGCGGCCAGTACCTCAACCCCGAGCGCGCCATCGCGCATGCTTTGGAGATGCAGGAGAACGGCGCCGACATCGTCGACCTCGGGGGCGAATCCACCCGTCCGTCCGGCGCTCGCGAAGTGCCGGCTGAAGCGGAACTGCGCAGGCTACTTCCGGTGCTGCGCGGGTTGGCGGGGCGCCTGCGCGTTCCGCTCTCCATCGACACGCGCAAGGCGGAGGTGGCACGCGCGGCCCTTGAGCACGGGGCTTCGATCATCAACGACGTGACCGCGCTCGGCTACGATCCGCAAATGGCGCGCCTGGCGGCCGCCAGCAAGAGCGCGGTGGTCCTCATGCACATGCGCGGTTCTCCCGAAAACCACATGCGCTTCGCGCGCTATCGCGACGTGGTAATCGCGGTGACGGGTTACCTTGCGGCGCGCGCGAAGTATGCGATCCGCGCCGGAATACCAGCGTCGCGGATTATCCTCGACCCGGGCATCGGGTTTGCCAAAACCGCCCAGCACAACCTGGCGATTCTCAACTCCTTGCCCGTGCTGTGTGCCCTCGGCTATCCCGTATTGGTAGGGACTTCGCGCAAGAGCTTCATCCGCCGCATCGCGGGGGACTCCCCGCGGGAAATTGAGTTCGGCAGCGCGGCGGCGGATGCGCTTGCGGTGGCGGCGGGAGCGGCGATCGTGCGCTCGCACGATCCCGGTGCAGCGCGCGCCGCGATCCGGATGGCGGTGGAGATGAGGGGGCGCAACATTACCAAGTAGAGGCAAGCGCGATGCCGAATTACGTTCCAATGATTCCCGCGCCGCGATGGCAGGATATTGTGGATGTCCTGATCGTCGCCTATGTCATCTATCGGATCGCGATGCTGATTCGCGGCACGCGCACCGTGCAGATGATCGTGGGCCTGGTGATCGTGGGTGCCGCATTCGTAATCTCGCAGGTCCTCGGCCTGTTTACCCTCAACTGGCTGCTGAATAATTTCCTCGGCTCTCTGTTCGTCATCCTGGTGGTGATTTTCCAGGCCGACATTCGCCGCGCGCTGACCCGGGTCGGCGCCCAGTCCTTTTTCGGCCCGCGTACGCCCGCGGCCAGCGCGGCCGAGGAAATCACCACCGCGGTCGCGTGGCTGGCGGCGCGCCGAATCGGTGCTCTCATCGTCATCGAGCAGGATGACGGTCTCAATGACTTTGTCGAAAGCGGGCGGCTGGTGTACGGCAAGGTCTCGCCCGAATTGCTCGAGACCATCTTCATGCGCGGTTCGCCGCTCCACGACGGCGCGGTGATCATCAAGGGGGATCAGATCCTGGCGGCTGCGTGTGTTCTGCCGCTGTCCTCGAACCCGAACGTCAGCCTGGCCCTGGGCACCCGGCATCGGGCGGCCATTGGCATGACCGAGGACAGCGATGCGGTGGTGATCGTCGTCTCCGAAGAG
Organism: Deltaproteobacteria bacterium; assembly: GCA_019237115.1. GTDB lineage: Bacteria > Desulfobacterota > Binatia > Binatales > Binataceae > JAFAHS01. Next base: position 1,617 of record JAFAHS010000536.1, read on the forward strand.
GACGGGACCACTTCCATCGCGCGCGGCGGTGAACTGAAACGCGAGATGGCCCCCAACGAGGTCATGTCGTTCTTGCGCGGCCTGCCGAGCTGAGACGCTGAGGACCACAAGGACCCGTGCGCATTCCGAATCTAAAACCGCTCCGGAATCTAGACCTGCTTCGGAATCTAGACCTGCCCCGAACGATCCGCTCAGTCAGCGACTACGTTCGTCACTTCCGGCGCAACATCGGGACCCGCATAATCGCGCTGCTGATTGCGGTGGGACTGTGGGTGTTTGTCAATGCGGGTCAGCGCGGCGCGGTCGAGACGCTCTCGGTGCCAATCAGCTACCGGTCGATTCCGCCCGGCCTGGTGATCGTGAATCATCCCCCCGACTTTGTGAAAATCGAGGTCGCGGGGCCCCGTACCCTGCTTTCGCTGCTCGATCCCGAACGGCTCACCGTGAGACTCGACCTTGCCAACGTTCCCACCGGACGGTCCGACCTGAAGCTGTCGCCCTCGATCTTCAACGTGCCCCGCCAAACCAGCGTCACCCGTATCACTCCCGACGAAGTCCACGTGGACGTGGACCGCATCGTGATGCGGGAGCTGCCCGTGCATCTGGAAGTTGACGGACAACCGGAACCCAATTACGAGATCAACGCGATCGACCTGAGACCCCCGGTGGTGGCGGTGAGCGGGCCCAGCCGCTACGTTCTCGCGTTGCAGAGAATCGACACCGAGCCACTCGAGCTGAAAGGCGAGTCCAACGATGTGGAAGCGCGCCTGACCCTGATCAGCCCCGATCCCAACGTCCATCTCGGCGCCAACCGGGTCCAGGTCCATCTCGACATCACGCAGGTAATCGCCAATCGTGAATTCAAGGGCATTCCGGTCGAAGTCCGGGATACCGACTTCAAGTTCCGGGTCTCGCCACAGAAGGCGAGCATCACCTTGCGCGGACCTGCAGTAAAACTCGACGGACTCGACCCCAAGGGGATGGTCTTCGTCGATGCCAAGGGCGGTGATCCCGGCGCGCACGAGTTCCCCGTGCAGGTCGACCTGCCGGACGGCATGCAGTTGGTCAAGCAGAACCCCGCCCACGTGAGGGTCCGGATTTACAAACAGAAGCGAATTGACATCAACGATGGAAAGACATCCTAAGCTGTTCGGCACCGACGGAGTCCGGGGCGTCGCCAACCTCGAACCGATAACCTCCGAGACCGCCCTGAAACTGGGCCGCGCGCTGGCGCACGTGTTTCGGAATTCCTCGGGTCGCCGGCGCAAGATTCTCATCGGCAAGGACACTCGACTGTCGGGGTACATGCTCGAAACCGCGTTGGAATCCGGCATCTGCTCGATGGGGGTCGATGTCTGGCTGGTGGGACCGCTGCCCACCCCGGGGATTGCCTTTCTTACCCGCAGCATGCGCGCGGAGGCCGGGGTGGTAATTTCGGCTTCCCACAATCCGTTTCAGGACAACGGGATAAAGTTCTTCTCCCGCGATGGCTTCAAGCTCGACGATGAAACGGAAGCGCGCATCGAGGACCTGGTGTTCGATGATCGTGTGCTGGCCCAGCATCGCGCGCTGGCCGGGGATCTCGGCAAGGCGGCACGAATTGACGACTCGCACGGCCGCTACCTGGTATTTCTGAAAGCCTGTGTGCCCCGGTCGGTGATGTTCGATGGCCTCAAGGTCGTGATCGACTGTGCCAACGGTGCTGGCTACAAGATCGGACCCGAAGTGCTCGACGAACTCGGCACGGAGGTCGTCACTCTCGCGGTCGACCCGGATGGCAAGAATATCAATCTGAATTGCGGGGCGACGCATCCGGAACATCTCGCCAGGGCGGTGCTCGCCGAAGGCGCCAACCTCGGAATCGCCCTGGATGGCGATGGCGACCGCGCGATTCTGGTCGATGAAAAGGGCGAGATTTTCGACGGCGACGACGCGATGGCGACGCTCGGAATCAAAATGGCGTCCGAAGGAAAGCTCAACGCGAACACCGTCGTCGCGACGGTGATGAGCAACTTCGGGCTGGAGCGCGCGCTTGGAAAGGCCGGCGTTACGCTGGTGCGCACCGATGTCGGCGATCCCGCAGTCGCACGCGAGATGCGCAACAACTCCTACAACCTCGGTGGTGAGCAATCCGGCCACGTCATCTTCATGGATCATTCCACCACCGGGGATGGATTGATCACTGCGCTGCTGGTGTTGACCGTGATGGTTGAGAGCGGCCGTCCTCTGAGCGAACTGCGGGCCATGCACCGGGTGCCGCAGGTGCTCGAGAACATCAAGGTTCGCGAGCGGCGCCCGCTGGCAGAAGTTCCCGAGGTCCGGCGCGTCATCGCCGCCGCCGAGCAGCGCCTCAATGGTACCGGTCGACTACTGGTCAGGTACTCGGGAACCGAGATGCTCGCTCGCGTGATGGTCGAGGGCGAGGACTCCGAAGTAATCGGGACCATCGCACGCGAGATCGGCGCGGCAATCCAGAAAAATCTGGGTGCGCACACGCTCCCCAAGGGCAAGGCGCGGGCGGGCTAGCGCGCCTTTGCCGCGGGGTCGACGTGCTCCGGACAGGTCGGCACCCGCCGGCTTATTGCTTTCTTCTGGGCGGTGAGTTCGAAGCAGGCTTTGACCCCAGCGCCTTCAAGTATGCCTTCACCGCTCGAGTGAGCCCCACATAAAGCGCATCCGATATCAGCGCGTGTCCGATGGACACTTCGGCCAGTCCCCTCACCGCCTTCACATAGGCCGGAATGTTGTCGAGATTCAGGTCGTGCCCTGCGTTTACTCCCAGTCCTTCCTCCCGGGCGACTTTTCCCGCCGCGCGATGCAGTTCCAGAATCCGCCCGCCTTCTTCGGTCCCAAAGGTATGCGCGTACGGTCCGGTGAACAGCTCGATGCGATCCGCACCCAGGGTCCGCGCCCGCGGCACCTGCGCCACGTCCGCTTCCACGAACAGGCTCGTGCGAATTCCGTGGTCGCGCAGCCTCTTCAGTACATCGGCGAGCCAGTCACTGCCCGACACCAGGTTCCACCCGGCGTTGGAGGTCAGTACACCAGGCGGATCGGGTACCAGGGTGCATTGGGTAGGTCGCACCTGGCAGACCAGGTCGAGAAATTCCGGACCGGGATAGCCTTCGATGTTAAACTCGACCGTGAGCATGTCGGCGAGGTCGAGCACGTCGCCCCGCCTGATATGCCGCGCATCGGGCCGCGGATGCACGGTAATTCCGTGACAGCCAGCCGCTATCGCGGTGCGCGCGGCCTTGACCACGCTGGGCAGCTCCCCGCCCCGCGAATTGCGCAGGATCGCGATTTTGTTGAGGTTGACGCTGAGCTTGACCACCCGACGATTGTCCATGCCCCGGAGGTGCGAGGCTACAGAACAAACGAAAACCGGGCCATTTCCATCGCCCAGCCTGAAACCTGCCCACCGCCCCAAGCCGTCAATCGACGGCGAGAGAGATGAGTTCGAACGTCGACTGACCCTCGCTCATGGCGAGTTGAAAGCGGAATTATAGCGTGACTCCAGGTCGTCAGCCGCATCGTCCGCTTCGCGTACGTTTTTGAAGGTCCCAACCTCAATCCGGTACATCGTTTCATCACCTGACTGGACGGGTGTCTGGTGGGCGGTGTAGCCGAGGGTCCGAAACCGCTCGATAAGGGACTTGGCCTGTTCCATTGTGTAGAGCCGATTCGATTGGAGGTGGTAGGGCGTTCGCTTTTTGGGAGGCTTGGTGGTCTGGCCGCGAACTGACCTATCGCCCGTCGAATAGTGCGTGGACGGGTAGGGGGCTTCCACAGGTTGCACCGAGGTGCCAATTCCCGATGAAACGGCGTCGATTGGCGTTGGTCTTTGCGGTGCCGCCGTATCGCGAGCCGGACCGACCGCCGCCCGGAGGATCGTCTCGGGGTGGCCGACCAATCGGCGCGGCCGGTCAGTCAGCCACGTGATCGAGGCTAAAATCGCAACGATGCCTGCGAATTGCGTCACGCGCAGCCGCAAGACAGTGGATCGCTTCACCCAGTTGCTGGCTGCTGCCTGTAACCTGATGGAAAGGCGCTGCTTCTTTCGGCTGGCCACGAGCTCGGTCTGGCAGCGTGCACAGACTAGCAGGTGATCACGAATCTCATTGCGTTGCTTAAACGGCAACCACGCCCCGCGGTAGCGCGCGCCGCCTAGTCGCATCAAGTCGCGGTATGCGGCTAGAGCCGTGCGTGGAGGGCACGAAGTGTCGGTTAGCTCAGAGGGCGATCTATGAGATTGAGGCGTTGTCACGTTGCGCCCGCCCACGTTTTATTGCTCTATGACCCGCGATTCATTGAGCGAGAAGACACGTCGACCAAAATCCCGAAAGCAATCGTCTGCGTCCATCTTCTTCCATCCATGGGTTTCCCAGAAGACGACCTCGACTCATTATGCCAAGGGCTTTCGTGGTGATCGATGCCCCCGTGCCAGATTGTGAAAGCGGCAGAGCTTTGTGTTTTGCCCAGAAACGGTCTATTAGCGCGCAGAAACCCAACATGAAGTTGGAATGAAGTAGAAATGATTCGGGGGATTTGGGCAGACACTGCGATCCTGGCTAAACCTCGGTCTTTGCCGACTAGGTGGTTACGGTCCGCCGCGCATGCTGCTATCTTCACGCGCCGATTCTCGGATACAAGGTTGATTCAGGGACGACCAGACCACGGTGCACTTCAATGATTCTCCTCACGGCAGCGGAGAGCCGGGAACTCGACCGTTTAAGCCAGGAGAAATTTGGAGTCGATTCGTACGCCTTGATGACGCGCGCGGGGGAGGCTTGCGCGGAGGCGCTCGTCGCTCGCGATCCCCGGTGCGCCGAAACCGGCGTGCTGGTGGTGGCCGGCAAGGGCAACAACGGCGGCGATGGTTTCGTGGCGGGGCGCCGCCTGCTCGAGGGTGGAATTCCGACCAGCGTGCTTCTTCTGGGCTGGGGTTCCGATCTCAAGGGCGATGCGGCTCGGGCGCACGACGAATTTGTTGGCAGAGGTGGCACGATCATTCAGGCGCCGGACGAAGCCGATTTGCAGGCGGGCTCCGTGCAGGCGCCCGGCGCGGTCATCGATGCGATTTTTGGCACCGGCCTGAATGCCGAGGTGCGCGGCACCGCGGCGCGCGCGATCGAGATGATCAATTCGTGGCGAGTTCCCGTCGTTGCAATTGATATCGCCTCGGGCGTGAGTTCCGATACCGGAGCGGTCCTGGGGGCTGCGGTGCGCGCCACCCAGACCATCACCTTCGGCTTTGCCAAGTTCGGGCACGTCTCCTATCCAGGGACCGAGCTGTGCGGCGAGTTGAAGGTGGTGGACATCGGATTCGCCCCCGGCGCGATCGCCGCGATCGCGCCGCGGGGACGCTATTTCGAAAAAGCCGATGCGACACCTCTTCTCGGTGTGCGGGCCGCTAATTCGCACAAAGGCAACTATGGCCATCCGATGGTAATAGCTGGCAGCCGCGGCAAGTCCGGCGCGGCTATCCTGGCTTCGCGCGCGGCGCTCAGGACCGGCGCCGGCCTGGTCACCGCCGCGGTCCCGGAGTCGGTCCAGCCGGTCATCGCTTCGGCGCAGGCAGAGCTGATGACCGAGCCCATCGCCGAGCGCGACGGCCATTTTGACGGAAGCCTGGCCGCCGGCGCATTGCAGCATCTGATCGACGGAAAGAGCGCGATCGTGTTTGGCCCCGGTGCAGGTATGAGCGATGACACCGTCGAGCTGCTGCGGTGGCTGGTCGCGGAGGGCGCGGCGCCCGACCGCCCGCTGCTCATCGACGCCGATGGTCTCAATGCACTCGCGTCCATCGGGTGTGAAAAGGCCGCAACCGCACGGGGTCCGCTGGTCTTGACCCCGCATCCAGGCGAGATGGCGCGTTTGCTGAAGATTAATACCGCGGCGGTGAACGCAGACCGGGTCTCGGCAGCACGAAGCCTGGCACAGAAGACGGGCGGGTGCGTGCTGCTTAAAGGCGCCCGCTCCGTAGTTGCGGATGCCGACGGCGCGGTTTGCATCAACTCGACCGGGAACCCCGGCATGGCTACGCCCGGCATGGGCGATGCCCTGTGCGGCATCGTCGGTGCTCTGCTGTCGCGACACATGACCGGGTTCGATGCGTTGACACTGGGCGTGTTCCTGCACGGCTACGCGGCCGATCGGGTGGCTGCGCATCGGGGTAGGGTGGGGTATCTGGCAGGCGACCTGATTGAGGAACTCCCCTCCGCGATGGAAGCGTTGAGTGCTGCTGAGTTGCGCGAACCGGGGATATAGAATGTTTGCATGAGCGCCGCACGACGCGAGCCCGGCGTCCCTGCGCCGGCAATTTTCGTAATCGAAAGCAAGTCGGCCCACGAGACCAAAGCATGGGGGCGGCGGCTCGCATCGCTGCTCGAAGGCGGAGAACTGCTCGGTTTGATCGGCGAGCTGGGTGCTGGCAAGACCTGCTTTATCAAGGGCATGGCCCGGGGTCTCGCCCTTCGCGAAGAGGACATCCTGAGCCCGAGCTTTACGCTTATCCAGGAGCACCACGGACGTTTGCCGCTCTTCCACATCGACCTCTATCGCCTCGACGCGGCCAGCCTCGAGGACCTGGGACTGCGCGAATACCTGTTCTCCGCCGGTATTGCCGCGGTCGAATGGTTTGAGCGCCTGCGCGAGGCCGAAGACCTGGATTTTCTCGCGGTGCGAATCAGCTACGCGGGTGCCAACGCCCGCCGCATCGAATTCCGCGCCACCGACGAGCGCCACGCTACGCTGATCGCGCGCCTGCGCAGCCATTTCGAATAAAGGTGCGCCTCGCCATGCACGAGTTTGCCCGCGGGATCTCGCCGCGGTTGCCCGCGCGACTACGTTCCGCCGCTCAGAATTGAATCCAGGAAATCCGCCGTCCGCAGCTTTCGGTCAACGATCGAGTTCAGAAAGCGCGCGATGGCCAGGGCGCCATCGGCTCCCGCGGAAGTCGCACCGCTGACTTCCTCCAGTGCCATCGCACCGAGTCTCGCCAGCGCCGCGGCGCTTTCCATCCGCAGCCGGATAGCGGCTTCGGGAACGCCGCTGCGACAGCGTGCGCAGACTACTCCTCCGCGCCCAACCACAAAGTAGACGGCCTCGGTATCCGCCTGGTTTGCGCACACCCGGCATTGTGCAAACTCAAGTCCGAAACCCGCCCATCGTAACGCACGCAGCTCGAACGCCTGCCTTATCGCCGTCTGCGCCGAATGCTCGGAGAGCACCCCAAGCGCGCTGACCAGGGTCTGATACGCGTCGGTGGCATCGCCGCTCTCTACGGTCAGCGTGTCGGTCAACTCCAGCATGTAAGTGCCCAGCGCGATTCGGCCAAGCTCATCTTCGATACGGAATTGCAGCAGGTCCGCCGCCTCCGCGCGCGTGATGAACACCAGCTGGCCATGAGGACGGCGGCGGAAATGCACCATCACGTGCGAGAAGGGTTCCAGCTTGCGTTCGAACCGATGGCGCGATGCTTTTGCGCCTTTTGCGATACCGCCAAGTTTTCCATAGTCGCGCGTGAGCAGCGTCACTATCCGGTCGGATTCGGCATAGTCGCGCGCCCGAAGCACAACCGCGGGCGAAGTTTCTTCGGCGGGCATGGTTTAATAAGAGTTCGTGGGCGGCAGGACGTTCTTCTCCGAGAGCCGGATGGTTGGAAATGTTTCCCTAGCGGTTCAGGTGCCGATGGTTCGGCGCAGCATCGCTTGCTGAATTTCCCGCACTTCCGACCGCATCGCGTCCGCTCCGGGGATAGTGCGCCCCGCGTCCGATGCCTGCTGCAGCAGGGTTTCGAACTTGACCAGGATATTTGCGATTTTGGTGTGCGCCTCGACCACCGCACGGTCGCGCAACTCGTTGCTTTCCCAGGAGCGCTGCGCGTAGTCACGCAGCTCCTGGCTTTGGATGAGCAGCTCACGCGCCTCCTCCTCGTACCCGCGAACCAGGCGGCGCAGCAGGTCGGTGACTTTGGGGCGCTCCTCGGGGTCCTTCCACAAGACGTGCTCCAGGAACATCAGGTCGTCTTCGATTACGACCGAACGGCCAAAAAGAAGCGCATGCGCGCGCAACACATCGAGCGAATTTTTCCAGCGCCGATCCGAAACCACGATATGCTCGCGACCCAGGGTCCGACGCAGCTCCGCGATCTCGGTGAGGATTGCTCCGGGAACCTTGACCGTCGCCACGGCCTCCGCAAGTGCGTTCAGTTCGGTGAAGCTCAAGGTAGTTCGGGTCTGCGCCGCGGCGCCGTCCAACATCTTGAGGAAGTGAAAATCTTCGGTGATGTAGGCAGTGATAAACCGGAACATGAATCGATCGTAGAGTGCGCTCAACTCCTCCTCGTCGGGCAACTCGTTGGAGGCACCGAACATGGTGATGAGCGGGGTCGGGATCCGCTCGCGGCCGTTGTGAAAAATCCGTTCGTTGATGAGCGTGAGCAGCGCGTTGAGAATCGAGGAGTTGGCCTTGAAGATTTCGTCGAGGAACGCGATATGCGCCTCGGGCAGCTTGTGCGTGGTGACCCGCCGGTAGTCGTCCTGTTCCAGCCCCTTCAAGCTCACGGCGCCGAACAGTTCTTCGGGGGTACTGAAGCGGGTGAGCAGCCACTGAAAGTAGTTGGCTCCCTCGATGCGGGCGCACAGCTCGTCGGCCAGCATCGACTTCGCAGTTCCGGGCGGGCCGATCAGCAGCACGTGGTTGTGCGAGAGGAGTGCGGCGAGTGCTCCGTCGATCAATTCCGCGCGCTCCAGAAAGGCGCGATTCAGTTGGTCACGAATTCCCCCGAGCTTGGCGATCGGCGCAGCAGCCATGGTGTCCGTCAGGCAAAATTTATCAGACGCGGCGCGGTGGCCAAAAGGTGTGCACGCGCGCTCATGGACTGGCTTGCCGACCTCGCGCCCCTAGGGCTACATAAGAGAGGACAAGCGCCCGGCGGTTCTCGCCCTGGGTGCCCGGAGGCGGTCAATGGAAAAAGCTCTGGCAGGCGTGAAAGTGCTCGATCTCACCCAATTCGAAGCCGGCACCTCGTGCACCGAAATGCTCGCGTGGCTGGGGGCTGATGTCATCAAGGTCGAATCTCCCAAGATGGGCGAGCAGGGACGATGGATGTTGACCGAGAAACCGGGGGTCGACTCCTACTATTTCATGCTGCTCAATGCGAACAAGCGCAGCATCACGCTCAACCTGAAGAGCGAGCAGGGCCGCGCGATGTTCATCGAGCTGGTCAAGAAGGTCGACATTCTGAGCGAGAACTATTCGCTGGGCACGCTCGAGGGGCTCGACCTCGGCTACGAGAAGCTTCGCCAAATCAATCCGCGGCTCATCTATCTCACCATCAAGGGCTTCGGTACCACCGGACCTTACAGTCCGTACAAGAGCTTCGACATGATCGCGCAGGCGTCGGGCGGCGCGATGTCACTGACGGGCTTCACCGGAACGCCCCCGCTCAAGCCGGGACCGACCATCGGGGATACCGGGACCGGGATGCACGCGGCCATCGGAGTGCTGGCTGCCTACATTCAGCGTCAACGCACCGGAAAGGGGCAGAAGGTCGAACTGGCGATGCAGGAAGCGGTCTTAAACTTCTGCCGCGTCCCGATGATGGGCACGTACGTCACCCACAAGCCGGTGGCGCGTACCGGAAACCGACTCGGCGGTGGACCGGGCGATATCTTCAAATGTGCGCCCGGCGGCGACAACGACTACGTCTTCATCCTCTGCACCACGCCCGAGATGTGGAAGAGCCTGTGCGCGGCGATGGGCCAGCCAGCGCTGGCCGGCGACGATCGATTCAAGGATCCACGGTCGCGCGCTCATAACGTGGAGGTTTTGACCGCGACCATCAACGAATGGACCGGCAAACATACCAAGCACGAGGTCATGAAAATCCTCGGCGAAGCCGGTGTGCCGTGCGGCAAGGTGCTCGACAGCGTCGAGCTGCTCAATGATCCGCATCTGAAAGAGCGCGGCATGATCGTGACCGTGAATCATCCGGTCCGCGGTGAATTCACCATGCCCGGATGCCCGGTGCGGCTGGAGGATTCACCCGCCGAGGTAAAGGCGGCGCCCTTGCTCGGCCAGCACAACGGTGAAGTCTACGGCGAATTGCTGGGCATGACGGCCGGCGATCTCGAGCGCCTCAAGGCGGACGGCATCGTCTGATTCCCGCCCGGATCGCGGGCTAAGCCTCGAGCGCTTCGCGCAGTTCCAGCGCGGCCGCGGCCGCCATCGTGCAGGCGGACTGCTCCGAAGCGGGTGCGGACCCCGATCAGAATCGCCACGGAGCCCCCGACATTGATCGCGACCACGGTCCAGAACGACACCCGACAGACGTAGATGGCGATCCGCAAGGACGGGTCGACGAACAAGGTCGGTAGCCACCCGCACCCAAGGCCCGGCACGGTAGCTGTTGGAGTCCACCTGTCGCTGGACCGCGGCGATCCGATACGACAGTGCGTCGGCAGACGGCATGGTTTTTTCGTCATCCGGGAGCCAGGTAAACGGTCCCAGCGCAGCGGAATTTCACCGAGTTGAGCCTAACGTGGCGCCAACCGGTGGACCCGACCCGGAAGAAATCTTCTTGCACCGCGATGGGGCAGGGATTATTAATCACCGACGCGGAAGGCGATTTTGAGCAGCCCAACCGAAATTGCAAAACGCAAACATCGCCCGGTAACCGCGATCTTCGCGGCGGCCCTCATCGTCTTCGTCCAGCTGGTCGGCGCTTCGCACTATCACAACCTGCCCAGCTCTCGGCACGCCGCCCAGACCCAACTCAGTGCCGACTCCGATCTTTGCCAGATCTGCCTCATCGCCTTCCACGCGCCAGCCGCATCCTCTCCCGCGGTGGCGCAGTTCTCGCCCAAGATTGAACTCCACTGGGTTCTCGCCTCGGATTCCGGCGAGATATCAGACGTCGCGTTCGAGCATCACTTCGGACGCGCTCCGCCCGCATCGTTCTAAGCCTCCGCTTTTTCCAAACAACTGAATCCAGGTTTCGTGGCCTCGGCTACGGGCCTACTCGCGCAGAGCGCTCTGAATGGCGTTGGGTCTGCGCAGGAGTTTTGCGATGCGGGAATTGAAAGTGTTAGCAGCGCTGGTTTGTCTGCTTCAGCTTGCTCTGCCAGCAACGATTGCGAACGCGGCCGAAGGTGCCGCCAAAAAATCCGGCAAGGTTGTGACAGGAAGGGCCACCGATGCGCTCGGACGCCCCATGGAGGGGGTTAGGGTGATCCTGCAGACCAACGACGGGCAGATTCTCGGCCATTCCGTCACGGATAGGGGAGGTCACTTCACCTTTTCAAATGTGGCACCGGGCATGTATGCGGTGGTCGCGAACAAGACCGATTTCAAAACCGCCCTTGCCCTGGTCACCGTCACCGCGACCGGTGCCAAGCCGGTCGAGCTCGCCATGGAAGCGCAGACCGCGCTCAGTCTCCAGCTCCGGGCACAAAAGCTTAACCAGGCGCGCAACGACCTGAGCCCCGAGACCGGGAGCAGCGTCTACCGTTTCACGCAGCAGGCAATCGAGGAGATGCCGGCCGGCAACAACACCCCGATGAGCCAGGTGCTCCTGCAGGCGCCCGGGGTAGTGCAGGATTCCTTTGGCGGACTGCACATACGGGGCGAACATGCGGAGATTCAGTACCGCATCAACGGAATCGAATTGCCCGAAGGAATCGCCGCGGGCTTCTCGCAAAGCTTGAGTCCGCGCATGGCTTCCAGCATCTCTCTGCTCGAAGGTACTTTGCCCGCGCAGTACGGCTACCATACCGCGGGGGTCGTTTCGATCCAGACCAAGACCGGCGAAATTGAAAACGGCGGCAACCTCGGTATGTATGGCGGGCAGCGCGGGACTCTAAACCCGAGCATGGAGCTGGGGGGCACCAAGGGAGACCTGAGTTACTACGTGACCGGTTACTTTCTGCAGAACGATCGGGGTTTGGAACCGCCGACTCCCGGTCCCGAGGCGATCAATGACACAACCCAGCAGGGGAACGCATTTGGGATCGCCAATTACTTCATCAACGCAACCACCAGGCTCTCGGTCTTTGGAGGCTTCAACGTCGCTCACTATGACATTCCCGCCAACCCCGGCCAGCCTCAGGTCTTCAAGCTCGCGGGGACCCCGGTCTTTCCCTCCGCGGACGTCGACGAGACCCAGTTCGAGCAAAACTACTTTGGGGTGGTCGCTCTGCAGGGTGTCTTGCATGACGATATCGATTACCAGGTCGCCGGCTTCAGCCGTTATTCGACGCTCTCATTTCATCCCGATGACGAAGGCGATTTGATTTTCAACGGCCAATCCACCAGGGTTTTCCGCAGCGACTGGGCAAGCGGTCTCCAGGGGGACTTTGCCTACCGCGGCA
>JAFAHS010000221.1 GCA_019237115.1 Deltaproteobacteria bacterium
TGTACTGTTATCTTCGATCTGTCCTGCACACCGCATTCGGAACGTGGCATCCCTGACAGAAGTCCGAGCAGATCCTAGCTTTCCCGCACGATCCAGAGACTGCACGGAGTAACTTGTAGCGCCCAATCCATCATCGAGGGCACGGCGCCTTCGAGGTGCTCGGGCTTAGGCACGACGAGCAGTTCCGCACCGGTTGATTGCGTAAAATCGCACGCGCCAAAGCCGGTAGTCGTATCGACGATTTTGGATTCGACAGGAACGGCGCACGCCGGCGCTGTCGCCACAAAATCGCGCAGCAACTGTTCTTCCTCTTCGCGCGTGCGCGCCGGTTTTTCGTATTCAGCACCCGACTCGGCGCGCGCCTGCATGAAAGGCGTGTGAATTGAAATGACCTGAACCAGTTCAGCCGAATCTGCTTCCGCGAGCCACAGCGCATTCTTCAATGCCCCCTTTGCGCAATCAGAGAAATCGGTGATCACTACGATCCTGCGAAATGGATTCGGACCGATCTGCGGATGCGTCAAAAGTAACACCGAACAGCGCGCCAGCTTCGCCAAAGGCTGCGCAACGGCACCTAGGAAACTGCGGCTTGCGACATCCTTGCCTTCGAGGGCACCCGCAATCAAAAGATCGACGCCTTCTTTTTCCGCCGCGGTCACGATGGCCTCGGCGGGTTCGCCTTCGTTCCAGGCGATGCGGGTCTGGCGCGGCATTTCAAGCTGAACCATCGCGTCGCGGAACTCGGCTTGCTTTTGCGCGTCCGGCGCTCCGGCATGGATCACAAGCAAGGGCGCGTTCAGCCGCTCGGCGAAATGCCGAGCTGCCGCCAGCACAGCAACCATTCGCGGTGAAATTGTGATCGCCGCAGCGACGCGCCTGATTCGTGGAAGAACTTGCGTCATATTGGGAGGTGTGGGGAACCGCGAAGTGCCGCTCGAAGAAACTTGGACGCTTCACATGATGTGCGAGGCCAAGACGTTGCGGCATATGCTCAGGGCTAAAACTCGCTGGCGTTTCTCCAAGACATGACCGCCTGTCGGCTCATGTCATCTTGGGATTAGGGAGCAACGGAAGGGTTATCGAAAGCTTTCCATGATTAGCGGGTCTTATTTCTCAGGCGCCATGCGCCCACTCTGTAGAAAGAGTGCCATTGCTTCCGCTTGATCGAGCGGATGGATTGCTGCGATTTTGAATGATGTTCGGGCGCACATCAACAGCCGAATGCTCCCCGAATCACGGTTGGCGTCACCGTGTTGTATCTAGCCTAGAGTGCTGTTCTTCACTTCGCCGACATGATGTTTCGTGCCCCGTCAACCAACTCCCCCGGCGTCTATCGGAAATCGACATAATCCCCCTCCTCGTATTCGCGCTGCACGCGTTCACCACTCCGGTCAATGACTGTCATGTGTAATCGGCTGCCTTGAGCGCGTTCCGTATCCAGTCCGAATGCCTCTGGCGAAACCCGGAAACCTTCTCCGCGCTGCGCATAGTCGCGAAGCTCGTCAGTGACGTCCATATACCTTCCGGATCTTCCGTACATCCCTCGAACAACTCGCGGGCCCCAGCTCTCGCCCCGATCATAAGCACCAGCTGTGTTAAACCGAAAGATGTCACCCTCCTGGGCTCTTTCTCGGAATTGCTGATGCCCAACTGAATACACTACGCTCAACTGTTTACCTGGAATTGGTAGCGAAGGTACTCCCAGGTTTCGACTTGATACCTCAAACGATTCTCCGTGAGAAGCCAACCCTCGGACTCGCTCGGTGACATCTACGCGGTAATTGCCGATACCGTAATACGCAGACAGTATTTCAACCCGCTGCGCAAAAGCAGCTATGCTGCCTATAAGGGTCCACACAACTACAAGACAAATCGTCTTCATAACATTCCTTTCACTTTAATTCGCGTCTCGCGAACCCAGAGGTTGCACCGAAATGCAGCAGTGTGGACACGTCGGCGTGAGTCAAATGGCCAATATTAGCCGGAATCGGCAAGGAGGCTGAGACTCCCGCGGATAGGCACTCCTACCCAGCTCGGCCGGTTGTTCAACTCGTAAACCGACTTCATAGATTGCCTTATTGAGCAGATAGGCATCGAGCATCACACCAAAGTCCTCCCGTGTCCGCCGGAACCAGGCATTGGGGATCAATCGTGTCTCTGTAAGAACGGATAAAAGCCGCAGAGACCCAGAGGTACCAAAA
>JAFAHS010000551.1 GCA_019237115.1 Deltaproteobacteria bacterium
TCTGGCCGGGACCGAGACGTCCGCTGTGCACGATGTGTTCCGGATCCATATCCACGAGACCGGCTTCGGAACCGGCGACAACAAGGCCTTCGTCATTCACCGCAAACCGGCACGGCCGCAGCCCGTTGCGATCGAGAATGGCGCCGACCTGGTGGCCATCGGTAAAAGCCAGGGCAGCGGGGCCATCCCAGGGTTCCATGCAATCGCCGCTGTATTGGAGAAAGGCCGAGGTGTTGCCCGGGTTGGCTGGAGGGACCAGCATCCTGACCGCTTCGCCGACGCTGCGCCCGTTGTTGGCCAGCAATTCCACGATTTCGTCCAGCGATGTTGAGTCAGATCCATCCTCGCTCAGCACAGGGTACAAGTCGAGCGGGAGGGTGGCGGCACGCGCTTCCATGCGGGCGCGGTTGCCCCAGATGGTGTTGATCTCGCCGTTGTGGGCCAGGGTGCGAAACGGTTGCGCCCGGCTCCACGACGGCAGCACATTGGTCGCATACCGCTGGTGAAAGAGCGCAAAGGGCGTCTTGAATTCCGGATCGGCCAGGTCCGGGTAAAAATCGGCCAGCAGGCGTCCCGCGCACAGAGCCTTGTAGATCATCGTGCTTGAAGACATGCTGACCACGTATCCCGGTAACTGGGAGCGCTCGAACTGCTTACGGGCCAGGTAGAGGCGGCGATCGAAGTCGCGTCCGTCTTCGGCGGTGATTAACACGTGCCAGATGGCGGGACGCGAAGAATTCGCGATTTCTCCCAGTACCTCGGGCCGCACCGGAACCGCTCGCCACTTGAGAACTTCAAGGTTTTGCTCGCCAAGCGCCGATTCAATCTCGGCGCACGATTCGGCATCCTGCTCGGGAAGGAACACCACCGCGACTCCCAGCGGATCGTCGGCGCCGAGCGTGACCATGGTTTCCCGAAGCAGCCAGGCGCGGGGAATGGCGGTAGTGACACCCACCCCGTCGCTCGATTTGCCGTCGGCCGCAACCGCACCACGATGCGCCAGGCGAGCAAGAGCAGTCAACGCCCGCTCGAGAATGGCATGCGAAGGACGCGCCGAAAGCTGCGCGACAAACCCGACCCCGCAGCTTTCGGAATCGAATCGGGAATCCAGCAGACTGCCGTCCAAATAGGACGGACAATGCACCGGAAGACCGTTCACAGCCCTCGTCGGGGAGGAGGACCTACACGAAGGGCGCGAGGAAGTATGACGAAATGACCCCATAAGTAAATATAACGATTTTGTTGGTGAAATTCAGCGCGGAGAAACGGGACGCTTTGTCACCGAAGAGGGGCTGGCCGATGACTCTGGCGGTCCATCCGTGGAAGTGCCAATCTGTGATGCCGTCTATACTGACCCCAAGCCTATGAGGAATTGCGTTCGGATTTCCCTGCTGCTTGTTGCCGCTTCGATGCCTCTATGCGGCCAGACCTCAGCCCAGGTTCCCCAGCCCCAACCTTCCCCGACGATGAGCTCAAAACTGACCCCTGAAGCCGTCCACCGGTCCGCCCTCGTGATCGACACTCACGCCGACACGCCGCAGCGGTTCGTGGATGAAAACTACGATCTCGGCAGCCCCCTCGATGGCGGCAACCTCAACCTGGAGTCCGCGCGCAAGGGAAACCTCGGCGCCGAATTCTTTTCCATCTGGGTCGAACCCAAGCTCTACAAAGGACAATACGCCAGGCGCACCCTGATATTGATTGATGCGGTCAAGCAGCAGGTGGCCAGGCACCCCGACCAGATGATGTTTGTCGCCACTCCGGAGGGCATCGAGTTGGCCCACCGCGAGCATAAGCTCGCCGCACTGATGGGGATCGAGGGCGGACACTCAATCGAAGACTCGCTGGCGCTGCTGCGGCAGTATTATGCGCTGGGCGTGCGCTATATGACGCTGACCTGGTCGAACTCGAATGGCTGGGCCGACAGTTCGGGAGACATTGACGACACCTCGGTGCCGCACACCAAGGAGGGGCTGACCGAGTTCGGCAAAGACGTGGTTTACGAGATGAACCGGCTGGGGATGATGGTCGATGTCTCGCATGTGTCGGACCGCACGTTCTTTCGCACCCTGGTCATCACCCGGGCTCCCGTGATTGCGTCGCACTCCTCGGCGCGAGCCTTGTGCAACGCGCCGCGGAATATGACCGACGACATGCTGCGCGCAGTAGCGAATTCGGGCGGTCCGGGATCGAAGGGCGGGGTGGTGCAGGTGAACTTCTATTCGGCGTTTATCTCGCAGGCCTACTATGACGCATCGAAGGCGCAGAAGCCGGAAGTGGACAAGGCAGTGCAGGCGCTCAAGGACAAGGACAAAGCGGAAGGCAGGGAGACCACGTACGAAGAGATCTCGAAGCTGGAGCGCCAATTTGCAGACCGCATTCCGCGGCCTCCGCTGTCGGCGCTGATTGATCACATTGACCACATTGCGAAGGTGTCCGGCGTGGACCACGTAGGCCTGGGTTCAGATTTCGACGGCGTGTCCGGGCAATTGCCGGAGGAAATCGACTCCGTGGCCGACCTTCCCAAAATCACCGCCGCTCTGATGGAGCGCGGCTACTCGGCTGAGGACTGCCGCAGGATCCTGGGCGGCAACCTGCTGCGGGTGTTTCGCGAAGTGCAGGCGGTGGCGAAAGAGTTGCAAGCCGAGAACCGGCCCCGGATTACAGACAAGCAGTCCGTCGAGAAATGAGTCATAGGGATTGATTCGAACCGGCTGATCGAAGTGACGGATTGGGCGAATCCTGCATCGGTTAGCGCATGACGACAACCTATACTGAACAGTTGGTTCCCCCCTGACAGGAAATCGTAAGGAAATGGTTTGTTCGTTCAGGCGGCGGGTTGCAGGGATTTCAAATAGATGTCCGCGGCAAGCCCCCGCGCGTAATAGTGTTGCTGGCGCCCCTGATGGCGAAAGCCG
>JAFAHS010000001.1 GCA_019237115.1 Deltaproteobacteria bacterium
CATGAGCAAGCGGAGCGGCAAAAGTGGGCCGACCGCGATGTACTCGTGGTCCATGAGATCTTGCCTGGCCAACGGTAGACCCTCCATGATCGCCTGCGCCTCGGCGACATCCCGGGTGTCCAGCAAGAGGACCACTCCGCGCCCATCGCCACGCGAATACCATTCACGAATCTTCCCATTGAGATAGAGCTGCACAGTCTGCCGGATTTCAGTTGGCATGACGGCCATGACTTGTTCGCGTGTGACACCCGCCTTCACGGTAAGGATGACCATGACCCCAGTGGTTGTGGGCAAAGTGGCTTGTGCTTGGGCGACGGATAGATGGGCCATGGAAGTAGCGCCTATCAGAGTTACGGTGAGTGCCAAGAGGACGTTACGGATTGCTTTCAGCGGTCTTGTTTCTCCGATCACGCGGTCACCTTTGTTCTTTGAGATAGCGATGATGTGGCGAATGTTCGGTGCGCCTGATTTGCAGTCAGATGTAGGCCGCTTTTCGCGAGCGACTATCAGCGATAATGTCGATAGGCTATGAAGCAGAACTTCACAGTCAGGCAGGGGGCGCTCGACGGCGTCGAGGCGTTCCTCAACGTTGCCCAGCACCGCAGTTTTCGTAGAGCGGCCGCGGAGCTAGGGGTGACCCCGTCGGCGATCAGCCAGGCGATACGCGCACTCGAGATGCGCATCGGCGCCGCGCTCTTCATCCGCACCACGCGCAGCGTCGGCCTCACCGAAGCCGGCGAGCGATTCCTCTCACGCGCAAAGCCCGCTTTCGAGGAGCTCGTCGCCGCCAGCGAGGTCGCGCGTGACCTGGGGCAGCGTCCTACTGGGCTCTTGCGCCTCGCTGTTCCCCGAGTGGTCGTCCCGCTGATCTTGGAGCCGGTGATCGCCTCTTTCTATCAGGCCTATCCCGAGATCGAGGTGGAGATCGCCGCGAGCGAGGAGCTGGTAGACCTCGCGGCCGAAGGTTTCGACGCCGGTATTCGTCTTGGCCAGTTCATCGCACCCGATATGGTGGCCGTGCGGCTAACGCCGCCGTTCTCATTCGTGGTAGTTGGCGGCCCTGATTATTTACGCGGGCGAAAGCGGCCGGAGCACATCGACGATCTGCGTGATCACGCCTGCCTGCGCAGGCGCCGCTCGAACGGGTCGATCACGCCCTGGCAATTTGTCGAGGGCAACAAGACGGTTGAGGTAATCGTGTCGGGACCGCTCATTGCACACGACTACCCCACACTCCTCGGAGCAGCGATCAAGGGTCTGGGACTTGCGCAGGTGCCCGGCCCGCTCGCGAAAGCCCCAATTGCTGACGGCCGATTGCACGCGCTCCTGGCGCCCTTCGCCGTCACAACGCCGGGGATTTTTCTATACTATCCCGGCAGACGCCAAGTCTCGCCTAAGCTGCGCGCGTTCATCGAGCACGTCAAATACCGGAACGGCTATGAGCGCGGCACAACAACTGCGCGAAAATTGCGCAAGATCAACATTGCAAACTCTTGATCTAGAAGCTGCGTTCAGCTCGTCCCTGTTCACGGGGCCGTTCTTTTACTACCTCGCAAGCGCGACTCCTGCAGCCGCCGCTGCGCGCGTTCGTCGGTTCATCAAAGTTCCTATACACGCGACCGATCCGACCGCACCCGGAGCTGTCTGCACCTGATGGCCGGAAACGTTAAGGGTTTTCGGACGCCTGCCAGTCACTGGCGTGAGGGGATGCACGGAGGCAGGCGTCCGAAAAGCCTCGAGGGAGAAAACCGCGGGGGAGTTCGCACCGACGCTGGTGTCGATCTATGGGGAATTTGCTGCCGGTCCTTGATCTGATTTGTCAGTTCGATTTGTCGGTTCCGGAAAGGACGACGGTTGAGTAACCAGCGGGGTGCTGGTTTTGGCCGCCCTGGATGCGATCGGCGCGGTGACCTGGTATTCGATGCTCCAGGTTTTGCCGGGTGGAGACGGCGCTGACGGTCGCTGTCGGCGGAATGTGGCCGGTGCCGGGGAGATAGCGGCGCCGGACGGAAGCGGTGATGGGGGATGGCGACAGGGGTGTGATGGTCATGAGCTGTCGAGCCCAATCGATGGGAAGGGCCACAGCCGAGGCTGGCAGCCGGGTTCGAAGGTCTCGATGATGATCATGCGCCCGCCGCAGCAAGGACAAGCGTTCCACTCGGCGTCTTCGTGAGGATTTTCGGTCTCCCCGCTCGACGGCGGCGGGTCGGGTACGCCGAGCAGCCGGCGGGCCA
>JAFAHS010000428.1 GCA_019237115.1 Deltaproteobacteria bacterium
TGCGGTACCGACATGCTGTCCCATCTCAGCTCGAATGATGTTGACTGTGACTTCTCCGCTGCGATCAATGCTGTACCAGATCGTCGGTTCGAACAGTTCCCCGATGCTGTCTGGCTGCTGCATTCCGGAAGCGATCGATCCCACTGCGGCCAGGCCGGAGCGCGCATATCCCAGCATTACCCCAGCTCCAATCATGGCGATCAGGAAGCTGCGGCGCGATGGATCAAATCCAGTTCTGAGCCCATGAGCAGACAAGCTATCCATTCGTCCCTCCGGCTTGCATTCTTGCCGCTGCCAATTTGATCGCCTTGCGTATACGCAAGTACGTCATGCAGCGACAAAGACTGCCGGCCATGACTGCATTGATGTCCTGGTCGGTTGGATTGGGATAGTCCTTGAGGAGAGTAGCGGCCTGCATGATCTGTCCCGATTGACAATACCCGCATTGAGGAACCTGCAATTCGAGCCATGCAGTTTGCAGCGGATGTTTTCCATCGGGGTCCAGTCCCTCGATCGTCGTCACCTTGGCTCCGGCAACCGCGCTGACCGCGGTGATACAGGAACGAGTGGAGCGACCCTCCACGTGCACAGTGCAGGCGCCGCACAAACCAATCCCGCAGCCGAATTTGGTTCCGGTGAGACCAAGCTCGTCGCGGATCGCCCATAGCAGCGGTGTGTCTTCCGGGCTGTGCACCGAAACGGCACGGCCATTGAGAGTGAATGTAGTCACGATCGGTTTTGCTCCTGTTCTCCTCTCAATTCGGCGCCGTCAGTTCTTTGCGCACGGCAGCTACCTTCTTCTCCAGTTCGATCCAGGGTGGAAGTCTGGTGCGCGTGCGACGCAGATAAGCTGCGAGCCTTGCCACATCAGCGTCGGATAATGACGAGGCGTAGGCAGGCATGACCAGGCTCGGCGCCCCTTCGGTGTCACCGACACCTCTCAGCACCACTTGAATGAAATTGGTCGGTTCCGGCAGCGTGAGCGAACTGGTTAGGGCAAGTTCCGGGCGGGGAGAAATTGGAACCGTCCCGCTGTTGTAGTGGCACGACATGCAGGCGGCCGCATAGAGGTTGGCATCGGGGTCGTACTCCTGCCCGCTACCAAGCGAAGAAGCCGCAATCGCTTCCGTCAGCATTGACTGGACGTCGGGCCTGCTGGCACCCGAATAATTGATATCACTGAAGTAAATCGCAATGGCGCGAACATCGCGGTCCGGGACAATTGAAAGCGCAAGTGCGTTGCGGATGACCGGAGTCATTGTAGCGGCGGTTGCACCGTGCAGAGGGGTTACGCCCTCGCGCAAGTAGCTAAACAGCTCGTCCCTGGTCCATGGTATAGGTGAAGGATTGGCGTTGGTCAGTGGCGGGGCTATCCAGTTGTCAACCACGGTGCCTGAATAGGCGTATCGAGGCTTCTCGCCGCCGAACGCATTGCGCGGCGTATGACAACCCCCACAATCGGCGAGTGCTTCAACCAAATAGGCTCCGCGATTCCACTCGGGACTTTTAGCCGGATTGGGCTGGTAGCGTCCGCTCTTGAAAAACAGAATCTTCCAGCCTTCCTGGAAAAGGCGGATTCCAAGGGGGAACCAAACGCTGTTGCGGGGTACCGTAGAGCTGACGGCCGGTCGCGTCATTAAATAGGCGTACAAGGCTTTGACATCGTCGTCTGATAACTTCGTGAACGCGTTGTAAGGGAAAGCGGCGAACAAATGCGATCCGTCTCGAGAAACCCCTTCGCGCATAGCGCGGTCAAAGGCCTCCAGTGACCAGCGTCCTATGCCGGTCTCCGGGTCAGCGGTGATATTGGTTCCATAGATGATCCCGAAGGGCGTGTTCACCCCGTAACCGCCCGCATATGGTTGTCCTCCCGGACGGATGTGGCACGACAGACAGTGTCCTGCAGCCGCCAGACTCTCTCCTGTGGCGACGGACTCAGGAGAGAAAGTTGCGGGATTTGGTCGCTCGATGGGGCCAATCGCAGACCGCCAGGACAAAAAGAAGAAACCTGCCAGTCCGAAGCAAGCTACTGCGACGGCCACCGTCCCTGTACGCCGAATCATTGAGTGCGTCCTTTGAATCGAAACTCATTTCAGCTCTCGGTTTCTAACTCCTTGTACCTAGGATTAGCGCCGCAGTTCAGGCCGCGGCTGACATCGCAAGAGGCGCGAACTTCCTGAACGCCGCGATGGCCTCGGCGATCGTCCGGTCAATCAGATCGCGGGCTGTGGGCACGTCACGTACCAGCCCGACGGCCTCTCCGACGGTCATGTTGGCGACCTCGTAGTCGTCCGTTGCAATCGCGTGCTTAAGCTTTGCGAACTCCTGCTCGCGAACCCGCCAGAGTTCATCTTCCCGACCGTGCCATTTCTCGACGTATTCGCTGCGAATCACGCGGCCGGTGTAGTTTGGCGGCCATTTCCGATTGTTCACGATGTCGTAGACGCTAGTGCGCATCGTGTCCGCACCCATCTTCGTCAGCACCGTTGCCTTCGCGGCATCCCCGATCACCGATTCCTTCGTGGCCCAGAATCGCGTACCCATCAGCACACCGTCGGCGCCCAGCATCAGTGCGGCTGCCAACCCACGGCCGTCCGCGATGCCGCCCGCTGCAAGCACCAGGACTTCCGGCGCCCGCTTCGCCAGGGCATCGACCACCGCCGGCACGAACGGCAGGGTTGACTGTACGTTCCAACCGTGCCCACCGGCTTCCGTTCCCTGTGCAACGACCACGTCGGCGCCAACCTCGACCGCGTGGAGCGCGTGTTCGAGGGTGTGGACCTGGCAGATCAGTGGCACGCCGGCTTTCTTGATGCGCGGCGCATAGGCAGCCGGATCGGCGAATGACAGCATAATCGCGCGCGGATGGCGCTCGAGCGCCAAATCGAGCAGCCCCGGGTCGTCAGGGATCGTCCAGGCTATGAATCCGCATCCCACATCTGGTCGGGTCACCTTTGCCGATTCCGCTTCGAACCTGGCACGATTGGCGTAGCCGCCACCGAGCAGGCCCAGCCCGCCGGCCTCGGCCACGGCCGAAGCCAACGTGCCGCCGGACTCCGGGTCCATCGGCGCCAGGACGATGGGGTGCTTGATCTTGAAACGCTCGGTCAATCTTGTCGTGATCGTCATGCTATTCCCCTCGTGACGCTTTCAGTTCTCCCGTTAAGAACTGCGCGCGGCCGTACCCGAAAGACCAATCCTCGTCCGCGTTCGTGACTATTGAGACGACTACGTCGGACGGCAATATGCCGCATGTTGTCTCTAACTCGTGGGCAAGCATCTTGTAGAAGGTCTCCTTGGCCTTCTGCTCGTGGGGCCTGGTGGTGACTTGGAAGACGACGCAGTTCCGCGTCCGCGCGATGCCGAGTCCGGTGTCCTCCGCGACAAAATGCGACGGTGGATGCTCGTGAACGATTTGGTACCGGTCACGCGCTGGAACCTTGAAGGCCTTGACCACGATGCGATGGGTCGCGTCCAACAGCGCCTTAGTCGCGTCTGGACTGCGGCCTTCGATCATGTCGATTCGAATTAGTGGCATATGCGTCCACCTCCAGAGCTGAAAAACTATTGGTTCCTCTTGCTGATGAAAGCTGGGCCGACGTCGGAAATCGCCGGATCACTTTCACTAGATGGGCGTGACGAGCCGCGTCACAAATCCGTGATGACGCAACTCTCTCTGTAGTCAGACCAACCGGGTCATGGAACGCTCAGCCGCACGACTAGGTGCCGGCGCGTAGCGGAGCTCAAGTGTCACAAAGTTGTATTCAGAGCGCCCTTCGAGGCACAGTGCCCGCTCACTGAGGCGAGATCGATTCTGCAACAAGGCGGACAGTAGTGGCATGCGACGACCGTAGGATCGCATCGTCCCTAGGGTCTTGGCAGCCATCGCCGCAGCAACCTGCTGTTTCATACCGGATGCGCTTTCCAATCGGACCCTCTCGAATTTTTGTCTTTCGATCTTCACTTCTACGTAAGGTCTCGCAAAGTTATTCACGACCCTCCGGAACGCCTGGTCGGCCAGTTGGACATCGACCTATTCGTCGACCACGACGAGCCATAGGTTCGTCCAGTGCGCACCCTCCTCGGTCCCGATCGTCATGATTTCGAGGGTCCTCTCGCGGCGGTAGGCATCGGGATTCCAAGCGGGAGCGAGATAGTCCGCGCCGCGCACCGGGGCCCCTAACGCGTTAGCGACAGAGCGACCGAGGCGACTACGATTTTGACAATGGTTGGAGCTTCATGCAGAAATCTCCCGTCGAATTTTGAGCCCTTGAAAACACAAAAGCTCAGCTGTCACAAGAATGACGAGTCTCAAGTTGTGTCTGCGCTTGGTACCAATCACCTAGCGCATCGCCTGGCTGACCTCTCTCAATCCGTGCGCGATAAATTTGATAGGCGCGCAAGCGGATTTCATCTTCCGGACTTCGCGCGATTCGACGCCAGTGGTTTCTGTGCTCACGGTCGTTCCTCCTGATAGCGTTCCAAAGTACATTTCAGTTGCGCTCACTAGGCTCGCTGCTTAAGGGATCCCCGCTGGCGGTTCGTTTGCCGATTGGTGCTTCAAAACACGTAGGTGATGCCGATATTTGAAAATGCCACGTTCAGCGCGGAACCGGTGTCCTTGAGGAAACCCCCGGTAATAAAACCCGCCAGGTTCAGTGCGATGGTAGTGTGGAGATCGAGCGCCCATAGGACCTCAAAGTTCGCCTGGCTTCCAATGTAGCGAGCCTTACTGCCCCCACTGGACCGCGCCAGGGACCCTCCAATGTTATAGATGCCGTCGTTTAAACTCTCCCGCCAGAACCAGACCCAATCGAAAGCGCAGGTGACATTCTGGCGGAGGGTCAGCATCACCACTGGATGCAAATCCATCAAATTGTACGGTCCGAACATCGTCAGCTTCGGACCGAAATATGCTCCACGAGGGAACAATGGATTGAACGTGTTCAGAGTTCCGCCATGACGATTTTGACCGCCGCTGGCGACATCCGCACGAAGCGCTAACCTGGGAAGGAAACGGACACGAAAGGTGTAGCCCGTTTCGGTTGCCACGGTCCACGCGTTAATGTAGTTCGGCCCGAAAGATCCGAGTTGATAAACGAGCTCCCAGTTGTAGTCCCAGCCGGATTCAAAGGGGGCACCGGGCTGGTGATTGAATAGACGCGTGCCGAGGCTGTGCCTGACCTCACGCCCACTGCCCGACTCATAGTATGCACGAGTCGTATCGATGCCCAGATAGTAGAGATCCGCTTGCCCGTTGCGATCGACGAGAGGCAGCGGTACCGTGGCATACGATCCCCAAAACGTTTGTGTGGGCGCTGGCCGATCGTCGAAGGTCCCCGTGTTATTGTCGGTTGGTTTCACTCCGAATACTTCGAGGTGAAACTGCTCGGTTTGAGCAATGACTCTCACTCCATAAAAACTGGACTTTACATTGGGGCCTTCGTTGTTATCCACCAGCCGGCCCGTACCATAGACCATTTCCTGCTGGCCAACACGCACGGTGACGGACCGTTTCTCGTCGAGGCCGGTGCTTATATCGACGAAAGCTTCGTGGAAATCGCCCTGGTCCTCGTCGATACCTGGACGCGGGCCGGCGTTGTTGCCCATTTCCTTCTCGTACTGAAACGACGCGTAAAACCGAATATGAGAGCCAAACGTGACGCCGACCGCCGGTATCACGCGTTGCAGCCAGTAGCCGCTGATAGTTTGCGGACCTTGACCCCACCTTTCGTTCTGGAACCATTCATATTCCGAACGATTTTCAAACCAAAAGGTCAGGTAGTAATCGCCGTTCTGATTGAGTGGTATGTACTTGAGGGGATCCCACAAATCCGTCCGGTTTGCGGGATTCCGGAGAAAGGAAAAATTTTCGTCGGCCTGGTTTACAGGCGCCAACGGCGGCCGTTCGGGGTTGGGTGGAGGTCCGGGCGG
>JAFAHS010000113.1 GCA_019237115.1 Deltaproteobacteria bacterium
GCTTACAGCGACCGAAACCACGCCGCTCAGATCCGCAATCTCGGCGGCGGCTTCTTCGAGCGAAAGATCGACCGAACACATCGCGCCCTTGCCGCTGATGTGGCGCAGCAGCGCGCTCCGGCGGCAGATGATGCGCGCGGCGTCTTCAAGCGAGAGCGTACCCGCGACGTAAGTGGCGGCGATTTCGCCCATGCTGTGGCCAATGACGGCGGCCGGCTCGATTCCGAACGAACGCCAAACGCGCGCGAGCGCCACTTCGAATGCGAACAGTGCGGGCTGGATGCGATCGATCGCCGTAAGTTCTTCGCTGATGAGATCGAATTCCAACCAGGGACGGAAAGCTTTGGCGCATTCCTCGATGGCTTCGCGGAACACCGGCGAGCGCGCCATCATATCGCGCCCCATGCCGAGCCATTGCGAGCCCTGCCCCGGAAACACGAATGCAACTTTCGGCGCGATGGAGGGCGTGGCGCGCCCGGGCAGTGCGGCGGAGCGAAGCGCTTCGAGGAGCGACGCGCGATCCGCGCCCGCCACAGCCAACCGCCATGAGTGATGAGCACGACGCAAAGCGGCGGTCCGGCAGAGCGCAATCACGTTCGCGTCCTCGCCAGACAAGCGTGGGCGCGACAACACTTCGATCCATTGATCGCGCATAGCGGCGAGCGCTTCGTCAGACTTCGCCGATAGCGGCAACAGCAGCGCGGGCGGATGGATCTCGTGAGCGGCAGCCCGCGCGGGCGGCGCTTCGACGATCGCGTGCGCGTTGGTTCCGCTGAAGCCGAAGCTGCTGACACCCGCCAACCGCGGACCGGGCGCCCACGTTTCGAGCGCCGCGGGAACTCTCACCGGAATGCGACCCCACGGAATGTGCGGCGACGGATTGGTGAAATGCAACGACGGAGGAATCGCGCCCTCGCGTACACAGAGCGCGGCCTTCAGCAATCCCGCAAGTCCGGCGGCGGATTCAGTGTGCCCGATATTGGTCTTGACCGATCCGACGAACAGCGCTTTGTGCCGCGCGCGGCCGGATCCGTAGACTTCCGCCAGAGCCGCCATCTCCTGCGGATCGCCCAGCGGCGTGCCGGTTCCGTGCGCCTCGACGTAACCGACAGACGACGCTTCAACGCCCGCATCGGCCAACGCCTGGCGGATCACCGCTCGCTGCGCTAGTCCGTTGGGCGCAGTGAAACCGTTGCTTGCGCCGTCCTGATTGACCGCGCTGCCGCGCATCACCGCGACGATCGGATCGCCCGCGGCTAATGCATCAGATAGGCGCTTCATCGCGACTACCACGCAGCCTTCGCCGCGCACGTATCCGTCGGCCGCGGCGTCGAAGGTTTTGCAGCGACCGTCGGCGGCCAGGGCGCGCATTTTGGAAAACCCGACGTGCACTTCGGGATCGAAAATCAGATTTACACCGGCGGCAAGCGCCATCGACGATTCACCAGCCTGAAGACTCCGCGCGGCCAGGTGCGCCGCGACCAGTGACGAAGAGCATGCGGTATCGATCGCCATCGAAGGCCCTTCGAACCCGAAGCAGTACGAGATGCGGCCGGCCGCCGCGCTCGGCGAGGCCCCGGTGAGAGCGTACGGACCAACGCGTTTCAGATCGCCCGAATTGACGTGGCGGCGAGCGTAGTCGATATTGCTCATTCCCACGAAGACGCCAACCCTTGCGCCGCGCAGCTTCGAGACATTTTGCCCCGCGCTTTCGAGCGCTTCCCAGGAGGTCTCGAGCAGCAGCCGCTGCTGCGGATCGAGATCCCTCGCCTCGGTGCCGGAGATTTCGAAGAAGCGCGCGTCGAACCACGCGGGATCGTCTATAAAAGCGCCGAAGCGTGTGGTCATTGTGCCGGCGCGGTCCGGATCGGGATCGTAGACCTTGTCGAGCTCCCATCGCTCGCGCGGGACTTCCATAACGGCATCGATGCCGTCGACAAGCAGCTTCCAGTAATCCTCCAGGACGCGAACGCCGCCAGGCATACGGACGCCGGCGCCAACGATCGCGATGGGCTCCCGTGTTGCGCGCGCCGGTTCGATTCGCTCCATTTCGACCGCGGCTACACCGCACTCGCGAGCAAGGTGTAAGGAGAGTGAGTGGATCGATGGATAATCGTACACTAACGTTGGCGACAACTTACGGCCAAGCCATTGCTCCAAGGCGTTCGTGAGCTGGACCGA
Source organism: Deltaproteobacteria bacterium (assembly GCA_019237115.1). GTDB lineage: Bacteria > Desulfobacterota > Binatia > Binatales > Binataceae > JAFAHS01. The sequence goes on from JAFAHS010000113.1 coordinate 2,182, forward strand.
ACCAATCGAATTCATGCCATACCGCGAGAAAGGCGTATCCACGTCCAGCGCTCCGACAGGCAGGTTGATCTGCCGTGAGAGTTGCCCTACTAACCATGCACGAATCGCTTCAAGCGATTTCGATCCGGATTCGACCGGTGCCGGCATCGGCGCGGGGAGAGGCGAATTTTCCTGGCGCCATTCCGCGACCGCTTCGAGGCTCCCACCAAGCCAGCGCGCCTTGCAAGCCCGCCGCTGAAGCTTCCCGCTAGATGTTTTCGGAATGCTTCCGGGCCTCAGGAGCAGCACGGCATGGGGTTGCAGCTCGTGCTTCTCGGCGACCGCCAGCCGAATCGTTGTAATGACTTCGTTCGCGTCCAGCTTCCGCAGATGCGTACGCTCGACCTCCTGAACGACCACCAGTCCCTCTTGACCGTCGACTTCGATCGAAAATGCAGCCGTGGAGGTTGGCCGGAGCGCTTGGTGACTTTTTTCTACCGTTAGCTCGATGTCCTGGGGATAAAAGTTATAGCCGCGGATAACGATCATATCCTTGAGCCGCCCAGTGACGAAACATTGTCCATCCTTGAGAAACCCGAGGTCGCCAGTTCGAAGGAACGGTCCTTCACCCGTTTCGGCGATGTGAGCATGAAACGTCTCCTGAGTTGCTTCGGGCCGGTTCCAATACCCCTTTGCAATGGAGTCTCCTGACGCCCAGATTTCGCCGACGGTCTCCGGTGGGCACCGAATAAGCCGCTGCGGATCGACGATGACGATTTTGTTTAGGTTGTTCTGTCCGCAGGAAACGACCGGCTGGGCCCCAGCATCTCCGCGCCCCCTGATGATGATCCGGTTCTGCGCGAGCGCCGAACTATCCACCCAGCAGACCGTTTTCTCCTGTTGTCTCCAAACTCCTGCGAGTTTGAGCGTTGCCTCTGCAAGTCCGTAGCTCGGACAGATCGTTTTCGCAGAGAAGCCTGAAACCTCGAACGCCTCGGCGAATCTTTTCAGAGTCTCTGCGCGAACCGGTTCCGCACCATTTACCGCTACTCGCCACGAGCGTAGGTTCAAGGCAGACCTCTGCTCTGGAGTTGTCGTATCGACGCATAGGTCAAAAGCGAAATTCGGAGCGGCATTGTGGGTGCCGCGGTAACGAGAGATCGCCTGGAGCCAGCGGATGGGGCGCTGCAGGAAAGCTGCCGGAGACATCACCACGGATGGGAACGCGTGGAATGCCGGGAACAACACGCCGTAGATCAACCCCATGTCGTGAAAGATGGGAAGCCACGTGACTAGTACGCTGTCGGAAGTGTGGTCAAAGCCAAGGTCGATTTCACCGAGGTTGTGAAGGACGTTGCCGTGACTCACCATTACCCCTTTGGGAGTTGAAGTGGACCCTGATGTATACTGAAGGAACGCCAGGGTATCGGGCTTGATTTCAGGCCGCTCAAAGTCACTACCCGACGTAGGCTCCAGCATGTCGGTGGCCATCCACTCAAGCCCACGCAGGTCCGGGCTATGGCTCAGCCGGTTATCGAATTCGGTACTAATTTTAGAAGAAGTCAGAACAAGGCTGGCCTGAGCGTCCGCCGCAATCGCGGCGAGACGTTCGTCGCCCCGGTTTCGCTTCGGGGGATAGCAAGGGACGGCGATTACCCCGGCGCAGAGGCAACCAAAGAAGGCCGGCATGAACTCGATTCCGGGCTCGAAAAGAAGCAGCGCACGATCGCCGGGATTACTTATCCGTTGCAGGTGACCGGCAACGAGGTACGCGCGGCGCGCAAGTTCGGCGTAGGTCAGCCGAGCGCTCTCGTTCTCACCAGATTCGAGGAATATATACGCTGTCTGTTCAGGACAGCCTGTTGCTCGATGGTCGAGCAGCGCCACCAGGTGAGTGATCCAGGGAGGAATGACCTCAACACTTTCGCAGGGAAGAGAGGACGAATCTCCAGTCTGCGGATCATTAGTTGGAATTGCGAGGCGGGTAGAACTCATGCTCAAGGCCGAATGATGGCGGTGGGCTTGGAAAATCTTTACGGCGCTCTCGTGACTCGCCCCGTCCTTACTTTTCTCCTCTTTCTTCTCTACAGCCAAGCACGACGACTGGTGTGCCCTCAAGGGCCACGAGGGTACCAGGTCAGCGCCGCCCCAACATGGGACCCAGTTAAGCGTTTTCCATACTACTTACACGGCTGAGACCACACATTTATGCATCCGCATAGGGAAAACAGAACAACTGCTTTCGAGCGTAAGGATCCGAGACTTGACCTGCATACTCAACTCCTCTATTTACCGAGTATTCCACAGTCTATTAAAGCAATCTTTTTTGTGAAAACTATCTATGCCTCTACTTACGGGGTAATCCGTCGGCGGCAACGAAGCTCCTAAAGTATCATACAGCGCGTGTAGAAATCCCATACTTTGAAGACCTATTCACCATAGTTAAATCGAAATTTGCGCAAGATTAAGCTTTTTTTTCATATTTTTATGACATGGCGAAAATGGCTGGAGGAATTTTACCGTCTTACAGGCTCCGGTCGCTTGGTCCGGGGTGAGAGTGACCTCAAACTGATCCAGCGATAGCGAAAGTCCCGCTCCTGTGGATTTGATGAACGCTCAGCTACTTTGACGAGCGACCCAAAGTGGCTTCAGAGGTTTTGTTACGCACTCTAAAGCAACTCTAATCATGGCGCTACCAAGGCAATAAAAACGTTTTTCACATCTGTTTCGTTCGATTTTGTACAATTCCGATCGGCGAAACCCCGGGGATTTGTAGCGCGTGTTATCGAGGCAAAAAACCCTAAATTCATCGCTCCAGGGCGGGTATCATTCTCTACAACATCTCTTTTGCATCAGCCTACTACTAAGAAACTTCGGCGTTGGAGGTGGCTGCGTTCGGTCCCAAACTGCTAGCCGGGTTTTTGTGACAGGAAAGCACCAATGTTGCTACGGGTTTCTTGCCAGTCCCACCGATGCGGCCATCAAATATAACGAAAGTTTCTTACTCCGATGGGTCCCGCCGCAGGCCGGTGATGGACTGCTAAGGCACATGGTCGAGGGTTTCGGGTTCGCCGCAAGCCTGCGGGTGCAATCTCATCATGGCGGGCAGCGCTCATGACTCCTCATCTTCCGCTCGCGGCGAGAGAATGCATACCGTATTGCTTGGAAGGGCACGAGAGTCAGACGAGACGAAATCGAGGGTACGACAGTAAGCGACCTGGTATGGGATCTGCGATAACAGATCCGACAACTGGTTCGCCGTCAAGAGATGCTGCCCTGAAAGCTCGTGAAAGAGAACGTACTCTGGCATGATTGAGCTGTGGCGACTCGAAACTAGCTCCTCTGCTGAGAGTCGAA
>JAFAHS010000126.1 GCA_019237115.1 Deltaproteobacteria bacterium
TTTCAACTGGTGCCCTTGGAAGAAGACGACGATCTGATTGACCGCCTGATCGAGGACCATCCGGGCTTTAGCGGCCTTCTTGAGCGCAGACTGCACGAGCGGACTGTCTCCGTCCACGCGGCATCGCGTCGGCTCGCGGCGAGGCGGTCACCGCGGCGCGGGACTCGCCGCAGCCGGTGACGCGGACGGAGTGTTTTTGCGGACGGTATCGAACTGAATTTCGGCGAGGTGGTGACCTTACCAGTGTAAGCGAACTCAGCCCTTCAGAGTCTAAAGAAGAGGCTGTCTGAACTTCGGCCAGGCGAAGTGATTGAGGCAGGCCGCATCGCGGCGTTGCTAGCAACCTGCTGGCAAGAATTTTCCGGTGCCGACTCGGAGCGCATGCGCGCACGCAAGCTGGGGCGCATGGAGGATCTGTTCTGGCAGCCGCCGGTGTTGAGCTTCACCATCGAGCGTCACGGCGGGATGGGCATGGGCTCTACCCGCGCGGAGCCTCAATCGAGTAAGGCGGCCAGTTCGCGCAGGGAATACGCCCGACCTCGCTGGTGGAATATGCTGCTGGGAGGAATTTTCTCGTTTGAAGCCCCCATACCCCAGTCGTTGGCAAAGGCAGCGACGGGCGTAGTGGCAACGACGACAATCGCGCACTTCGCTGCCTTACTCAGTCTCACGGATGAGACACCACATAGATTACCTGGCTCCCGCTGTAGAACGGTTTGTAGTAAGTTGAGCCACTGACGTAATAGGTCGAACCGTTAATTTCTGTCGAGTATGCCCCTGGCGGCAACGAATATACAGTAGTGCCGAGAGTTGGCGCAGCAGGCGGCGCTGAATAGTCTGAATAGTAGTTGTAGGTCGGCGCAGCTTGAGCGTTCTCGTTGTTTCCAAGCGCAGAACCTATCGCCATTCCACCAACGGTTCCGAGCGCAGCCGCACCCAGAGCCGTGCCCACGTCGGATCCTCCGTCATTACAGCAATCGCCGTAGGGATTATAGTTGCTGTTCGACTGCAGGTAATTGGCTTCGTTGTTGCGGTTTTTTTGTACAGTGTTCGCCTCGTTGTATTGGTTGGTCTGTAGAGTACCCGCCTCGTTGTACCGCTCCTGCTGCTCGGTTTGCTGATTGGCGTGGTAGGTCTGGTAACCAGTGCTGGCGTTCGGATGCGACTCGCCGGCAGTTTCGGAGGTGTCACTCGGAGGGTGCCACGAGTCTCCACCATTCGAGGAATGCTGCCCGAAGTCCTGCTCGCCCGACGAATGCGAAGAGGGGCCCCCGCCTCCGAACAGACCATGGTGAGACCCACCGCCCCCGAAACGACCTCCGCCGAAGCCGTCGCCGCCGAAGCCATGAAAGCCGCCCCCACCTCGGAACCCGCCAAAGCCACCACCTCCACGGAACCCGCCGCCCCCAAATCTCGCGTTCGCCTCGGGCGCAGCAGCAGCCAAGGCCACGGTCGCTATCAAAACCAACACTTTGCCTTTCAAGGTTCTTGCGCCGGATCGCGATCGAGTGCCGTTCATGGTTGAGACTCCTTAGCCTTCAGAAATTCGATGCGCTTCACGTCCTTGGGAAGCGTTGCACGAAACCGGCTGGAAGGGATCTCGGGAGGGAACTTCCAGTCGGAAAAAGTAGCGATATATTCGGGCGACCCCGGCTCGGTTCGATAGTTGATGACCAGCTTAAGGGGAATCGGCTTCCCAGAACGAGCCAGCCAGAGCTGGAGATCTTCTCGGCTGGATGAAAACGCGAGGTGATCACCATCAACTCCGTTGACGTCATTGATCCCGATGTAACCGCCGAAGATGATCTCTTTGCGGAGGTTCTGGCAGGGGTCGCTGAACGGGCCGGGTCGGAGAGTGGGATGGTGAGGCCTTGCGAGGTGGCCACCTGCTCGAGCATCCCATCAATCGAACCGGGCACCGAGAGCATCGAATAGGCCGCATGGGAAGGATCGAGAATCGGCAACCTGGTGCCTTGGTACCATAACATCTTGCTCCCGAGATCGCTGCGATAGTCCACCATCAACCCGTCGGGGCACTGAAGCGCGAAGTCCAGGGCGCCCGCGAACTGCACTTTCACGGCGTGCGGCAGTAACTCGTCGAACAGTATTTCTGCGCGGAAGGTGAACGCATTCGAGGAAGCCAGCGCCTGACAGGCGCCGGTCAGAAGCTTGTCGGCGAGCGGAGCTATTGAAGGTGCAGCTGCGGGTGACGGAGAGGCTGCCGGATCAGGCGTCTCGGCCGCCACTAGAAGTGCGGAGCTGGTCAGCAAAATACCTGCGACAATACCAACACCGAAAACTCTGCAGCTCATCGCCTATAGCCTCCCTGGAGGAGCTTCAGAGGAAACCAAGATCGCTCGGAGGCCTCTCCAATTCAAAACCCCTCAAGGATCGGTCAAAAAGCGCCAAGGAACAATTGCACTTTGGTCCATCTGAGGTTCACCAAGGAAACAGGCTGTCTGCCGCGACGCTCAACCCGGACCCGCGACCGGCTCCGATCGCGCTCGGATGCGTCGCACCAAAGGCCAATAGCCGAAAATCGAGCAACCCGTAAAATGACTGCAGCTCGTAGCACGATACCGCGGAGGGGTCGCGTTCAGAGCGGACAGCTGCGAACCTTGCCAGCAACAAAGGCTACCTCAATGGCTGCCCGATAGGAGACGTAACTGTAGCGGAACTGAAACGCCACAAGGTGGCGAGTCACATGCTTAAGTGGCGAAGCGCCAAATTGCAATCGCGGGTTTCCCATCTGACTTCGGGAAGATAGGCGCACCGGAGCTCGCAATGGCTGATGGACGAACAACGCTCCCTTCCGTTGCGCAATCGAGAGGCGTTCCCGGCGGGCGGGCCAGGCTCTCGGTGGTATGGATTATCCCGATCGTGGCGGCGGCAACCGGACTTTGGGTGGCAGTGACTAGAATTCTCAGCGAGGGTCCGGACATCACGATTACGTTCTCCTCAGCGGAAGGACTCGAAGCGGGCAAGACCAAGATCCGCTACAAGGGAGTGGACCTCGGAACTGTCAACACCATTCGCCTCTCGGGAGACCACCTGCGCGTGATTGCAAGCTCGGATGGCACCCAGGACCGAGGATTTCCTGGTCGAGGATACGCAGTTTTGGGTGGTCAGACCGCGCATCTCCGGAGCAAGCATCACGGGACTTAGTACGCTGCTTTCCGGCGCCTACATCGGGATGGCGAGCGGGTCCACTCGGAAGAGCAGGCGCGACTTCGTCGCGCTCGAAATGCCGCCGGCGGTGAACGAAGGGGTGCCCGGCAGATTTTTCGTGCTCAAGACTTCGAGCCTTGGTTCGCTCGACATTGGCACGCCGCTTTTCTTTCGTCATCTGCAGGTCGGCGAAATCGCATCTTACAAACTAGACCGGGACGGCCGGATGTTCACGACAAGAGTTTTCGTAAAGGCGCCATACGACCAATACGTTACGTCGAACACCCGTTTCTGGCAGGCAAGCGGTATCGATATGCAGCTCACCGCGAGCGGGTTTAAGGTCCAGACCGAGTCGCTCCTCTCGATTCTTATCGGCGGTGTTGCATTCGAGACCCCAGCGGATTCCGCTGTCCTGTCTCCGGCCGACGCCGACAGGGTTTTCACTCTCTACGCGACTCGTGCGGAGGCCTATGAACCACCGCCCCGATACCCGCAAACCTATCGACTCGTCTTTAACGAGTCCGTCAGGGGACTCATTCCAGGTGCGCCCGTCGAGTTGCGCGGTGTCCCGATCGGGCGGGTAACGGATATTCGGGCGCAGGTCGATATGAAAACGGCACAATTCTCCGTTCCGGTGACTATCGAGCTCGATCCACTGCGTCTCGGCGTCCAGGTCATTGCTCAGGCTCCGCCAACCGAACTGGAGGCGGCGCGGCGCAAGGTGATCGACAGTCTAGTGAGACAAGGAGTTCGCGCGCAGCTTCGAATCGGAAGTCTGTTGACCGGCGCCGCGCTGGTCGCATTTGATTTCTTTCCGGATGCCAAGCCGGCAAGTGTGGACTGGTCGCAGACACCGGTTGAGCTGCCGACTATACGAGGCGATCTGCAGACTACCGAGCGGAAAGTCGAAGACATCGTGGACAAAGTAGATAAGCTGCCGTTTATAGAAATCGGAGACGAACTTCGAACCGCGCTCGGCCAGCTCGACCTAACCCTGGTCAGCGCGCGCGGGACGCTTAACACGGCCGACATCATCATCACGCCTGACTCGCCGCAAGGTCAGGAGTTGAGCAATACGGTGAGTGAAATCAGTCGGGCAGCACGGTCGTTGCGTGTGCTTGCGGACTACCTGGAGCAGCATCCGGAATCGCTCCTCCGAGGTAAGCCGCTGGAGGCAAAGTGATCACGAGTCGAACGGTCGGACGGGCTCTGCACCAAGCCCATATTCGAAGAGTTTGTGAAAACTTTCAGCCGCTGTCTCTTTGGTTGCGTCAATCGCGGCTCGACGCACCTCGAACCCGTCGAAGTTCTATCCAATGAACTTGAGGTCCACGCCCAAATGGTTCAGCGCCGGCAAACATGCTGCTCTGCACGACGCGGCCCGAGTTCCGCGCGCCGTGGGCGAAGCGCAAGCATCATGCCTAAATTACACCTAGTCGTCTGAACAACTGTCACCAACTGGGAGTGTAATCGAGCGGAGTCGTAGCGTCTGCGGGCGCGACAAGCAGAAGCCGGACCGCCAAGACGATCGACGAATTTCGCATCACTCCTGAATCCCCGAGCCGGTCAAGTGAACAAAAAGGTCCTCGAGGCTGAGAGCAGTAACCTTGAGGCGTACGGACCTGTCACGCATGATGATTTTCTGCAGCGGCCCGATAAGGTCAGCGGCGCGTTTGACGTACAGCCGCACCAGACCCCTACCACGCACGACGCGGCATATTCCACCCACCGCACGAATCGGGGCGAGATCGATTCGACCCTCAAGCCCGCTCAACTCGATAACCTCCGAAGGCTCGAGGTCTGCGAAGAGCGCCTCGAGGCTCCCAACCGCCACCAGCGTGCCCTGATTGAGTATACCCACGCGATCGCACAACCCCTCCGCTTCCGTCAAGTAGTGGGTGGTATACAGAATGGCGTTGCCATCATCGCGAAGCCGGCGCACCATCTTCAGGATTTCCTCGCGCGATCGCGGATCGACACCTGCGGTAGGCTCATCCAGTAAAATGAGTCTGGGCCGATGCACCAGCGCGACCGCCAGATTCAGACGGCGCTGCATGCCGCCCGAGTAGGTCGCAACGCGATCGTTGCGGCGGTCTTGCAACCCGGTGAAGTGGAGCAATTCCTCGACGCGGCCAGCGAGTTCTGCTCGACGTACACCGGAGATGCGCCCGAAGAAGCGAAGATTTTCGACCGCTGTAAGCGTGGGGTAGACCGCCATCTGCTGCGGCGCAACGCCTATCATCCGCCGAACTGCGCGACACTGATCGCGAATGCTGAGCCCTGACAGCACCGCGTCGCCGGTCGAAGGACGCAGTTCTGCAGCCAACATCGAAATCAGGGTGGTCTTGCCCGCACCATTGAGCCCGAGCAAGCCGAAGATCTCGCCGTGATGGACGTCGAAACTTACGCCTGTTACGGCGTGGCGCGCACCGTAAAACTTGCTCAGTCCGTCGACATGCAACGCCAGTCTTGGGTGGGTCCGTTTTGCTCCGACCAGCGTGAGCCCGCGCTCGCCGACCAGGTTCGCACTGCGGTCCTGCCGCGCCAAGGGTGAGTGTGGGTACATGGTTGTTTTGCTCAGCGGGCCGCCTGGGCCTGCTTCGAAGATGCCCCTCGCTTAGGTTTGGTTAAGATTCCACCGATCCGTCGTGCTTCTTGTTGCCCGCCCCGCGGACCCGTCGAATGACGCGCGCGTCCCAGACGTGTCCGCGGATTGCGGAAAAGTCTCCGCTCGGAGTTTAGATGCGAACACGAACAGGTGCAATTGGACGATGGTTGGATGGACTAAGGGGCGTTAGACCATCGACCAATAGAACTGCGGCCTCGACCGAGAACACAGTCGATCAGCAGGTAACCGGGGGTTCGAAACCTTGAGGTCCGAGCACTGGCAGGGATAACCGCATTCTTGCTGCTGTCACCCACGATCGGAACGAGTTCGGTCGCGGGTGCGGGCGCTGCGCAGGTATGCGATGTTGACGCAGAATATTCCCTGGGTATCGAAGACTACTCAGAGGCCATTAGCCGCCATGTCGAAGTCGTGCGCCGGCATCCGGACAACGCGATTGCTCACTATCATCTGGGCTTTGCGCGCGGAATGGTTGGAGACAGAGCTGCGGAGATCAGAGAATACCAGCGCGCCGAAGCTCTTGGATTAAGGAGCTGGGATTTGTTCCTGAACAAGGGGCTGGCTCAGGTTGAAGGCGGAGACACAGACGCCGCGGTCGAGAGCATGAGACTCGCGGTTCGGCTTGGTGGTGATCATTTCGAAGCCCACTTTGAACTCGCCCGCCTTGATGAGCGAATCGGGATGCTAGCGCAGGCTGAGCACGAGACGCTGGCATCCCTACAACTGAGTCCCAAGCACCCGGAGGCTCACAAAGCACACCTTGGCAGCGCCAGGTGGAGGAAGAGCTGATGGCCTGACCCTGACTTGGGAAATTTCTGGAGGCTGCGAAGATCTTGCTCCGTTGCGTACAGCGCTGGTTCTTGACGATTGTCATCCTCGGCACTACTCGCGTGGCGGCGTTTGCCAACGACTGGGGTATGGGGGCTTCAAACGCGAACATTCCTCCGAGCAGCGTATTCCAGGCGGTTTCCACCCCAGCTCAAGAGATCAATACCGTCGCGTTCTTTGTTCTCTCGATCACGGCAGTAATTTTTCTGATTGTGGGGGGCCTGCTGACCTACAGCATCGTGCGATTTCGCATCCGCTCCGGCGATGACGGCCGCGAACCTCCGCAGGTCTACGGCAGCAACCCGATTGAATTCGCATGGACGACGGTCCCCATCCTCATTGTATTCGTCCTGCTACTGACAACTGTTCGTGTCGTCTATAGCGTCCAAGCTCGGCCGCGGCCGCCCGGTGCTCTGAGCGTGCGCGTGATCGGGCACCAATGGTGGTGGGAATTCCGTTACCCGGTTCTCGGCATTGTGACCGCGAACGAGCTGCACGTGCCGGTGAGCGATCTCGCCACTCCAACGCCTATCTTTCTCGACCTCGAGTCCGCCGACGTCGCGCACAGCTTCTGGGTTCCTCGCTTGGCCGGCAAGACCGACGTAATTCCCAATAAGAAGAACACGATGTGGATAGATCCACAGGTTCCCGGAACCTACCTCGGTCAGTGTGCCGAGTTTTGCGGCACTGAGCATGCGATGATGCTGCTTCGGGTGGTGGTAGAGTCGCGCACTGACTTCGATAACTGGGTCGCGACGCAAAAGCAGCCGCCAAAGGCCGATCCGACGGTCGCGCGCGGCCGGCAAGTATTCGAGTCTACAGCCGGCGTCAATTGTCATACCGTCGAAGGTACGGCGGCGGACGGACGCTTCGGCCCCGACCTTACGCACCTGATGGCACGCGAGACCATCGGGTCCGGCGTCGCGATGAACACTCGCGATCACTTGCGCATATGGGTGGCCGATCCCAATGTTATGAAGCCGGGCGCGCTGATGCCGGCGATGGGCCTCGA
>JAFAHS010000140.1 GCA_019237115.1 Deltaproteobacteria bacterium
GCCGGCTCAATTCTCTTGGCCTGAAGCGACTCGATTGACGGGCTCGATGGAGACTGCGCCTTAGTTCCTGACTATCAAATGGGTTTCGATCTCCGAAATTTGAGAACGAAAACAGCGAAAGATTCAGCTCGGCGGTGGCGATCGAACGTACATTGCAACCGGCGCTGCACACGCGCACCCTTTGCCGCTGGGGGCGGCCAACAGGAGAAGATTCAGCGATTTTCGGCTCAAGTCCTCGGATGGAGAAATGCTAACACTCGATACATTTTTAAGTCGAACCCAAACCAACGGCCTGATCGTGTTAAAGGACGGCATCAACGAGTGCGAATGGACCGACGAAGGAATGACCTCGGATACGCGGCACATCCTGATGTCAGCAACCAAGTCGATCGTCGGCTTGCTATGCAGGGTGCTGGCCGATAAGCAGTTGCTCGACGCCAGTTTACCGCTGTCGCACTATGTACCGGAGATCGCGCACACCGCCTATGCTAACGCCACGGCGCGTGATCTTTTGGACATGCAGGTTGAGCCGCATCTGGACGAAGTTGATTTGAGTCGATACTCAACCGCGGTGAACTGGAACCCGGTTCCGCCAGATGCAACGCCGCTCGGATTGCATGACTTTTTCCGTACACTGCCATCTCGTACAAGCTCGAATGGCGGTCCGTTTCGTTATCTTTCCGCGAACACTGATCTGCTTGGCTGGGTTATCGAGCGTGCGACCGACCGATCGTTTGCAGACTGCCTAAGTTCGCACCTATGGGCGGCAATGGGCGCGGAGAAATCTGCATTCGTTACGCTCGATTGCCAGGGTTCGCCACGAACAGCTGGCGGGCTGTGCGCGACGCTGCATGACTTCGCCCACGTCGGGCAACTCCTCATCGACGCGCAGACGCACACGAGATCGATCGTTCCAAGAACATGGATAGATGACGTTATGAAAAACGGTGACGCTGACGCTTGGGCGGACGGAGAATTCGCGCAAGCATTCCGCAGATGGAAGATGCGTTACCACAGCGGCTGGTACATTATCGACGCCGCTCCCCAAATACTCTTCGCGCTGGGCATACATGGGCAGCATCTATTTGTAGACATCGAGCATCGAATGGTGATCGCGAAGCTGTCATCGCATGCCGTTGCACTCGATGTTTCTGCAATCGAGCTCACCTTGCGTTCGGTGGCAGAGTTCCGGCGCATCGCAATCGCAGATAGCCGAGGCAGAGGTGTGGGAATCGACGTTTCGATTTGTATTTATCTGTGGAGGCAAGGACGGACATGGTATCCTGATGTGAAGTGAACCCAGTGGGTTATGCTCAAGAACGTCGATCTATCGCGGGAGGTCGCCAAGGCCGAGTATAAGCGGCTCAAAGGTGATGCGGAACTGAAGTTGGCCGACCTGCAGCGGCAAGTTAAGGCGCTGGGCATCCCTGTCATTGTCGTGTTCGAGGGCTGGAGTGCATCCGGCAAAGGCACATTGATCAACCAGTTAATTCTGCCGCTTGATCCGCGGGGTTTCACAGTCTACAGCGCGAGCGGGCCAACGGAGGAGGAAAGGTTTTATCCGTTCCTGTGGCGGTTCTGGAAACGCACACCAACGCGGGGGCGATTGGCCATCTTTGACCGGAGTTGGAATCGCCGGGTCGTGACTGGCCGGGTGGAAGGACACGTCAAAGGGAAACAACTCCACCAGGCCTTTGAAGACATCCGGTCATTCGAGCGGCAACTGACCGACGACGGAGTAGTGATTGTTAAGTGCTTCCTCCACATCTCCAAGCACGAACAGAAACAGCGCTTTGGTGCTCTGCGTGAAAACGCCGCGACCGCCTGGCGGGTGACGGAAGCCGACCTGCGGCAGAATCAGCAATATGGCGAGTACCTAGCAGCTGCAGAAGACATGTTAACCGAGACTGACACCGAATACGCCCCTTGGACCGTAGTCGAAGCTCACGACCGGCGATTCGCGACTCTGAAGGTTTTCGCAACCGTGATCGATGCGCTGGAGCGGGGCGTCGCGTTTGCCGGTCGAAAGGCCGACGAACCGCGGGCGTCGCCGATTCAGCCGGTTCCGCCGATCAATGCGTTCAAAACGACAGCGCTGGATCATGTCGATGTGTCTTTGTCGTTAACTGCCGAAGAGTACGCTGAGCGGCTGAAGGAGGCTCAGACCAGGCTTCGCGAGCTCGAGCACCAGATCTACCGGCAGCGTATGCCCGTGGTCATCGCGTATGAGGGCTGGGACGCCGCCGGTAAAGGGGGCAATATTCGCCGGTTAACCCAGAACCTGGATCCGCGGGGATACGAGGTAGTACCGATCGCCGCCCCGAATGACATCGAGAAGGCACACCATTATCTCTGGCGGTTCTGGGCGCAGTTGCCCAAGGCTGGGCACATCGCGATTTTCGATCGGACATGGTACGGTCGTGTGCTGGTTGAGCGAGTTGAGGGGTTTTGCACTGAGGAGCAGTGGCGGCGGGCGTATCGAGAAATAAACGCAATGGAACAACAGCTGGTGCATTTCGGAACGGTCCTGCTCAAGTTCTGGCTGCACATCGATCCCGATGAACAGCTGCGGCGGTTTCGGGAGCGGCAGGAAGATGTCCATAAGCAGTGGAAGATCACGGACGAGGACTGGCGAAATCGGGCAAAGCTGGACCAGTATCGAGATGCGGTTGAGGAGATGTTGTATCGGACAAGTACGCCTTACGCGCCGTGGACGATCGTGGAATCCAACTGCAAATGGTATGCTCGTGTGAAGGTGCTGGAGACTGTCTGCGAGGCGATTCGCCAGCGGCTGCGGTGAAGCGCTTGGCCGAATAGCAAATAGCAAACCGCTTAAGAATTGCTACTAAGAAGCAGACGTGCTCCTGCAGGATAGACACAGGCAATCAATTCTAATATCCTTAGAGCTGTGACTACTCCTCCCATTGTCGCCGGACTCGATGTTGGGGGCACCAAGACGAACGCGACTCTCCTGGATTCCAAAGGGGTTTTTCTCAATAACCGGATGGTAGAAACACCGAGCCGAGTATTAGAGGGCCCTGAAGCGGCGATTGAAGCAATGGCGAAGGCAATTGAACTCGCCATCGGCGATGCAGGAGTGCATTGGGAGTCGGTGCGCGTGATTGGCCTCGACACGCCTGGGCCGGCCAGCGCCAACGGGGTCATCTCTTCCAAAGGAAGCACGAATTTTTCCGGCAAAGAATGGTGCGGGTTTGATATCCGGACCGCGGTCGAAGATTTTTCCAAACGACCGGTGGTCTACAACAACGACGCCAATGCCGCCGCTCTCTACGCCCATCAGTGCTTCTTCGGCCAAGATTCGATGCGGCACTCGTCGGTGTCGGCAATCGTCGGTACCGGCCTCGGCGGCGGCGTTGTCGACAACGGTCGCGTCATTCGCGGCTCTTGTGGCATGGCAGGTGAGTTGGGCCATATTCGAATTTCTCTGCAAGATTTATTGCAAGACGATCAACCGATCCCGAAATGCAATTGTGGTCTTTACGGCGA
>JAFAHS010000143.1 GCA_019237115.1 Deltaproteobacteria bacterium
CGCCGCGGAAGTGCGGACCTTTGTCGAGCAGTTCCGCGTGCAAAGCAAGCGGCGCGCGGTCGGCTAGCGGGTCTGTTGCCGTTCGGCGCGGTGAGGGTCCCCGAGGTTATCGAGTTTCTGACAGGAGTTTGGAAAATGCATCGTGCGTCTCTGCTATTCAGAGGGCTGGCGATCGTCGGACTGGTAATCGCGTTGGCTGCCAACTGCGCTCGCGCTCAATCTTCTCAACCCCGGGACAATCCTGCCTACGGTCAGCAGCCGCAGGGCGACGATCAGAATGCGACCTCACAGGGTTCCGACGATTCCCGTGATGAAAACTCCAGCGCGCGACCGGAGCAGGACGATTCCGGTGGCAGCACGGATTCGGACCAGAACAACAACAACGAGAGCAACGATTCAGATTCGTCCGAGCAAGAGAATCAATAGTCGCGACCGTCGCAAAAATCTGGCTCGATCGCCGTTAAGTGGAGGAAGTTGTTGGTCGCTCCCCTGGAGGGCACCGGGTTGCGGAAAGCCGGAGATCGCAGAGTTCCGCGGGTCCCGCAAAAAGCTCGCGGCGCAACCTCAGGACGGCTCCGAATCGTAGTACTCTTCAAGTAGATACTTTACATCCGGGCGGCCGAGCACCTCGATAAAGCACACCTGGTCTTCGGCATTCAGATCAATAATGAGCTGGCCTTCCATCGATTGCAGCTCCACGAAGTTGGCGACCTTGACCACCGGAGCGGTTGCGAAGCTGGCACAATTTTCGTCGCCGCAGTCGCAAATCGATTCTATCTTCAGCGCGCGCAGCTGACTCTCGAGCGGATCAGCCCCGGCCTGCTTTGCGAGATACACCATCTCCTCGAGCAGATCGGGCAACACGTCGCTTATCAGGGGTGCGGCCATCGCGCTCAAGCGTAGTCGAATCGCACCGGCGGTCAAGGCAAAGCGCGCAATGCACCGGGTCTGCCGGATTTTGGGGGTTCGCGTTGCTTCAAACGCCGCGGGTGTCGGGCGGCCAGATGTGTTTGTGAATCTGGATTTGCAGACGCACGGGAATACGATCTTCCAGAATCCATTTGGCGAGTTCCGCGGGGTCCAGCGCTCCGAACACCGGGCTCATCAGGATGGCGTTCACGCGGCCGTCGAGGTTGCGTGCGCGAATCGTGTCGCGCGCCCATTCATAGTCCGCGCGATCGGCCAGCACGAACTTGACTTCGTCCCGCGCGCTCAGATGCCCGAGGTTGCTCCACAGATTGCGATCGCATTCCCCGCTGCCCGGGCATTTGAGGTCCATGATTTTGATGATGCGAGAGTCGAGCCGGCTCACATCGACGGCACCCGAGGTCTCGACCATCACCGTGTGTTGCGATTTGAGGAGGGCATCGCTTAACGGATAGATACCTTCCTGGAGGAGCGGTTCACCACCGGTTATTTCGACCAGATTGCACTGGTGGCCGGTGACGATCGCCGCAACCTCTGCGACGGTCAGTTTGCGGCCTTGGTAGAAGGCGTACTCGGTGTCACACCAGCGACAGCGCAGGTTGCATCCGGTCAGGCGCACGAACACGCACGGGCGCCCCGCATGAGTCGATTCGCCCTGGATGCTGTAGAAGATTTCGTTGATGTGCAACCGCTCGGAGGTCATCTCAACTCAGATGCCTGCGGGCGGCTTCACGCGCCTCTTCCATAACGATTCGCAGCGGGACGCCATGCTCCAAGGCTGCCCGCCTGCAATCATCATACTCGGGCGAGAGCTGGGAAGCGCGATCCCCATCCGCATGATGACTGTGGTCGTCCCGATGAGTGCGCGAGACCTTGACCCGAATCTTGCCGAAGGAGGTTTCAATTTCATGGATCTCGCGTGGCAACTTGAGACGCGACACCGGGTGAAACCGCAGTCCGATAGTCGAAGTCTCGGCGAAGATAATCCGCGCCAGGACGTCGCGGTGCTGCGCTTCCGCCAGCACCCCAAGCACCACCCCTGGCCGCCCCTTCTTCATCATGGTCGGGGTCAGCGTTACGTCGCGTGCCGCGGCCGCGAACAAGCGTTCCACCACATGATCATAGACCTGGGGGTTGAGGTCATCGATGTTGGCCTGGATTTCGATCATCTCGTCGGCATCGAATCCGGACTGCTGATGGCCGATCATAACGCGTAGAACGTTTGGTCGGTCTTCAAGCGTTCGCGAACCGGCGCCATAGCCGACCCGTTCGATTTCGAAGGACAGCGGCACCGCAGCCGGGCGGGCAAGCGCCTTGAGGACCGCGGCACCGGTGGGAGTGACCATCTCGGCGGCGCCATCGCCCAGGCGCAGGGGAAAGCCGGCCAGCAACTGGGCGGTCGCCGGTGCGGGCACCGGAATGATTCCATGCTGCGAGCGCGCGAAGCCCCGCCCGCCGGGCAGCGGGGAAACCAGGACCTCTCCGATCTCCAGTGCGTCGAGTGCCCACGCGACGCCGACTACGTCGATGATCGAGTCGACCGCGCCGACTTCATGGAAGTGCACGTCGCCGGGCGGGGTGTTATGAATCTTGCCTTCCGCCTCGGCCAGCACCTCGAACACTGCTTTCGCGCGGCGCTTGACCGTTTGTGAAAGCGCGTCGGCCTGGTCGATCATCGCGGCGATTTCACCCAGGTGCCGCTCTGGCTGGGGTTCGCTGACATCGACCTCGAATTTCACCGCGGAGATTCCGCTCAGCACGCGACGGTTCTGCGCGAGGCGATAGCCGGTCAGGGGCAGCGAGGCCAGGGCGCGGGTCAGGCTGGCGAAGTCCAGTTCGCAATCGATCAGCGCGCCGACCATCATGTCGCCGGCGAGGCCCGAGAACGCATCGAGATACGCGGTTTTCATGACTGCGAGCTTTACATGGTATCAGGACGCCGATAGAATCAAAAACTCGGCTCAGCTCCGAGACTAAAGTAATGAGGCAACGAGACCTCAAACTATTCCGCAAAATTCTGGAAGACCGAAAACAGGAAATTCTGAGCGAAGCGGATCGCGCCGTCGGCGAGATGAATAACGGGACCGAGGACGGGTACGCCGACCCCACCGATCGTGCCTCGCTGGAGAGCGATCGCAATTTTTTGCTGCGCCTGCGTGATCGCGAGCGCAAGTTGCTCAGCAAGATCGAGGAAGCGGTCGCGCGCATCGATGAAGGCAGCTACGGGCGCTGCGAGGAGTGCGGCGGCGACATCGGGATCGAGCGACTAAAAGCACGCCCGGTCACCACCTTCTGCATATCATGCAAGTCGGCACAGGAAGCGCGCGAACGGCAAAGCTGAACGCCGGACTTGCACGCATGAACGGCACCAGGGGTGTGGTTGGTCGCCGACATCCTGCTGCGCCTGCGCGGATACTTGAGATCGATTACGTAACCCCTACTGCGGCGCGCCGCCCTTCCTGCCAAGTCGCGGGCGGTCACGCGCCCGGTGGCGACTTCTCCGGCGCTTTCCTGAAGCGGCGATTCGGGCAATAATTCCCGTCTCGCCTGCGGTGGGGCAGTAGCTCAGCTGGGAGAGCACCACGTTCGCAACGTGGGGGTCGAGGGTTCAAATCCCTTCTGCTCCACCAATTTTTCCTTGTAAATCGAAGGGTTTTTTCGATCGATCGCCCCTAGAAGGGGCAATCTAGGGGCAAAGTGTACCCTTTCTGTGCTTTCTGAGTCGATTTTGGAGAGCTCAAAAGCATCAG
>JAFAHS010000038.1 GCA_019237115.1 Deltaproteobacteria bacterium
CCATCGTGAACCCTCCGAAATCCAACGTTGAGGTGTCCACGAAACCGGGTCAACTCCATTTCCGGCGTGAGCACGGGTGTCACAGTCCAAGCGAGCTACCAATATGTCCTCACGGATATCACCGGCGATGGGCTCCCGGATTTAGTCGGTCTCTTTGGACTCACCACCCAGATGGTGACGGTTCAGAACACAAGCTCGGGAGGCACGGTCAGTTTCGGCACCCCTTATTACTTCAACAGCTCGTTCGCAACGGGCAACAAGTACCAGACTCTCAGCGCTGCCTCGGGACACCCGAGCGCCAATCGCTACCTCGACTTTAATGGCGACGGTCGCAACGATATTTTCCTCGAGACCAACACATGGACTCAGATCGGCCCTGGCGAATACGACTATCGGACTGGAGTTGACCCGTTTCGGTGGACAGGTTGTCGTCTCAGTTCCGAACTCTCGTCTTCTCGATATTCATCGATCTTACCAGCAGGGCAGTCTGCCGCCGAAGGCGGCAGAAGCTCCGCATTCTTCATGAGCTGTGAAAAAGCGGCCGCATAGGAAGCCCCAGGAGCGGCGATCACGGCAGTACCCGCTACCTCGCTACCCCCGGAAAGCAACTGGCAACGCGCTTCAATCATCTTCACGCCACGTCACGTGCGAGCACCAGGCGCTCGAAGTTCACAGGAGAGCGGCGCCCGAGCGCGGAGTGCCTGCGATGCGGGTTGTACCAACCCTCCAGCCAATCAAACAGCGCCATCTTTGCTTCCGCCTGGCTCTTGAAGCGCCGGCGGCTGAGCACTTCGCGCTCGAGAGTCGCGAAGAAGCTCTCCGCCATCGCGTTGTCGTACGCATCCCCCACGGTGCCCATGGACGGCATGACACCGGCTTCCTGACAGCGCTTGCCGAAGGCATAGCTGGTGTATTGCGATCCGTGATCGGAATGGTGAATCAGGCCGGTTCTCGGTTGACGCATCGTGATCGCCATCTCGATCGCCGCCAGCATCAGCTCGGTGCGCAGCGTCGTCTCCATTGCCCAGCCGACCACCTTGCGCGAGAACACATCGAGCACGACCGCCAGGTACAGAAAGCCGCTCCAGGTCGGAATGTAAGTCGCGTCCGCCACCCACAGCCGGTTGGGCCGCTCGGCGTAGAAGCGCCGCTCGACCAGATCCGCCACAGGAGAAGCCTGCGCGCCGCGCTCCGTGGTGACCACGAACTTGCGCAGCGTCGCGCCCCTGAGCCCCGCTGCGCGCATCAGCCGTGCCACGCGCTTGCAGCCCACATGAATGTCATGCGCGTCGGCGAGCTCGGCGTGAACCATCGGTGCGCCGTAAGTCTCGCGCGAGAATCGATGAATCGCGGCGATCTTCCCCGTGAGCGCCAGATCCTCTCTCTTGCGGGCGCACATCGGCCGATCAAGCCAAGCGTAGTAACCACTCCTCGAGACCCCAAGCAGCCGGCACATCATCCCCACCGGATGGGTGGCCTGGTTCACCTTCACGAACCCGAAGAGCGCTTCGAGGGACCGCTCTCGGTGGCGAACCAGGCCGCGGCTTTTGACAGGATCTCGCGCTCCTCCTTGAGCTTCTTGTTCTCACGCCGCAGACGGTTGAGCTCCTCGCGTTCCGCCGTCGTCAGCCCGCCATCACCCTTGCCGGCATCCCGCGCGGCCTGCTTGACCCATAAACCAATCGTCCAGGCCGAAGGCCCGAACTCCCGGTGCAGCGCCGCGGGGGTGCGGCCGCTACGTACCAGATCGACCATCTGGCGTCTGAACTCCGGTGTGTACCGGATAGATTTGTCTGCCATCGTGAACCCTCCGAAATCCAACGTTGAGGTGTCCACGAAACCGGGTCAACTCCAGAGATAGCGACGATTCTCGGTAAGAGCGATGCAACTGTCCGCAACCAGCTGCACGGGATATTCAGAAAACTGCGGGTTAGATCGCGTACCGCAGCTCTCGGTCGCCTCAAGGATTCTGAAGTTTCATCGTGATCCCGCCGTGGTATTCGCGAGCTTAGAACAAATGTTCCATTGAAAATCGTCCGCGGATGCGCACAGTATTCCACTGTCGTCTGTTCGAGTCCGTGTGAGTAAAGACGGCTTGCACTTCTGTCTTAGGCACGAGATGCATTCATCCTTAGCAACGGAGAGGAACGATGCGCGAACTTGCTGTGCGTGAACT
>JAFAHS010000419.1 GCA_019237115.1 Deltaproteobacteria bacterium
CTTCCTTAATACTTATTAAGGAAGACGATGATGCGAGGCACGCCGACCTGACGCATGAGCAGGATGTGCTCGCGAGTCTGCGGCATCGGGCCGTCGGCGGCGGACACCACCAGGATCGCGCCGTCCATCTGCGCGGCGCCGGTGATCATGTTCTTCACATAGTCGGCGTGGCCCGGGCAGTCGACGTGCGCATAGTGGCGCTTCGAGGTCTCGTACTCGACGTGCGCGGTATTGATGGTGATGCCGCGCGCTTTTTCCTCGGGCGCATTGTCGATCTGGTCGTAGGCCTTGGCCTCGCCGCCGAATTTCTTCGACAGCACCATGGTCATCGCCGCGGTCAGCGTGGTCTTGCCGTGGTCGATATGTCCGATCGTGCCGACGTTCGCATGCGGCTTGGTCCGTTCGAATTTCGCCTTGCCCATGGTCTTACCTCCGAATTGAGTCGGTAGCTCTCCTTGTCAATTGCTAGGCGCGCGGCTGATCGTTCTCGCCGCTGCGCGCGGTTAGTTCTTCAAAAATATTCTGCGGAACCGGTTCGTACACTCCGAATTGCATCGTGTAGTTGGCGCGCCCCTGGGTCATCGAGCGCAGGCGCGTGGCATATCCGAACATGTTGGCGAGGGGAACGCGAGCCTCGATCACCTGCGCGCCGGCGCGCCCTTCCATGTCCAGAATCTTGCCGCGCCGCGAGTTCAGATCCCCGATCACGTCGCCCATGAATTCCTGCGGGGTCACTACTTCCACATCCATGACCGGTTCCAGCAACACCGGAGAGGCTTTTTCGCAGGCCTCCTTGAAGGCCATCGCGCCGGCGATGCGAAAGGCGATTTCCGAGGAATCGACCTCGTGGTACTTGCCGTCGGTTACGGTCGCGCGGATGTCGACCATCGGGTACCCGGCCAGCATGCCGTTCTCCATCGCCTCTTTGACTCCGTCCTCGACCGAGGGGATGAAGTTGCGCGGAATCGAACCACCCTTGGTGCCGTCGACGAACTCGAATCCGCCGCCCTTTTCCAGCGGCTCGATGCGCAGGTCGACGACCCCGAACTGGCCGTGACCGCCGGTCTGGCGCACGAAACGGCCCTCCGCTTCCGACGCGCGCCGGATGGTCTCGCGGTAGGCGACTTGCGGCTTGCCCACGTTGGCGTCGACTTTGAATTCACGGAGCATGCGGTCGACGATAATTTCCAGATGCAGCTCGCCCATCCCCGCGATCAGCGTTTGGGCGGTTTCCTTGTTCACGCTGACCCGGAACGAGGGGTCTTCCTTGGCGAGTTTCTGGAGCGCTTCCGAGAGCTTCTCCTGGTCGGCCTTGGTCTTGGGTTCTATAGCGATCTGGATTACCGGTTCCGGAAACTCGATCGATTCAAGCACGATCGGATGGGCCGGATCGGATAGCGTGTCGCCGGTGTTGGTGTCACGCAGACCCACCGCGCAGATGTCGCCCGCGTATACCTCCGAGATTTCCTCGCGCTTGTTCGCATGCATCTTGACCAATCGCCCGATTCGTTCGCGGCGGCCGCGGGTGGAGTTCAGCACCGAGGCGCCGCTTTCGAGCTTGCCCGAGTACACGCGAATGAACGTGAGCGTGCCGATGAACTGGTCGGTCATGATCTTGAAGGCGAGCGCGCTGAACGGCGCCTTGTCCTGGGGTGGTCGCTCTTGTTCCTTGCCGTCCACCACCCCCTTGACCGGCGGCAGATCGGCGGGGGAAGGCAGGTACTCCACCACCGCGTCGAGCATCGGCTGCACGCCCTTGTTGCGAAACGCGGAGCCGAGCAGCACCGGCGTGATCGCCATCTTCAAGGTCGCGGCACGGATTGCCGCGCGGATCCTCTCCGGCTCGGGGGTCTTGCCTTCCAGGTAGAGCTCCATCAGGTGCTCGTCGTGGTCGGCCAGTATCTCGACGAGCTTGTCGCGATAACCGGCGGCCTGTTCCTTAAGTTCCGCGGGAATTTCCTCGACCCTGAAGTTCGCACCGAGCCGGTCCTCGTCCCAGATGAGGGCTTTCTGGTCGATAAGATCGACCACCCCGGTGAACTTGTCCTCCGCGCCGATCGGAAGCTGCAGCAACAGCGGGGTCGCCTTGAGCTTCTCGCGCATCTCTTCCACCACGCGCTCGAACTCGGCTCCCACCCGATCCATCTTGTTGATGAACGCGATGCGCGGAACGCGGTATTTATCGGCTTGCCGCCACACGGTCTCGGATTGCGGCTCGACCCCGCCGACTGCGCAGAACACCGCCACCGCGCCGTCCAGGACCCGCAGTGAGCGCTCCACTTCGATGGTGAAATCGACGTGGCCGGGGGTGTCGATGATGTTGATGCGGCAATCGTGCCAGAAGCAGGTGGTGGCCGCCGAGGTGATGGTGATGCCGCGCTCCTGCTCCTGCACCATCCAGTCCATCGTCGCGGTGCCCTCGTGCACCTCGCCGATCTTGTAGTTGATGCCGGTGTAAAACAGCACCCGCTCGGTGGTGGTCGTCTTGCCGGCATCGATGTGCGCCATGATGCCGATATTGCGCACCCGTTCTATTGGTGTAGTACGAGCCATGTACTCAAAACTCGTTGCTTACCAGCGGTAGTGTGCGAATGCCCGGTTGGCATCCGCCATCCGGTGGGTATCTTCGCGTTTTTTGACCGCGCCGCCGCGATTGGCGGCAGCTTCCAGGATTTCCGCAGCCAGGCGCTCTTCCATCGACTTCTCGCCGCGCGCCCGCGCGGCCGTCACCAGCCAGCGCATCGCCAGCGAGTTGCGCCGCACCGGCCGCACTTCGATCGGCACCTGGTAGTTGGCGCCACCCACGCGGCGGGAACGCACTTCCACGGAAGGTCGCACGTTGTCGAGCGCCTTCTTGAACACCGCAAGGCCGTCTTCCTTGGCGCGATCGGCAACCAGGTCGAGCGCACCGTAGAGAATGCCCTCGGCACGCGACTTCTTGCCGCGTTCCATCACCACGTTCACAAACTTGGCGACCGTGTGGTCGTGGAATTTGGGATCGGGCGTTACTTCGCGGACCCGTGCTTGTCCCTTGCGCGACATAATCGTTACTTCGGCTTTTTTGATCCGTACTTGGAGCGGCCCTTGCGTCGTTCCTGCACACCGATCGAATCGAGGGTTCCGCGGATAACGTGGTAGCGAACCCCGGGCAGGTCGCGCACGCGGCCCCCCCGAATAAGCACCACGGAGTGTTCCTGGAGGTTGTGGCCAACGCCCGGAATGTAGGTATTGACCTCGATTCCGTTGGAAAGACGCACCCGCGCAACCTTACGCAGCGCGGAGTTCGGTTTCTTGGGCGTAGTGGTCTTCACCTGGGTACACACACCGCGCTTTTGCGGCGAGCCCTGCAGCGCGCGTGCCTTGACCTTGAAACGCTTCTTGATGCGCGCCTGGCGGATCAGCTGATTGATCGAGGGCAAAGTCAGCTCCGTTGGTTACTCTCTTCAATCCATCAACACCGCGCTCGTCTGCCCTGCGCGGTCACCCGGAAAACTTGCGCAGCACGCTGCGCCCGCAGTTTTTCCCGGGTTTGCGTCAGGCAGGAAACGCGGTGCTCAAACAAACCCCCCAAGGGCGGACATGCCCTTGGGGGAAATATAATTATTTACGCGCGCCGAACACGCGTGTCAATCTCCGGCCGGAGCCGCGGCCCCCTCCAGCTCGGTTTTGGCCAGCTCTTCGGTCTCGCCACCCCCCTCCACTTTAACTTCCATGCGGTTGTAGGAGGGAAGCCCGGTCCCGGCCGGAATCAGCCGGCCCATAATGACGTTTTCCTTGAGCCCGATGAGCCGGTCGACCTTGCCATTGATCGCCGCCTCGGTGAGCACTCGGGTGGTCTCCTGGAACGACGCGGCCGAGATGAAGCTTTCGGTCGACAGCGAGGCCTTGGTGATCCCGAGCAACAGCGGCTCCGCGATTGCGGGTTCGCCGCCCTTCTCGAGCACCCGGGTGTTTTCCTCGTCGAAACGCCATTTCTCGATCTGGTCGCCAACCAGAAAATCGGTGTCCCCGACCTCCTTGATTCGAACCCGCCTGAGCATCTGGCGAACGATCGCCTCGATGTGCTTGTCGTTGATGCGCACGCCCTGCAACCGGTAGATCTCCTGGATTTCGTCCACCAGGTACTTGGCCAGCGCCTTCTCGCCGAGGATCGTCAAAATGTCGTGCGGGTTGGAGGAGCCCTCCATCAGCGGCTCACCCGCCTTGATCATGTCGCCCTCGTGCACCCCGATGTGCTTGCCCTTCGGGATCAGGTACTCGCGCGGCTCGCCCACTTCCGGCGTGACTACCAGCTTGCGCTTGCCCTTGGTGTCCTTGCCGAATGACACCTGCCCGTCGATTTCCGAGATGACCGCGAACTCCTTGGGCTTGCGGGCCTCGAACAGTTCGGCCACCCGCGGCAGACCGCCGGTGATGTCCTTGGTCTTGGCGGATTCACGCGGAATCTTGGCGATCACGTCGCCCGCCTTGACCTCGATGCCTTCGGTCACGTTGATGTAGGCGCCGACCGGCAGGAAGTAGCGCGCATACAGGTTGCTGTTGGGAATCTTGACGGTCTTGCCGCCGCCGTCCTTGATCGATATGCGCGGACGTACGTCGAGATCCTTGAACTCGACGATCACGTTGGAGCGCGCGCCGGTTCGCTCGTCGACCCGCTCCTCCATGGTCTTGCCCTCGAGGATGTCGCCGAACTTCACGGCGCCGTCGACCTCGGTGATGATCGGCGTGGTATACGGATCCCACTCCGCAATCAGCTCCGCGGCCCTGACGTGGTCGCCCTCGCCCTTGCGCAGCTTGGCGCCGTACACCAGCGGATAACGCTCGCGTTCGCGCTCGCGAACGTGACCGTCTTCGCCCTTGACCTGCGCGGCGATTACTACTTCGCCGTGGCGGGTCATCACGATCAAGGTGCCATCGCGGCCCGGCACCGTGTTCACGTTGTGCAACCGGACCACGCCCTCGTTGCGCGCCTCCAGCGTAGTCTGCTCGGCGCGCCGGCTGGCGGTGCCGCCGATATGGAAGGTGCGCATGGTGAGCTGGGTGCCCGGCTCCCCGATCGATTGGGCGGCGATGATTCCAATCGCTTCGCCGAGATCGACCAGGTGCCCGCGGCCCAGGTCGCGCCCATAGCAGCGCACGCACACGCCGCGGCGCGACTGGCAGGTCAGCACCGAACGAATCTTGATTCGCTCGATACTCGCATCCTCGATGTGCTTGACCCGGTCTTCGTCGATCATGTCGTTGGCGCGTACCACCACTTCGTTGGTGAAGGGGTCGAGGACGTCTTCCAGTGCGACCCGTCCCAGCACCCGGTCGCCAAGCGCCTCGATGATTTCACCGCCCTCGACCAGCGGCGTCATCTCGATGCCGTCGAACGTTCCGCAGTCTTCCTCGGTGATGATCGAGTCCTGCGCCACGTCGACCAGCCGCCGTGTGAGGTAGCCGGAGTTGGCGGTCTTGAGCGCGGTGTCGGCCAGACCCTTGCGCGCGCCGTGGGTCGAGGTGAAATACTCGCCGACGGTCAGGCCTTCGCGAAAGTTGGCGGTAATCGGGGTCTCGATGATTTCGCCCGAAGGCTTGGCCATCAATCCGCGCAGACCGGCCAGCTGACGAATCTGCTGCTCCGAGCCGCGCGCCCCCGAATCGGCCATGATGAAGATCGGGTTGAAGGAAGGCCCGGATATCTCCTTGCCGTCCTTGTCCTTGCCGTACACTTCGGTCGACAGACCCTTGATGACGGCGCCGCCGATTTCGTCCTGGACCTCGGCCCAGATGTCGACGACCTTGTTGTAACGCTCGCCGTCGGTGATGACGCCGTTGTTGTACTGCTTTTGGATATCGCTGACCTGCTTGCGGGCCTCCTCGAGCAGCTGCGCCTTCTTGGATGGAATGACCATGTCTTTGATCGAGATGGAAATTCCGGCGCGGGTTGCGAACTCGAAGCCCACGTCCTTAAGCCGGTCGGCGAAGATGACGGTCGCCTTGTTGCCGGCCCGCCGATAGACCACGTCGATCAGGTTGCTGAGTTCCTTTTTCTTGAGCGTCTTGTTGACCTCGGCGAACGGAACCTCGGGGGGTACGATCTCGTAGAGAAGTACGCGGCCGACCGTGGTTTCGACCCGCTCGGAAACCGGCAGTTGAGGCTGCGCGGCGGGTTTCTTGCCCTTGGCCGGGCGGCCGTTGGTCTCCGGTGGCATATCGGCGACGACCTTCATCCGCACCGTGATGCGGGCGTGCAGGTCGATCCCGCCGTGGTCGTACGCAATGCGAACTTCCCCCGGGCTCGCGAAGAACTTGCCCTCGCCCTGCGCCAGCGGGCGCTCGCGGGTCATGTAGTAGAGCCCCAGCACCATGTCCTGGGTCGGCACGATGATCGGACGGCCGGAGGCCGGCGACAGGATGTTGTTGGTCGACATCATCAGCGCGCGCGACTCCACCTGCGCCTCGATCGACAGCGGTACATGGACCGCCATCTGGTCACCATCGAAGTCGGCGTTGTACGCGACGCACACCAGCGGATGCAGCTGAATCGCCTTGCCCTCGATGAGGACCGGCTCGAAAGCCTGGATGCCCAGCCGATGCAGGGTCGGCGCGCGGTTGAGCAGCACCGGGTGCTCGCGGATCACCTCGTCCAGGATGTCCCAGACATCCTTGCCTTCTTTTTCGACCATCTTCTTGGCGCTCTTGATGGTCGTGACGTAGCCCTTCTCTTCGAGCTTGTTGTAGATGAACGGCTTGAACAGCTCGAGCGCCATCTTTTTAGGCAGCCCGCACTGATGGAGCCGCAGCTCGGGGCCGACCACGATGACCGAACGCCCCGAGTAATCGACGCGCTTGCCGAGCAGGTTCTGCCTAAACCGCCCCGACTTGCCCTTGAGCATGTCGGACAGCGACTTGAGCGGCCGCTTCGAGGGGCCGGTGATCGCGCGCCCGCGCCGCCCGTTGTCGAACAGCGCATCGACCGCCTCCTGCAACATCCGCTTCTCATTGCGGATGATGATGTCGGGGGCGTTGAGCTCGATCAGGCGCTTCAAACGATTGTTGCGGTTGATCACCCGCCGGTACAAATCGTTCAGATCCGAGGTCGCAAACCTGCCGCCGTCCAGCGGCACCAGCGGCCGCAGGTCGGGCGGTATAACCGGCAGGATGGTCAGGATCATCCACTCGGGCCGGTTGCCGGAATCGCGGAAGGCGTTGACGACCTTGAGACGTTTGGCGACCTTCTTGCGGCGCGCCTCCGAGCTGGTGGCCTTCATCTCGGCGCGCAGCTCCTCGGCGAGTTTGTCGAGTTCGAGCTTGGAGAGCAGCGAGCGGATCGATTCGGCGCCCATGTCCGCCTTGAAGCTGTCGCCATACTGCTCGCGCGCCTCGCGGTACTTGCGCTCGGTGAGCAGTTCCTTGACCTGCAACGGGGTCTCACCCGGATCGGTGACGACGTAGCACTCGAAGTACAGCACCTTCTCGAGTTCCTTGAGGGTCATGTCGAGCAGGGTGCCGATGCGCGAGGGCAGCGAGCGCAAAAACCAGATGTGGGCAACCGGTGCGGCCAGGTCGATGTGCCCCATGCGTTCGCGCCGCACCTTGGATTGAATTACTTCGACCCCGCACTTTTCGCAGACCACCCCGCGGTGGCGCATTCGCTTGTACTTGCCGCAGTTACATTCGTAGTCCTTGGTGGGACCGAAAATTTTCGCGCAGAACAGTCCGTCGCGCTCCGGCTTGAAGGTCCGGTAGTTGATGGTCTCGGGTTTTTTGACTTCGCCGTGCGACCACGACCGGATCATTTCGGGCGACGCGATCGATATTCGGATCGAGTTGAACGCAAGCGGATTCTTGGGTTTCTCGAAAATACCAAAGAGATCTTCCATCCCTCTGCCTCCGTTGCCTTCGCGCCCTAGGCGCGCTCCGATTCTTCCAGCAGCTCCATGTTGAGACACAACGACTGGAGCTCCTTGACCATAACGTTGAACGATTCCGGCAGCCCCGGTTCCAGCGTGTTCTCGCCCTTAACGATGGCTTCGTACATCCGGGTCCGCCCCGCCACGTCATCCGACTTGACGGTCAGCATCTCCTGCAGGGTGAAGGCGGCGCCGTATGCCTTGAGCGCCCACACTTCCATTTCTCCAAGCCGCTGTCCGCCGAACTGAGCCTTGCCGCCCAGCGGCTGCTGGGTGACCAGGCTGTAGGGACCGGTGGAACGGGCGTGAATCTTTTCCTCGACCAGGTGATGCAGCTTCATCATATACATGACGCCCACCGTCACCGGCTGCTCGAACGGCACCCCGGTGCGTCCGTCGTACAGGGTGCATTGTCCCTGCTCGGGCAACCCCGCCCGCGAGAGCATGTGGAAAATTTCCTCCTCGCGGGCGCCATCAAAAACCGGCGAGGCGGTATGTACTCCGGCCGCCGCTTTGGCGGCGAAGCGGTAGATGTCGCCGTCGCTCAGGGCGTCGACGAACTCGTGGCTCTCGCGATCCGGGTACGCTTCCTTGATATGGCGCTTGAGCTGTGCCACCGACGCGTTGTTGCGCAGGTCCTGTTCGATGCGCCGGCCAAGCTCGCGCGCGGCCCATCCCAGGTGGGTTTCCAGAATCTGCCCCACATTCATGCGCGACGGGACGCCGAGCGGGTTGAGCACGATATCGACCGGGATCCCGTCGGCCATCCGCGGCATGTCTTCCTCGGGCAGAATTCGCGAGAGCACGCCCTTGTTGCCGTGCCGCCCCGCCATCTTGTCGCCGACCTGAAGGCGATGCTTGATGGCGACGAATACCTTGATCATCTTGATCACGCCGGGCGCCAGTTCGTCTCCCGCCTTCAGGCGTTCGACCTTGGTGCCATAGTGCTGCTGCACGGTCTCGACGTTGGCGTTCATCGCCGCGATCGCCTGCGCGGCCTCGGCCTGCGCGCCTTCGTTCTCGACCCGCAGCTGGTTCCACAGCGCGGGCGACAGCTCCTCGAGCTGCTCGGCTTCGAGCGTGTCGCCCTTGGCCAGCAGCTGATGGCGATTCTCCAGATCGTCGGACAGCACCCGCGCGGCGAGCTTTTTGCCGACCAGCGCGCGCCGCAGCTTGCGCAGGGTCTCCTGCCGGATGATGCGGATTTCCTCGGCCTCATCCTGCTTGAAGCGCTCGGCTTCCAGCGTTTCGATTTCCTGCGTGCGATCGTCCTTGGCAACCCCGCGGCGCGAGAACACGCGCGCGTCTATGACCGTACCGACCACACCCGGGGGAACCCGCAGGCTGGTGTCGCGCACCTCGCCCGCCTTTTCGCCGAAGATCGCGCGCAGCAGCTTTTCTTCCGGGGAAAGCTGGGTCTCGCCCTTGGGCGTGATCTTGCCGACCAGGATATCGACCGGCCGCACCTCCGCCCCGATGCGGATGATGCCGCTGGTGTCGAGGTCCTTGAGCGCCTCCTCGCCGACGTTGGGAATGTCGCGGGTGATTTCCTCGGGGCCGAGCTTGGTATCCCGCGCGATGCATTCGAATTCCTCGATATGGACCGAGGTAAAGAGGTCTTCCTTGACCACCCGCTCGGAAATGAGGATCGAGTCTTCGAAGTTGTAGCCGCCCCACGGCATGAACGCGACCAGCACGTTGCGCCCGAGCGCCAGTTCGCCCATGTCGGTGGAGGGCCCGTCCGCCAGCACGTCGCCGGTCCTGACCTTCTCGCCCTTCACCACGATGGGCCGCTGGTTGATGCAGGTGTTCTGGTTGGAGCGCTGGTACTTGATGAGGTTGTAGATGTCGACCCCGGGATCATGCGCATCCTTGGCCTGCTTCTCGGCGCGCACCACGATCCGTTCCGCATCCACGCTCTCGACGGTCCCGTCGCGACGCGCAATCACGGTGACGCCGGAGTCGCGGCCGACGGTCTTCTCCAGACCGGTGCCGACCAGCGGCGCGTCGGTCTTGAGCAGCGGCACCGCCTGGCGCTGCATGTTCGATCCCATCAGCGCGCGGTTGGCGTCGTCGTTTTCGAGAAATGGGATGAGCGACGCCGCCACCGACACCAGCTGGTTGGGCGACACGTCCATGTACTGCACGTCCTCGGCCCGCACGGTGGTGAACTCGCCGCCGATTCGCGCGGACACGAACTCGGTGGTGAACTTGCCGTGCGCATCGATGGTCACGTTCGCCTGCGCGATGGTTTTTTCCTCTTCGTCGAGCGCCGACAGGTACACGATCCGCTCGGTAACGCGGCTGTTTTCGACTTCGCGATAGGGGGTCTCGATGAAGCCGAAGTCGTTGACCCGCGCGTAGGTCGAGAGCGCCGCGATCAGTCCGATATTGGGACCTTCAGGGGTCTCGATCGGGCACACCCGACCGTAGTGGGTCGGGTGGACGTCGCGTACCTCGAAGCCGGCACGCTCGCGAGTCAGGCCGCCCGGACCCAGCGCCGAGAGACGGCGCTTGTGCGCGATCTCCGACAGCGGGTTGGTCTGATCCATGAACTGCGAGAGCTGCGACGAGCCGAAGAACTCCTTGATGACTGCGCTGGCCGGCTTGTAGTTGACCAGCTCCTGCGGCATCAGGGTTTCAATGTCCTGCAGGCTCATCCGTTCCTTGATGGCCCGCTCCATGCGCACCAGGCCGATGCGGAACTGGTTTTCGACCAGCTCGCCGACCGCGCGCACGCGCCGGTTGCCCAGGTGATCGATATCGTCGATCTGGCCGTTGCCGTTCTTGAGCTCGACCAGGTAGCGAACCACCTCCAGGATGTCTTCGCGGCGCAGGGTGCCCTGTTCCAGGGGCACGTCGAGCTTGAGCTTGTGGTTGAGCTTGAGGCGGCCCACCCGCGAGAGGTCGTAGCGCTCGGGATTGAAGAACAGGTTGTTGAAGAAAGTGGTCGCGGTCTCGACGGTCGGCGGATCGCCGGGCCGCAGGCGTCGATAGATTTCGATAATCGCTTCCTGCGGCGAGCCGAGCTTGTCCTGCGCCAGGGTAAGACGCAGCGGACCGCCGCCCGGCTGCTCCTCGGTGAACAGCACCTCGAGCTTCTTGATGCCCGCGGTCTTGAGCTTCTCGACCATCTCCTCGGTGAGTTCCTCGTTGCACTGCACGATGACTTCACCGGTTTCGGGATTCGCGATATCGTGCGCCGACACGCGGCCCATGACTTCCTCGGGCGCGATGGGTACTTCGGTAATCCGGGCGGCTTCCATGGCGCGGACGATCGCCTTGTTGAACTTGCGACCCTCGCGCGCGAGCACCTCGCCCGACTTGGGATCCTTCACGTCGCGGCTTACCCGCAGCCCGATGACCTGCTCGGCCACGAATTGCTTGGCGTACCGGGTGGCCTCCAGAATGATGACGTCCTTCTTGTAGAAGTAGTTGAGCAGATCCTCGGTCGTCATCCCGAGCGCGCGCAGCA
Organism: Deltaproteobacteria bacterium; assembly: GCA_019237115.1. GTDB lineage: Bacteria > Desulfobacterota > Binatia > Binatales > Binataceae > JAFAHS01. The sequence goes on from JAFAHS010000419.1 coordinate 11,374, forward strand.
GCACGGTGGCCGGAAACTTGCGGCGCCGGTCGATGCGCACGTACAGCACGTCGCGCGGATCGAATTCGAAATCGATCCAGCTCCCGCGGTAGGGAATGATGCGCGCCGAATACAGCAGCTTGCCGCTGGAATGGGTGCGGCCCTTGTCATGTTCGAAGAACACGCCGGGCGAGCGATGGAGCTGGGAAACGATCACCCGCTCGGTCCCGTTGACCATGAAGGTTCCGTTCGGCGTCATCAGTGGGATTTCGCCGAAGTAAACCTCCTGTTCCTTGACGTTCTTGATCGAGCGGCGACCCTGCTCGACATCCCAGATGACCAGCTGAATCTTGACCTTGATGGGCGCGGCATAGGTCATCCCGCGCTGATGGCACTCCTCGACGTCGTACTTGGGTTCACCGAGCGCGTAGCTGACGAACTCCAGCGACGCGGTCTCGTTGAAGTCTTTGATCGGAAACACCGACTTGAAGACCGCCTGCAAACCGACTTCCTGGCGATCGTCGGATGAGACGCCGTGTTGCAGGAACTCGTCGTACGAGCGCTTCTGAATCTCGATCAGGTTCGGGATGTCGATGATCTTCTTGATCTTGCCGAACGAACGGCGCACGCGAAGATTGCTCGTTATCTGGGAAAGAGCCATTAACTTAACTCCGCCTGGTGCGCGCTTCTGCTCCGAGCGCGCGAAGCGTTAAAGCCGCGAACGCAGGGATGTCCCCCGCGCCCGCGGCATCGCCGAAAAAGCCGCCCAAAACCCGCGCCACCCGCGTAGTCAGGAAGCCGCGCGGCGCGAAGTTTGTCGACCGGTAGTTGTGTCGCAAAAAGCCTGGTGCTCCTATGTGAGCTCCACCGAGCCGCCGGCATCTTCCAGTTTCTTCTT
>JAFAHS010000166.1 GCA_019237115.1 Deltaproteobacteria bacterium
CCGGGCCGCCTATAAGGTGCTGGCCAACGCGGGGGGCGGCTCGATGAAGTCGCTGACCAAGGATACCCACATCAACCAGCAGGTCCTCATCCTGGCCTTCGGCGAGCAGTGGCAGAACGCGGTCGCCGCCTTCGGCCGCGGCCTCGAGAAATAAAAGGACTGCAACCAGCGAAGGGTGTGGCCCTTCGCGCCGTCTAACCAGAAGACGGTATGAGCATGAGAAATTCCATAGTCAGCGCGGCCGCCCTCCTGGCGGCCGCGCTGTTTACGCTGGGCGCATTTGAGCCAGCCTGGGCGGTTGATTTCCGCAATCCACGCGCGCAGCGGGACCTCACTCCCGCCCTGCAACGCTCGCTCACCGACAAAGTGTCGGACGAGGCAGGTCCCTATTTCGACGAGCAGGATCGAAAGAAGGCCGCAGGCAAACCCTACGTCGACCTGCAGCAGAAATTCGAATACCTGCCCAACTACGGACCGCACAACCAGCTGGTGGTCAGCGTAAAGCTGGGCGGGGTGGAATACGACCCGACCAAAACGGGCAGCTCGAAAGGAGCTTCGACCGGGACCCTCAAATACCTGGTGTTTACCTACGCGCTGGCAAAGGGCGGTTGGGTCGAGATGAGCAAGCCCAAGTGGGAGCAGCAGGCGCTCGGAGCCAAGGCCGGGGAGCAGATGACCAGGAACCAGGCGCGGGGTGACCAGCGCGCGGCGGCCATCGAGAAGGCCCGGCAGACCAAAGCGGCCGCCGCAGCCGCCGCGGCGGCGGCGCAGAAGGCCGCCAATCAGTGAGGGTGTCGGAGTTGTGCAGCCCGTGACTGCGGGTCGTTGACCGGCGCCGCCCCATCCCTTTCCGTGCAGATACAGTCAGAGTCTCGGGATCCGGACCTGCGGTTTGCAAAATCCCGGGCATCTGTCTACTCTGACTAGACAAAAATGGGCACCACCAAAAAAATAGTCAGAATCGATCTGGGTTCCTCGATTCCGGTCTATCGGCAAATCGCCGACCAAATCCGCGCGATGCTGGTCGCCCGCGAATTCACGCCTGGCGAGCGGTTGCCTACCGTGCGCCAGGTCGCCGTGGATCTCGGCGTCAATCACAACACGGTTGCCGAGGCGTATCGTAACCTGGCCGACGAAGGATGGCTCAGTCTGGAGCGCGGCCGGGGAGCGCTGGTCGTATCCCGCAGCACCCCCGCTCCGAGCCCGAAAGCGCGCAACGCGTTCGCACAGCGCCTGCGCAGCCTGATCGCGCAGGTCCGCGCTGCCGGAGTTTCGCCACAGGCGATTCGTTCGGAATTCGAGGAGGCCGCAACCGCCTTGCTGGGACGAGAGGGTAAAGGCACCCCGAGATGATCTGGCTCAACGTTCTCCATATGAATCCCGTATGGAGCCTCGTTGTACTGGTTGCCGCATCCCTTGAGTACCTGATGCCCGAGCTAAGCCGGCCGGGGGTGGCATTCTCGGTCACGGTCGATCCGGAATTCCGGCGTTCCCCCCGCCATGCCAGAATCGTCAGGTACTACCGTCGCGGCGTGCTGTTGTCGGCGCTGGCGGGGCTGTTGGTCGCCTTTGGAGCGGTGGGGGCGATTGAGGCCTGGAGCGGCCCGGCGGGCTTTTGCACCCAGTACATCATCTTCCTGATAGCGTTCCTGCTCGCGCGCACCGCCACCCTGCCCAACCGCATCGCGCCAGCCGAAACGCGCGAGGCCGACCTCTCCCGCCGCGAGCCGCCCGCGGTGCTCGCAGTCCTTGTCATCGCACCCCTGATAACCATGGCGGCGGTGCTTTTGTGGACTTACACCAACTGGCAGCAACTTCCCGATCCTTACCCGATCCACTGGGGCTTCGATGGTCAGCCCGATCTGTGGATCGAACGCACTCCCATGCACGTCTACGGAGTTCTGGGACTGCTCGGTGGCGTGGCCGCTCTGCTGGCGTTTTTTGGCTACGGATTCCTCTTCTGGGCCCGGCGCAACACCGGCGCACAGCATACCCGCTACAGCTTTCCGGCCGTGTGGATCGCGCTGTTCCTGGGGGCCGAATATTTCGTGGCGGCCTCCGCTACCCTCCCGCTGGGGTTTGATATTCGACCGGTCGAGCTCATCGTCCTGGCGCTGCTGACCGCCAGTTCGCTCTACCTGATCGTCATCGGTCCCGCCGGCGGGCATGCCGCGCGCCGTCGCGATGACGACACGCCCGATGAGGCATGGAAGTTCGGGATGTTCTACTTCAACCCGCGGGACGCCGCGCTGTTCGTGGAAAAACGCTTCGGGCTGGGATGGACCATCAACTTCGGGCAAACGCGAGCGTGGGTGTTGATAGCGTTGGCGCTCGCGCCGCTCGGTTTCGGATTTGCCTTCGTGATGTCAATTGCCTCGTGAGGCTCGCCGCGCGGCAAGGATGTGGAGTCGCGATGAAAGTAACATTGGCGGCGGGTTGGTGCTGCCTGCTCGCGGTCATCTGCCTGGCGCCAGCTTGGGCGGTTGATCGGGCGGAGGCGGCAAGAGAGGCGACCGCCGCCGCGGAACAATGGTTGGGATTGGTAGACCAGGGAAAGTTCAACGGCAGCTGGCTGGAGGCCTCGACCTATTTTCGCAACGTGACCACCAAGCAACAATGGAAGCAGCAGGTTTCGGTGTGGCGCTCGGCGCTGGGCTCGGTGGTGAGTCGCAAACTCCGCACCGTCCAGTACCTGACGACCATGCCGGGCGCTCCCGACGGCGAATACGTAATGATTCAGTACGACACCAGCTTTACCCACAAGAAGTCCGCGGTCGAAGTGGTGGTGCCGATGATGGACGCGGACGGCAAATGGAGAGTCTCGGAGTATTCGATCCGCTAGGTATGCGCGGCCGCTATTTGGTGATCGTGCCGGTCAGGGCGAACACAACGAAGGGCAGCAAAACGCGAGACGGCGGCGCCGTGCGTACGGGTCGGCTCGTACTGGAAATGTTGCTGTGCCTGGCTTTGGGTGTCTGTGCGAGGCCGGCGCTCGCGCAGGTCAAACCGGGCGACGTCATCACGGCCAAAGATGCTTACAAGGTTGCGAACCTGGTGAGTCCCGGCAACGGGTTCCTGGTCCGACAGGGCATGACGATTAACATCGTTTCCACCGGCCAGCTCGATTGGCCCAATCCCTACAAGGCGGCAACCGAGAAGTATTCACAGCAGGTCCGGCTTGCGCCGGGCGGAGAACTTGGCAACTACGTGGCGGGACTCCCCTTTCCCCTGCTCGACGCGAATGATCCGCAGATCGGGCTCAAGATAATGTGGAATTTCAGCTATCGCCCGCTCTACACCGACGACATCGATATCCGCGAGGCGGAAGTCGAAAGCCGCACCGCGGATCCGACCGTCTCGGACTCCATCGAACGATTCACGGCGGGTCATGTCGCGCTGTACAACAATATCGATCGAACCGAGTTGCCACCCAAACCGGTCGATCCCGACTATGTTCAGGGCGGAATCCGCTACCGGTTCGCTATCTATCCTCTGCTCGAACCATCCGAGATGCGGGGGGCCGGGTTCCTCCGCTATCGACACGCCGACCCGCGGATGGAAGACAACGCGTGGGTGTACAGCTCGTTTTCGCGAAAAGTCCGGCGGGTCGCGGCCAATACTCTGGCCGATACCATCGAGAACGGCGGCGGGGACTCCTCGGGAGGACCCTCGGTCACCTACGCGAACACACTCGACCCCGACACGTACTTCGGCTTTGCGGCAAAGATCGAAGACTTTGAATACAAGCTGCTGGGGGTCAGGCGGATGCTGGCCTGCGTGGAGGCGGCGAATTCGCCGGAGCGGGCGTGCCCTGCCGACGGTGGCCGCACGGTATGCCCGGAGAACTGGGAAATGAGATACCTCTACGTGATCGAAGCAACCGCCAAGAAAAACCTGCTGCTCGGCAGCCCCACATCAATTCCAAAGCGCATCCTGTACATCGACTCGGAAGGCTGGTTTGTAACTGCGTCCGATCTTTACGACCGCGACGGTCAGCTCTGGAAGACCGTCGCAACTTTCAATGCCTATCGCGATCGGCCCACTCCCGACGCGAAAGAGTCGATCTGGCCCTTCAAGAGGATGTTTCAGACCGCGCTGGTCGACGAAGATATCCGCAGCGGATTCTCGACCATCCTGTACACGCCCAGCCGCGACAGCGATTTCAGCGACACCTGGTTCATCAACCAGGGGGTGGTTACGCCGCCGATGCTGGAACCGGGTAACATCGTGCGGCTGGGGCATTGAGATTCGTCGAGCGCGGCGTGCGGCCGAGTCGCCATGATTGCAGTCGCGCCAGCCCCTGTATAGTATGAGTAGACAAGCCCGGGCATCCCATCGGGATGTTTGCGCCCGTCAGCTTCCGAAGCTGGCGCGCGCACTCGGCCCGGCGAAACGCGCCAGTCCAACTCGCTTGGCATGTGCGCAAGTTTAAAAGGAGGCGCGTTGATGCGTCTGAGTCTCCCCGTGTCCGCTCTGTCGATGCTAGTCATTCTGGTTGGCACGCCGCGCCTGAATGCACAGGTCAGGCCCGGAGATGTGATAACCAAGGACAATGCGAGCAAGGTGCAAAACCTGTTGAGCCCGGGCAATCTGGTGATGGTCCAGCAGGGAATGCAGCTCAATATCGTGGCGAGCGACAAACTGGAATGGCCGCCCCCGTACAAGGCCGCCACCGAAAAATATTCGTCACAGGTGCATCTGCTGCCTGATGGGACCTTGCAGAACTATGTCGCGGGACAGCCGTTCCCGCTGCTTGACCCCAACGATCCACAGATCGCGACGAAGGTGCTCTGGAACTTCAGTTTTCGTCCACTTTACAGCGACGATGCAGACCTGCGCGATGCGGAGGTCGCGAACTACACCGCACACGCCAACGGCACGCCGGTCGATTTTTTTACCGTCGGGCATTTCGCCTTTTACAACAACATCGGTCGCATCGAGGTGCCACCGATTCCGACCGACCCGGATGCCGCGGCCAGCGGAATCCGCTTTCGCTTCGCCTTCTATCCGCTCCTGGAGCCATCGTTGCTCCGCGGCTTCGGAATGATTCGGTTCCGCCATATCGATCCCAAAATCGACGACAACACCTGGATCTTTCAGCCGGGCACCCGGCGCGTGCGCCGCGAGTCGCCCGCCATCCTGTCGGACGCGATCGGAATGCTGGCAGGATTTGGCTCGCATGGCTCGACTGGTGGAGGCTACGGACCGTCGGGCGGAACGGCGTATGCCTCGGTAATCGATCCCGATTCCTACTTCGGGTTTGCGGCGAAGATCGAGGAATACAACTACAAGTATCTCGGAGAGAAGGACATGCTTGCGTGCGTGCACGCGAAGAACTCGCCCGCGGCCGCCTGTCCGTTCGATGGCGGGCGCAGCATCTGCCCGGAGAACTGGGAGATGCGCCATCTGTACGTGGTCGAGGCTAACGCCAAGCCTGGAAACGATTCGGTCATTCCCCGGCGGGTTCTGTACATCGACGCGGAAGGATGGTTCATCACCGCTTCGGACCAGTACGACCGCACGGGCAAGCTCTGGAAGAGTATCGCAACCTTCGATACCTATCGCGACCGCCCGGTGCCGGATGCGAAGGTTGCGATCTATCCCTACAAGCGGATGTTCCAGGTTGGACTGGTCGATGAGGACCTGACCAGCGCCGGTACCTCGGTCGTGTACATGCCCGGTCCGGAATCGACCGACCACGAATGCTGGTATATCGACATGGGCATGGTGGATAACGCGTTCATGACTCCGGATGCGCTGGCGCGAGCCGGCTCGCAATAAATCCATTCGGTCACGCGGCTGGTCACGTTCCGGCACGCAGCGTGACACGCTGGGCCCTGGTAACTCTCTCAATCGGCTCATCGCGGGTTGCGGCTGGTTACGCGCGGTTTTTTCACACGGGCGGGCAAAATACTGCAAGTTTTGTTCGCCTCGCGAATAACCTGGCGGGCGCACGCGTCTATCCCTATGGCGACGTGAAGGCGCAATGGTCCCGTTCGCATGCGCCCGTCCGGCGCTGTTGAAAGCCCGGAGCCCTCGTAAAACTACGAACCAGCATATGATCCGGGCTTACTTCGCGGCGGCTGCGGCGTGACACACCACAGCCGCCGTTTTTCGTCTGCCATGAGGAATCAGTCGGCGCTGGCTGCGGCCCGACCGGCACTGTCTTCTTGCGCAATCCGGCTGTGGAAGCGGCCGTAGCCGAAGTAGATCGCGAAGCCCAGGGCCATCCACACAAAAAACCTTATCCACGTGACCGCGGGCAGGCTCAACATCAGATACGCGCAAAAGAAAATCCCCAGTACCGGTACCAACGGCACCAGCGGCGTGCGGAAAGGCCGCTTCAACTCAGGCTCAATACGCCGAAGAATCCAGACTCCGGCGCAGACCAGCACGAAGGCGAACAAGGTGCCGATGTTGGTCAACTCGGCGATCTCCTGGATGGGCAGAAACGCCGCGGTCAGGCCCACCGCGAAAGCCGTGATAGTGGTGGGAATGTACGGCGTCCGATACTTGGGATGAACCTTGCTGAACGCGGCTGGCAGCAGGCCATCGCGCGATACCGCGAAGAAAATGCGTGACTGTCCCAGCAGCAATACCAGGAGCACCGAGGTTAAACCCGCAACCGCGCCGAACGAGATGATTCCGGAGATCGCGTTTAACCCGCGAATGACGAATGCCGATGCGAGCGGCGCGTTGAGGTCAATGGCGGAGGCCGGAACCATGCCGGTAAGCACGGCGGCCACCAGGATGTACAGCAGCGTGCATACGAACAACGAGCCCAGAATTCCGAGCGGCAAGTCGCGATTGGGATTGACCACTTCTTCCGCCGCGGTCGAGACCGCGTCGAATCCGATGTAGGCGAAAAAGATAACCGCTGCACCCTTCATCATGCCGCCCCAGCCCATGGGCGCAAAGGGACTCCAATTGGCGGGCCTCACGTAGAATCCGCCGATCACGATAACCAGCCCGACGACGACGAGCTTGATTGCCACCATGATGGAATTGATGCGCGCGCTTTCCGAAATGCCGAT
>JAFAHS010000168.1 GCA_019237115.1 Deltaproteobacteria bacterium
CCGGGCCGCCTATAAGGTGCTGGCCAACGCGGGGGGCGGCTCGATGAAGTCGCTGACCAAGGATACCCACATCAACCAGCAGGTCCTCATCCTGGCCTTCGGCGAGCAGTGGCAGAACGCGGTCGCCGCCTTCGGCCGCGGCCTCGAAAGATAAGACCAGCGCAGCCTTCAGGCGCACCTGACCACGTAGAGACCAACCTACCAAGGCGCTGGCATGACCTGGCCAAGTCTTCACTGGGTTGAGCTGAGCGTCCCCGTGGGGGGGCGATGGGCGAGGATGGCGGCTTGTCCCGGCGCTTCCCGTAGCAGGAGAGGCGAGTAGAAAGTTAACGGGTCGTCGAGACGGCAATGGGCGCAACCTGCCGAATTTTCCTGTTCTCGCAAGAAAAAGCCGCGGCCGCGATCTACTCGCAGGGAGCGCCCGTAACATAGATTCCACCAGCCGGTGAGAATGGCGCGGAATGCCGGTCATGGCCGGCATGGGCGCTCCCTACAAACCCCATGGAGGTGCAGTTATGGAAGCCTCGTTGCTGGTCGCGGTGCGCAACGATGACTCCATGAATCCCTCCTGGTCCCTTCTCCGTTCGGGGCAGAGCGACCAGCCCGGCCGCGGCCCCTACTCAGAAGAGTCCCAAAGGGTGAGCACCTGAGAAGAACCAATCTGGCACGGAGACCCCGTGTCAAATCTTTCAGGCAGGAAAGCGCGCCCTCGTCCAATCTACCAGCGTCTTCATGAGGCGCGGGCGAGGGTCTCCGAGATGGGCCTCGGTGCCCCCGGCGCGCATGAAGTGCTCGGCCCCTTCGATGAACGCCAGGGTCTTGTCGCTGGCTCCGGAGGCTTCGTATTCCGCGCGAACATCCGACAGGAAGATGTCCTGGTCTGCATTCGCCCCAACCACGAGTGTGGGCACTGGAACCTTTGGCAAGTTGGCGGCGGTCTTCGCGTAGGAAGAGAGTCCCGACCAGGTAGACAGCCACGCGTCGGGGGTGACGATTCGCCCCAACCCGAACGCTGAGTAGTTCGCCAGGTCGGGGCGTGGCGAAATGATCGATCCGACCGCGCGCTCCGATGGATCTATTGAAAGATCACAGTAGTTGGGATTTGCCTGGGTCCTGTAGACGACCATGTACCGCGGCGCCATCGCGCGGCGTGCCACGTAATTGCGATGCTCCCCGGACGTGCCAGCGAAGCCGTCCGCGCGCATCGCGGCACGCGCCTCCCCCGCCTCCGCGATATGGCGGCGCGCAATCGCGTCGATTCGAGCGCAGCGCGCACGCTGCCCCGCGCGGTAGCGCTCAATGAATTCCTTTGAGTAGCTGCTGATAGCGGGCGGCGTTTTGAAGCCGTTGCGCTCGTCATACATATCAAGGGCCGCATCAGAGGCGAGAGGGTCGGACTCATCGACCACCGCTGCATCAAGGCAGTTCATCAGCACCATGCCCTGCCCCGGATGCGCCGCGAGGATGATGAAGGCGTCGGCGGTGGGCAGATCGAACTGGTTCAAATCCGGCGGTCCGCCTCCCGGCGGCGACGCAACCCGCTGGCCCTTGGGCGTCCGCGCCTGCGAATCGTAGTAGGCAAACAGCGAGCCGCCACCCGAGTTCCCGAGCATTACGATTCGCACGAACCCTTCTTCTTCGCGCAGGAATCTCATCGCAGCCGCCAGATCCAGCATCAGGTTTTCATGCAGCATCGTGGCGTCGTTGTTCAGGTATCGGGTGTTGAAGCCGAACGCAGCGTAGCCGGCTTCGATCCAGAACGGAATCGAGTAGTGATGTCCGAACTCGGCCCGCGGATGTGACATGATCACACAGGTCTCGGGCTTGCCCGTCGATGGAAGCCACAGAACTCCACGGGACTTGCCGAAATCGGCGCCGTAGAGCTGGACGACCTTGTGCGGGACCGCTGGGTCGATATCGCCAAAGTCGATCGGGTAACGAACCTGGTAGTCCGGCGGCGCCTTGGGCATGAAAATACCTCCCGGAAAATCCGAGCCTACGGAACTGTGCACCGACTCAGAAATCGAATCTGCACACGAGCGGCGGATTTCTGGAACCCGCGTCAGCTGAGCTGCTTGGTATACATCGCCATGTCGAAGTAATCGCGCCACTTGGCGACCTTGCCGCCACTCACTTCGAAAACCCCGGCTACGGGCAACTCGATCTTCTTGCCGCCACCCAGATCAAAGATGTCGACGCGTTCGTTGAAGACCACGTTGCCGTTGGCCGCGGTATGGAGGACCTTGAATTCAAGCCCCTTGGCCATGGGCAAAAAGCTGTTGATGACCTTCTTGATTGCTTCCTTGCCCTTCGCCGCCGGGCCCATCGGAATGTTCTGGTATTCGGCGTCGTCGGTGAAGTATCCCATTAGCTCATCGAGGTTGCGGCGCGACCACGCCACGCAAAATTTGTTGACTACTTCCTGGCTTGCCTCCGCCATGATTCGATCCTCCCTGGGGAACCTTATTCCTGATCGAGGTAAAAGCGATCCTCGTCTTTGCTATAACCGAAGAGTTCCGCAAAACGACCCCAATTTACAATCACCCAGAACAGCCGGTCCGGCTTTTCGCTCGGCAGCAGCATCGCGAGATGTTCGAGCACCACCTCCTTGCTCAGCGAGCGATCCTCCTGCGCGCGGAGCAGGCGGATAAAGTAGCCGAACAGGCCGAGCGTCTTCAGCTGCTCGCGCAGCAGGAGTTTGCGCTGGTTGACCTTGCTCTCAAGGAACTGCTTGCCGAACGGCTCCAGCACTACGTCGCCCGCAGGGGTAGAGACGAACCCGAGAATCTCGGCCGCTTTCATTACCTTGAGCAAGTCGCTGAACTTGAATTGCAGGTCGCGCGCAATTTTGTAGCCGTCCTCGCGCCCGTTCTGATCCTCCAGGTATTCCAGCAGGCCGAAAATCCAGGTCAGCTGGCAGTCCGGAACCGGAGTGATATTCGCCGCAGCCATCAGCCGCGCTCCTCGATCAAGGAGAAGATCTTGTCGGTCAGCGCGTTAAACGGCTCGGAGCGCCGATCTCGGGGGCGCGGCAGATCCACTTTCAGGTCCGCGACCACGCGCCCGGGATTGGCGGCAAGCACGATCACCCGGTCCGCCAATTCTACCGCTTCCTCGATGATGTGGGTCACGATTACGATCGTGTGCACCGACATGTCCGGGGCATGCCAGATGTCGAGTAGTTCTTCGCGCAGCGTTATCGCGGTCAGAGCGTCAAGCGCCGAGAACGGCTCGTCCATCAGCAGGACGCGCGGTTCGACCGCCAGCGCGCGGGCAAAGCCGACCCTTTGCTTCATCCCGCCCGAAAGCTCGCGCGGATAAGCCTCTTCGAAACCGTCGAGTCCAACCTTGTCGATGTAGACGCTGGCACGTTTTTCACGCTCCTCGCGCGGGATTCCGCGCGGCTCCAGTCCCATCTCCACATTAGCTTTTACGGTGAGCCATGGCAGAAGCGCGAATGATTGGAACACCAGCGCGCACTCGAGGTTGATGCCGTCGACCTGTTTGCCGCGATACAGAACTTGCCCCGAAGTTAGCGAAATGATCCCGTTGATCACTCTGAGCAGCGTCGACTTGCCGCACCCCGAAGGGCCGACCAGGGCGATGAACTCTCCTTCTTCAACGCCGAAGGAAATCTCCTTGAGGACGTTAAGCGAACCCTTGGGAAGCATGAAGGACTTGGAGACGTTGTGCAGTTCGAGGAGGGCCATGGGTCGGCGGGTTCCTGCTCGCGGGTCATCTTCCTAATAGTCAAGTCGATAGCGTTCGGTGGCATTGTCGTACAATCTTCGCCACACGAGCCGATTCAAGACTACCACCACCAGGACCATCGAGAGCAGGCTCAGCAGGATCATGGTGCCGTTTCCAGCCCACGTCGCCACCTGGAGCAGAGCGCCCAACCCGTTGACCGTATAGGTTTGTCCCCGAAAAGGGACGTACTCGGAGACAATCAGCGCGTTCCATCCGCCCCCCCACGCGGTCAAGCTGCCGGTGATTAAGGAGGGCATAACCGCCGGAAGGATCAGTTTGCGCCAGGTCGCAAAGCGCGACAAACCAAACGCCCGGGCGGCCTCTCGCAGGTCCTCGGGCACCGAGTTCACGCCGGCGAGCAGGTTGAACAGCAGGTACCATTGCATTCCGGTCAGGATAAGCAGAATCGACGCCAAGTTCATCCCGCCCGTGAGGCGGACGACGAACAACACGATGAGCGGGAAGAATGCGGTGGCAGGAACGGCCCCGGCAATTTCCGCCACTGGGGTGAGGATGCGCTTGAATTTGGCGCTCTCGCTGGCGGCCAGAGCGCAGGGTACGGTCCAGGCGAGCGAGATCGCATAGGCTATCACCAGTCGCCCGAACGACATCAGCATCGCGCCCGGAATCTGTTTTGCCTCGGGCGGCCACGGCCGGATCAGCGCATGCGCCAGCGCAACCAGTCCGGCGCCTACCGCCCACGCTAAAAAGATCACCAGCGATCCTATCAGGAACAGCCGCAGCAGCCGGGAAGTTCTCTTTGCCACGGCACCGGAAAGAGCCGGGGTGTGCGCGACCTTATCCAGACCGCGTGCCACCACCTGCCACGGCGGCAGCAGGATGGTGCGCAGCATCCGTAAAACCGCAGGGCCGATCCCACCGAACACATCGAGCATTCCCAGCGAATGCGCCGGCCCTGACGATGCGGAGAACTCGAAGCGGAACTTTTCCGACCATTCGGTAAGTGGCTGCCATACGATGACGTCCATCAGCACGATTACCGCAAGCAACACCACAAGGCCCGCCAGAATCGCGAAAATCTGCCCGTCGTTGGCGGCCTCCATCAAAAAGCTGCCGATTCCGGGAAGGCGATAGTTGGCGGGTCCCACGGTGATAATTTCGCAAGCGGTCAGGTAGTACCATCCCGCGACCCACGACAGGATCGAGTTGTAGACCAGCTTGGGCACACAGGCCGGCATCAGGAGTCGTTGAAAGCGCAGCCATCCGGTCACCCCAAATGCCTGCAGCGATTCGTTGGAATCCGCCGGGATGGTCTTGACCGACTCGTAGATGCCGAGCGTCATGTTCCAGGCCTGGCTGGTGAAGATCAGAAACACCACCGCCATCTCGACGCCGAGCCGACCCCGCGCGAGTGCGACGAAAAAGTAAATCGCGGCGGGGAAAAAGCCGACCACCGGGACCGATTGCGCGATGTCGACCACCGGAATGAGGATTCGTTCCCACTGTCCGCCCCGCGCCGCCGACATTCCATATATGATCGAGAAGATCAGCGCCACAATGTACGCGGCCAGCATCCGGTAAAAAGAACAAAAGGCGTAATAAGGCAGATGGCTGAGTGAGATGGCGATGTTGGGTGGATAATGGACCAGGCTCATCGCCCGCTTCTGGTAGGCGAAAAACAGCGCGATTATCGCCGCCACCAGGAGAAACGAGATCGTTCCGCCCATCAGTCGGCGCGCGGAGATGGTGGAAGGGACTGCGTCCATGGGCCCGGACCCGAATTTTCCAGCATAGTCAGGTCCGGGTAAGCCTCAAAGTGGGTAACGCCGTGTTCATGAGTTTGCCGAAGCTTCGCCGAACCGATCCAGCCTGCCCCTGGAAGACAGCGAATTGATTGAACACTCTCGCTCTGCGATAACAGGCGGGACACGTTTCCGACGCGGCCGTCTTCTTATACGGCCGGCAACAGCGGAGCACCGATGGACGCCCTAGCTCATTTCCTCACGCCCTTGGATCTCCATCCCGTCGCCGATCACTTCACGGTCGCACTTTTGATGGTCGGCGTGCTGATCGACCTGATCGCAAGCCTGTTTCCGTTGCGCGCGTGGTTGCGATACATGGCGCTTACGCTGATGGTCCTGGGCGCACTCTCGGCCGGTTCCTCCTATCTGACCGGGGACATGGAAGCCGGCAGGATCTGGAATGCGCTCAGTGAGCCGGCCAAGGCAGTCCTGCATCGCCACGCCTTCCTGGCCCAAATCGCGGCGATCGTGTTCGGCGTCCTGGCTCTTTGGCGAGTCCTGATTGAAGGCATCGCCGCTTTCAGGGGCACCCGCCCTGTCTATCTCATCGTGGCCTTTATCGCGGTCTGCGGACTCGGCTACGTCGGACACCTCGGCGGAGTGCTGGTCTATACCTACGGCGCGGGTACTCAATTGATGGCTGCAGAACAGAGCGCGACACTGGCCGCGACCCCATCCGCCTCACCCGCGGTGCCCGCGCCGCTGCCGACGGTTTCCGTCCCGACCCCCGAGCCCTCACCTGCACCGCCGGGAGCGGTTGCCCCTTCGATAGTTGGCTCGCCCACCCCCGCTCCGTCGCAGACCTCCTCGCCGGCCGCGTCGCCGACTCCGGACGGAGTGTGATTTAAGGAGGAGTAATGGAGACGCACGACTAACAGAGGTTAGCGATGGAACCAAGCTCACCAGCAAAGGAATCACTCGAACTCGCAGATCGCCTGTTCAAGGCAATCGAACGCAGCGACGTGAAGGCAATCAGGGACATCTACGCACCGCATACCAAGATCTGGCACAACTTCGACAACCTTGCGCAGAGCGTCGATGAGAATCTGGCGGTGCTCAACTGGGTGGTCGCGAACATCGCGGAAGTCTCCTACACGGAAATCCAGCGGCAGCCGACTCCGACCGGCTTCGTTCAGCAGCACGTGCTGCGTGGCAAGGTGAAGGCGTCGGGCAAGGAGATCGCAATTCCGGCATGCATCGTGTGCAAGGTTGAAAACGGCCGCATTACCCGGCTCGATGAATACCTGGACTCGGCTCAAACCGCGGCGCTGAGGGGCTGATCACCTCGAGCGATCGTTTTAAGTCGCCTGGCTCCAGGGCGACACGAAGAGGAGTTTCTGCAATGGACAAACGTTTTGGGTTCGGCGTGTTTCTCGCGCCCCACCATCCAATCGGCGAGCACCCCACCCTCCAGTTTCAGCGCGACCTGGAATTGGCGGCATGGCTCGACCAGCTGCACTTCGACGAATTCTGGGTTGGTGAACATCATTCGGGAGGTTGGGAAACCATCGGATCTCCCGAGATGTTCCTGGTCGCAGCGGCAGAGCGGACCAAGCGAATCCGGCTCGGCACCGGGGTGGTCTCGATTCCGTATCATCACCCGTTCAACGTGGCCCAGCGTATCGTACATCTTGATCATTTGAGCAACGGGCGCGCGATGCTGGGCGTTGGTCCGGGGGCACTGCCGTCCGACGCAGTGATGCTCGGAATCGATCCGATGACCCAGCGCGAACGGATGGACGAAGGGCTCGGCGTGGTGCTGCGCCTGCTAAATTCCGAGGAGCCTTTCAGCCACAAGGGAGCGTGGTTCGAATTGCACGATGCGGCGCTGCAGCTCCGTCCATTGCAGGAAAGAATCCCGGTCGCGGTCGCCTCGACCGTTTCTCCGTCGGGAATGAAATGCGCCGGGAAGTACGGAGTCGGCGTGCTTTCGGTCGCTTCGTACTCGGAGGAAGGTCTGCAGGCGCTGCCGACGCAGTGGAATTTCGGGGAAACCTCGGCCAAGGAATTCGGCCAGAAGATCGATCGGGGGCAATGGCGCATCGTGGTGCCATTCCATCTGGCCGAATCAAAAGAGCAGGCGCTCCGCGAAGTCGCCGAAGGACTCAAGCGCTGGCAGAACGAGTACATTGTGGGAATTCTTGGCAGTCCGCAGCGTTCCCCGTTCGCCGATGGCTATGAAGCGGCCCGGCGGATGAGCGAATACGGCGGCGCGATAATCGGCACCCCGGACGATGCGCTCCAGAAGATCGAACACTACCAGAAGCTGTCCGGGGGCTTTGGAACGATCCTGGCGTTTGCGCACGATTGGACCACGCGCGAACAGATGTTGCGCAGCTACGAAATGATTGCGCGCTATGTGATGCCGCGCTGCCAGGGACTCATCCGCCCCATCCAGAATTCGGCAGACCGCGTCTCGGCGAGGAAGAAGGAACTCATGGACAAGGCAAGCGGCGCGGTCCTGAAGGCGATCCGCGACTACAACGCGACTCATCCGAGACAGAAATAGCGACCGCGGGGGCGGGGTTCCCGCTTCGCTGTGTGAGCGGGACAGGTTGAGGTTTAGGCGCATCACCTCCGCCGGTAGGCCAGCGCGCGCTCGATGATCGCCGCGATGTAGAACAGCTCGATGATTGGAACACCTGCGACGATGTATGAGCGCGCAATCGATTCGGGCCTCGTCACTGCCATCGCCAGCACCAGCGTGTAATTGATGATTCCGCCCCAATGACCCAGCCGGCTTCGCACCGGCGCGTCGGCGCGATGAAGCCACCGCGAATCGAACGCGTATTGCCCAAACGAGAGCGCGATCAACCAGGGGATCGACCACGGCAGCTCGCGCGCCGCTGCGTAGCAGCCGAGCGCGGCGAGTACGAAGGTCACGTCCGCGATCGAATCAAGCCATCCGCCAGCATCGTGTGCGACGCCAAGGCGCCGCGCCACCCGGCCGTCGATAAAATCCGTAACCGCCGCAACCACCGCGAGTGTGGCGAAGGCGGGGAACGCAGCGGGTGCCACCCTCGCCAGTACAATCCATGCCGCCGCCAATCCGAAGCGCGAAATGGTGAGCGCGTTCGGCGCTCGCGCGATCAGTGCGCCGTATCGTTCGCGCGGTTTGGTCGAATGCTCTAAGATCGGAGACGCATGTCGCTGCGACGCACTGTCCAGATCGTCAGCCACGGCCCATCATGCCTCGACGGCGTGATGGCTGCCGCCACCGTGGCACGCTTCTATGCGGGCGAACGCATCATTCCAACCCTGTCCGGCAACAGCGACAGCGACCGGGTTATCCAGAGCCTCACGCCCAAAGCTCGCGAGGGCATCGACGAGATTTGGATCACCGACCTTTCGTGGACCGCTGTCGAGACCGGCGCCCATTTGAAGTCGCTGCTCGAGCGCGGGACGCATGTCTATTGGATCGACCACCATCGTACAGCAGTCTCCCGCGCCGATGCGCCGGAGTTCAAGGTGCCGTTTACGGGCAAGGTGCTTTCCGAGCAGTATTGCGCCGCACGCCTGACCTTCAACTATCTCAAGCGTAGCGCGCCACGGACTTTATCCGCCGCCCAGCGTCAGGCTTTCGATTCATTCTCTGCATTCGTCGAGATTGCCGACGATCACGATCGATGGGTACACAAAATCCCTGAATCTTCTGATTGGGCCCTGGCAGTGCAGACCTTGGGTGGGATGGCGTCATATCGCGAAATCATGAAACTGGAGCGACCCGTGATGACGCGCAGGCTTGCGTTGGCACTTGCCCAGGGCCAGGAAGCGATGCGCAAAAGTGTCGAGCTGGCGCGCGCCACCATCGTCGATCGCGAGCTTCCTAATGGTATCAAGGTGCGAACGGCATGTTGTTTCGGCTACAGCAGCGAGGTCGCCTCTCATCTATATGAGGGTCAGCATAGAACCGTGGTGGCGCTCTTCGACCTGCGAAGCCAGGGTATCAGCCTGCGCCGCAGCGCCGATTCCGACGTGAATCTGGCAGCGCTCGCCGAGAGCTTCGGCGGTGGTGGACATGCCGCCGCCTCGGGCTTTGCGTTGGCTGAACTCCGCCGACTGCCTGCGGAACGGCTGGCCGAGTTGTTAGGCGCCAAACTCCAGTCGTTGCCCGGTTCTTCCTCCCCTTAGTAAGCGGCTTTCTCCGAAATTATCGAGTGAGAACAAGCCTTTTCTTTGTCCGCTGAAGACTCGGTCGGGCATCGAAATCGTCCCTTGCTTCATTTCTGGCGGCGTGGTTAGACTGAACATACGTTCATATGACTGAACGACCAGTTATGGCTGTAATGACAAAGGAAGCTGTTCTCAAGGAATACCGGATCCGGGAACTCATGGAGGCCGCGCGAAGGGTGATCGGGCGCCATGGGTTCGAGGGCACGACCATCGACCGGGTCGCCGAAGAAGCGCACGTCGCCAAGGGCACTATCTATCTTTACTTCTCGAACAAAGAGGATCTGCTCCACGCTGCGGTGTTCGAAGGCCTGCGCTCGATGATCGATGAAACTCGGCGTTCGGACCGCACCGACCTTCCCCCGCTGGAGCGCCTGCGCGCTTTTGTAAAGGGTCAATTTGAGATCCAGAGTTCCAACCAGGACTTCCTCAAAGCGTTTTTCCTGGAGAGCAAATTCGTCACCTTCGAGCCCGGCGATGAACGCGGCGAAGCTCTGCGGAGCCTCTACACCGAGCATCTCGACTTCGTCGCGACCATTCTCGACTCGGCGGTCAGGGCGCATCTGTTCCGCAGCATCGACCCTCAATTTTGCGCCTATATGCTCACCGAAATGATGACCGGATGCTTGCGGCGCCGCCTGCTTGGGTTGGTAGAAACTCCTATCCGCGAAGACGCGGAGCTCGTTCTGGACTTGTTTCTCAGGGGAACCGTCGCGACGCACGGCGCGTAAGCATCATGGACACCACCCGCCTTGCGACCGTGTTGTGCGCGGCCGGCCTCGCTCTCTTGGCGATGACCGGGTGCCGAGCGACTGCCGTCGCCAAGGCTGCCAACAACTCTCCCGATCAGCGACTTACTGTGGCCGTCGCCACGGCCGAGATGCGCCCGATGGAACGTACCGCACAGGTGCAGGGCGCCCTCTACCCGCGCGAGCGCACGACGCTGGCCGCCAATGTAGACGGCGCGGTGGTCCAAGTTGCCGCCGATTTCGGGGATCGCGCGAAGGAAGGTCAGGTTCTGATGCGCATCGACCCGCGCGAGTATCAGCTCCGTCTCGACTCGGCCGGGGCTGCCGTCGACCAGGCGCGTGCCCGTCTCGAGAATTCCCGCGCCCGCTTTGACCGCGCCCAGGAGCTGCGCAAGCAGGAACTGATTTCGCAACAGGAGTTCGATCAGTCCGCCGCCACCCTGCGGGTTGATGAGGCCGACGCCGATTCCGCGGTCAAGGCCGCAGGCCTGGCGCACAAGAAACTCGACGACACCATCATCCGGGCACCGTTTTCCGGGTCGGTGCAGAAGCGGATGGCATCTCTGGGCCAGTACGTGACGGTCGGCACCCAACTGTATGAGTTGATCGCGACCGATCCAATCAAGCTCCGCTGCCCGATGCCAGAACGATTTGTTCCGCTCGCGCATCCGGGTATGCCGGTGCGGCTGACCATCGATGCGCAGCCGGACCTCAGCTATACCGGCACCATCACCCGAATCGCACCGGCACTCGACGATCAAAGCCGTACCCTGCTGGTCGAGGCCGAGGTTCCCAATCCGCAGGGCACGCTCAAGCCGGGCTACTTTGCACACGTGGCAATGGACCTTGGGCGGGACCAGGCCGTGTTCGTGCCCGAGACTGCGGTACTGCGCTACGCGGGAGTAGCACGGGTTTTCGTAGTCGTGAATGGAATTGCGCATTCCCGCGAGGTGAAGACCGGCACGCTGATGGGCAATCAGATCGAAATCACTGAAGGACTTAGCTCGGGCGAGCGAATCATCGTCAGCGAAGTCGATCGTCTCGCCGACGGCACCCGGGTGGTGGCGAGAGAAGCATCGTGATTATTGCCGACCTCTGCGTGCGCCGTCCGATCTTCGCCACGATGTTCGTGGGCGTGCTGGTAGTGCTCGGCTGGTTCTCCTACGAACGCCTCGGCGTCGATTTGTTTCCCAAGGTCGACGTGCCCTCGGTTGTGGTCACCACGACCCTGCCGGGCGCGGCACCGGAAGAAACCGAGGCTCGCGTCACCAAGCCGCTCGAGGAAGCAATCAACACGGTCAGCGGAATCGACGAGTTGCGCTCGAACACGATGGAGGGCATCTCGCAGATCATGATCCAGTTCAAGCTGGAGCGCGATCTGGACGCCGCCGTGCAGGACGTGCGCGACAAGATTTCGAGCGCTTTGAATCAGCTGCCGGACGGGACCAAGCCTCCGCTGGTCCAGAAATTCGACCTCGACGGGGTCCCGATCCTGACCATGACCGTGGTCGGCTACCAGAGCATCAAGGAACTGACGGAAATCGCGCGACGCAAACTCAAGGAGCCACTGGAATCGGTCGATGGAGTCGGCGATATCGTTATCGTGGGTGGACGGGAGCGTGAGATTCACGTGGCCGTCGACGCCAACAAACTCAACGCCACCGGCATCTCGATGCAGCAGGTCGCCGCGGCGCTGGAACGGCAAAATGTCGAATACCCGGGCGGGCGACTCAAGCAAGGCCTTTCCGAGGAGATGCTGCGCACCCTCGGGCGGATTACCGAGGTGCCGGACTTTGCCCGCGTCATCGTGAGCGAGCAGGATGGGCGCCCGGTCACGGTTGGCGATATCGCGACCGTGGAAGACGGCGTAAAAGAACCACGCTCCCTGTCGCGCTGGGACAATCGCAACGCGGTCTCGCTGATGGTGCGCAAACAATCCGGCGAGAACACCATCGCGGTCGTCGATCGGGTGCGGGCGCGCTTTGAGGAACTGAAGAGTACCCTGCCGCCCGGCGTCGAAGTCATTTTCACACGCGATCACTCGGGCTTTATAAAGGAAGCCATCCACACCGTACAGGAGCACCTGGTGCTCGGCGGAATCTGCGCCGCGATCGTGGTGTTCTTCTTCCTGGGCTCGATCCGCTCCACGCTCATCGCGGCGGTGGCGATTCCGGTCTCGATTATTTCAACCTACTCGCTGGTCCTGTGGATGGGCTTCACTCTCAACCGCATGACCCTGCTGGCGCTTACGCTCGCGGTCGGCATCGTTATCGATGACGCGATCGTGGTGCTGGAGAACATCTACCGGTTTATCGAGGAAAAGGGCATGGAGCCGGTGGCGGCGGCCAAGGCGGCTACCGCCGAGGTTGGTCTGGCGGTTAGCGCGACCACGCTTTCGCTGGTGGTCATCTTCGTGCCGGTCGCGTTCATCAAGGGAGTGATGGGCCGGTTCCTGAACTCGTTCGGACTGACGATGGCGTTCGCGATCATGGTGTCGCTGTTGGTCGCGTTCACGCTGACCCCGATGCTGTGTTCGCGCTTTCTGCCGCGCCCGGGCACCATCAAGCGCAAGTCGCACGACTCGACCATCTTCAAGTGGATGGGCGAATGGTACGACGTTGCGCTGCGCTGGGCCCTCGGTCATCGGTGGATCGTAATCGCGACCTCGGTCGCGCTGGTCCTGTCGATTCCCACCCTGGGCAGAATGGTAGGCGCCTCCTTCATGCCCGATGACGACACCAGCGAGTTTGCGGTCAACATCAAGACCCCGCCCGGGTATTCGCTCCTGCACACCGATTCGGTGGTACGGCAAATCGAAGCGCGCCTGCGCACGATTCCGGAGGTGCGCCACCTGTTCACCACCGTAGGCGACACCAACGGCTCCGACAGCGTCACCAAGGCGCAGGTGGTCGCGAAACTTGCACCGATCGACCAGCGCGGGCGCAGTCAGGAAGCAGTCATGGCACAAGCGCGCGGCATGCTGCGCGAGTTCCCCGCTCTTCGCCTCAGTATCGATGCGGTCAAGCCTTGGGAGCAGAACGGCTATCGCGAGGCGGATGTCGAATATGATCTGCGGGGATCCGATCTCCAGGTGATCAAGACCTATTCGGACCGCCTGAGCGCCGAGTTGAAGAACATCGCCGGGGTGGTGGATCTCGATTCGAGCTACGAGGGCGGTCTGCCCGAACTGCAGGTCCACATCGATCGGCAGAAGGCAGCGGACCTCGGCGTTTCTGTCGATGACGTCGCCGCCACCATGCGGACCATGCTCCAAGGCGACGTCGTCACGCGCTTTCGCGAAGGCCAGGACACCTACGATGTCCGGCTCCAGCTCCAGGACCAGGACCGCAATGATCCGGCGGTCGTCGCCGGGCTCACGGTGCCATCGTCCAAAGTCGAGCAGGTGCGACTGGACAATGTTGCTTCGCTGACCCATGGGACCGGCCCGGTGCAGATCGACCGTCAGGATCGGCAACGGCAGATCGCGCTGGTGTTCAATCTCGGCGCCGGGGCTGCGATGAACAAGATGATCGAAACGGTGCGCAAGAAGGGCGCGTCGCTCGACATGCCGATCGGTTATACAACCGCGTTTGGCGGCCAGAGCAAGATGTACGGAGAGATGGTCGGCGGCTTCGTCGTGGCCTTCCTGCTTTCGATCATTTTCATGTACATGGTGCTGGCGGCGCAGTTCGAAAGCTTTGTACATCCGATAACGATCATGCTGTCGTTGCCGTTGGCGGTTCCCTTCGCGCTCATCTCACTGCTGGTGTTCCGCGAGCATCTGATGCTGTTCTCGACCCTGGGAATCCTGCTGCTGTTCGGAATCGTCAAGAAAAATTCGATTCTGCAAATCGATCAGACCCTGAACCTGGTGCGCCAGGGGTTGCCCCGCACTCAGGCCATTTTCACCGCCAACCGCGAACGTCTGCGGCCAATCCTGATGACCACCGCAGCGCTGGTCGCCGGGATGATTCCGGTCGCGCTCGGCCGCGGTGCCGGCGACAGTTCGGTCCGCGCGATCGCGCTGGTGGTAATCGGCGGGCAGACCTTGTGCCTGCTGATCACGCTTCTCATCACGCCGGTGGCGTATTCGATGTTCGACGACTTGGAAACCTGGTGGCATAGGTTGCGCGCGCGGAAATCCACGCTCAGACTGGTCGAGCCCGAGATAGAAGCTTCCCGCCAGGCTGCTGACTAGTGCACTTCATAGGAAGGCACTGCAAGAGCCTCGACCGGAAGCCTTTTTTAGTGGTCTTGCGAGCGCCTTACCCCACACACGGTCGAGAGCATCGAAACAGATAGCCACGCAGAATGAAGGAGAGTCTGCGAGAGATCTGCTGGTAGGGAGACTCCGGACTCCCAAGGTCGGAGGAAGTCCGTGGACTTTGATCTCCGATTTGCGAATCTGTTCGTTGCGCGCGAGTATGGGTAATGCCCAAGCTTTCGCAAACCGAGATCGACGCCTTTCTCGCTGAAAGAAACCACCTCGCGCGGATCGCCACGGTACGCGCCGACGGCACTCCGACGGTGGTGCCGGTCTGGTTCATCCACGAACGCGGTCACGTGCTCATCACGCCGCGCAAGCATTCGGCGTTTTTGGCGAATATCCGCCGCCAGCCGCGCGTTGCGATTACCATCGATGAGGACACCGGACTCTATCGCAAGGTTCTGGTGGAAGGGACCGCCAAAATCCTCCACGAAGTTGGCGAAGATCGTAAATGGGACGATGTCTACCGGCGCATCGCCTGCCGCTACGTCGACGAAGCCGCCGCGGACTTCTACTTAAGCGAGACGCGCGACCAGCCGCGCGCATTGATCGGCATCGACTGCGCCGCCGCGAGCATCACCACCTGGCGCATGCCCAACGCCGACGAGCCGTATACCGGCATCTGGGCCAAACGTTATTACGACGCCGGCACCAAGATGGCATCACCAGACTATGTCGTCGCAACCGGTGCGCGATTGCGAAGATAGTGGCCTACCCGGTCGCGGTTGGTTTGCTCCGGTCATTTTGAGAGGCGCGGTCGGTTTGAGCTTCCATCCGAGCACGCCGCGCGCGCTCGCGGGTCAGCCCCAGAATCGCGCGGCACATGGGCATTTGGCGAGCGGTCAGATTGCCTAGTTCTACTACCGCGCCCAGCAGCGCCTCGACCTCCATCGGGCGGCCGCGCTCGAGGTCCTGCAACATCGAGGTCTTGTGCGCGCCGACTTCAAGGGCACCGTCGATCCGCCTTTCGAGGTCGACGCCAAATTTCACGCCCAGCGCCTCCGCGACCCGTTGTGCCTCCTGCATCATGGTTCGACTCACGTCGCGCAACTCCGGCTCGCCGGCCAGACGGTCGAGTGTCGAGGTCGTCAGCACCGAAAGCGGATTGAGACACAGGTTGCCCCACAGCTTAAGCCAAAGTTCGTCGCGAAGTTGCTGGCGGACCGGAGCCTTGAGACCGGCCGCGATAAGCTGTCGAGCCAGCGACTGAACGCGCTCGCTCGTCGATCCGTCAGGCTCGCCCAGCGAGAACCGATTGCCGTAGGTATGCTCGATGACCCCGGGGGCGATCACTTCGGCCGCGGGATAGATCACGCAGCCGATTACGCGCGACGGGGGCAGGGTTCGCCACACGGTGCCGCCGGGATCGACACTGTCGATGGTGCGGTCGCGCCACTTGCAGTCGAGACCATAGAAATACCAGTAGGGGATTCCGTTCACGCCGACCATCAGCGTGGTGCCGGGACCGAGAAGTTTGGCGATTTGCGGCGCGGCCGCGGGCAGCGAATGCGCCTTGAGCGTCACCAGCACGTAGTCTTGCGGTTCGAGGTGGTCACTCTCCGAGCAGCACCGCGCTCTCACCGTCGTCTGCTTGCCTTCGCTGATCAGCGTGATGCCGTTCTCGCGCATCGCCTCCAGATGCGGACCGCGAGCGACGAAGGTCACGTCGGCGCCGGCCGCCACCAGCCTGACGCCCAGCAATCCGCCGATTGCTCCCGCGCCGAAAATCGCGACCTTCACGGGTCCAGACCGAGAACCTTCGCCAATCCGATGCGTTGCAGCTTGCCGGTGGGCCCCTTGGGAATCGTCTCGAGAAACACGATCTTGCGGGGTACCTTAAACTGCGCGAGACGCGCCGACACGAATTCGCACAGCTCCTGCTGGTTAGCCGTGAACTCCTCGCGCAACACGATGGCCGCCGCGACCTCCTCGCCCAGCAGCGGATGAGGTATCGCGAATACTACCGCCTGCGCGACGGCGGGATGGTCGAGCAACGCAACCTCGATCTCAAACGGGGTGATCTTCTCGCCACCGCGGTTGATCATCTCTTTGAGGCGTCCGGTCAGCCTCAGATATCCGGCATCGTCGAGATAGCCCTGATCTCCAGTCCGGAACCATCCGTTAGTCCAGGCCCGGGCATTCGCGTCAGGATTGTTCGCGTAGCCCGCGGTCACGTTGCGGCCGCGAATCACAACTTCACCGACTTCCTTCGCCTGCAGGAGGTCGCCCGCGTCATTCATGATCGCTATTTCCGGACCTGCTGCAATTCCAACGCTGCCTGCGAACCGTTCGTGCGGGGGCAGAGGGTTGGAGGCCATCTGATGCGCGGCTTCGGTCATACCGTACGACTCAATGACCGGGGCGTGGAAAACTCTCTCCAGCTCGTGCATTACCTGCGGTGGCAGCAAGGAAGATGATGAACGAATGAGGCGCAGGCGGCCCGCAGCGATGATCTCCTGGTTGCGCGCGGCGCGCTTGAGGATCGCCTGGTGCATGGTGGGGACGGCGGTGTACCAGGTCGGGTTGGTTTCCGCAAACCATCGAAAAAACTTTAGCGCGTCAAAATGCGGTGCACACGCGATCGACGCACTCGCCGCGATGCTGGACAAGACCGCTCCGATCAAGCCGTGGATGTGAAACAGCGGCATGATGTTCAGGCAAACGTCGTCACGCGACAGGCGCAGCGTCCGGCTGATATTGATCGCGGAGGCCGTCACATTTCGATGACTGAGCGGGACCATCTTGGGTCGCGAGGTGGTTCCCGAGGTGTGAAGGACCAGCGCGATATCATCGGCCCCGCCGGGTCCGCCGCCAGCGGCTCGAGCTGGCGCAGGCCCCCCGGAGTGCAATGAAAACTCGCCGGCCGGTTTCGCTGGATCGACCTCGAGCTCGATAATCGGAATCCCTCGCGTGTCGGCGACCTCGCGCGCGGGGCTGTCCATACCAGCGGAAATCAGCAGAGCCTTGGCATTGAGATCGGAGAGATAGAAATCGAACTCGCCGAGGCGGTAGCCGGGATTTAGTGGCGCCGCGGTCGCCATGCTTCCGACCGCCAGGAAGGCGCTCGCCATTTCCGGACCATTTGGCAAAACGATCGCAACGCGATCGCCCGGCCCGATGCCCAGCGCACGGATCGAGTGAGTGGTCCGCTCGATGAGCGCGCGCAAGCCTGCGTAGCTGAGCTCACCCCGCCCCGGAGCGGTCAGCGCGGGAGCATCTGCATCGGCGCGCTCGACTAACTTGGCGATCGTATCGGTGTCGTACATAAGTGAATTGCCGGGAGGTGGCGCCTTGAATATTGTACGCTCCGCCTGAAGCCGCGTGAGCGCAGTGGCCAGGCACGGCTGTAAGTGTATCACACCGAGGTTGGCTGGTTCGCAGTCGGAAGCGATCAATCGGCCCGGCACTCGCCAGGAGGTCGACTTGCGCTTGTGGTTACACGCGGCCTAGATTCGCGAGCATGGACTCGCGCCTCGAGCAAAAGCTCAACCTGCTGCTTGAATCGGAGCGGGCCGGGGTGCTCGCGCTCGAAGAACTCGGGCGCGAGGTCGAGCATGAAGAACTGCGGCGTTTTCTGGCCGGGTCGCGGGCACACGAAGCGGCCAACGTCCGCGATTTGGAAACGCTCATCCGCGACCACGGCGGAACCCCATCCGAAAAGACCGGCCCATTCGCCGCCAAGGTCGCCGCCCTCCCGACGGTGCGCGAGCGGCTGAGCTTGCTATCACGCGGTCAGGAATGGGCGGCACGTAAGACCGAGGAAGCCCTGACGGTGGCGCCCGCCAGTGGACCGATTCACGACTACCTGTCGGCGATGGCGAATCGGCACCGCGCAGAAGTTGAATGGGGTCGCGCGGAAGTAATCCGCCTGCTCCCCCCGGAAGCCTGATTGACGCTTCCTGAAAATCCGCAGATTACCTTCCACAGCCTCCGGCTGTCTTAGCTCGAGCGGACTTCCAGGCTGAGCCTTTTGGTAGCGTACCTATCCAGTCTCAGCTTCCGGTCTCGGGTCACTCAACCCTTCCGAGTGGCACGCGACGGTTGTCCGGGCCCCGATCGTGGACCGCTGCTAGACCCTCACCTCCCCAGGGTGGGGGTCCGATCTGTCCCGAAGGTGGACGTCTTCCCGATTTAAATCCGCAGATTTCTGACCGCGAGTACTTCATCCGCGGGAGTCCGATCCCCGGTGCAGCTGATGCGCCGCGGCGCTTTAAGAATCCGGGTCTGGAACCCAAGCGCCTCGTACAGCTCCACCACCCGGTCCGTCGCCTGATTCGAAATCACCGCGGGGCCTCGATGCTTGATCAGCCAGCGCGCGAGCCTCACCTGCTCGTCCCAACGAAAATCTTGTTGCGCGTACCGGGTGAATTGGACATCGTAGGGTGGATCTGCGTAGACGAAATCGCCTTCGGCGAGTTCGATCGCTTCAAAATCGCCACAATAGAAAGTCCACCTGGCCAACGCGTGCCGATAGGTGGAAAAATCCTCCCGATACACGATGCGCCGGTACTTTCCAAAGGGCACGTTGAAGCGCCCGCTCGAATTGAAGCGGCACAACCCATTGTACCCGGTGCGATTCAGATAATAGAAAAGCGCTGCCGCTTCTTCGGACCTTGCCTGCCCCAATTCGATCAAGTCGTTGAATCGCTCGCGATGCGCGTAGTAACTCTCGGCGCGGTTCTCCATGGGGAGTGAGATTCTCAGCCCCCGTTTGAGCCACTTGTAAAAATTGATGTTGTGCGGATTGATGTCGCTGAGGACCGCGCGTGGAGGCATCAAGCCGAGCGCTATAGCCAAGCCGCCGCAGAGCGGCTCCACCAGACGCGGCCGGCCGCATTTATTCCACAGCTCGAAGATTGTCGGGACCAGCCATCGCTTGCCACCCGCCCATTTGAGCGGCGGACACAACGACTTGGGCATGGCTTCCGCGGCGGAGAGGCTCACTTCTTGGGCGGCGGGGCGGGAATCTCCTTCATTCGCGCCGTGGTAGCGTTATCGTACTCGAGATGAAGGGCGCGCACGATCATCCCGTGCATCCGCCACAGGCCAATCACATAAAACAACTCCAGAATCTGCTCGTCCGAAAGATGTCGTTTCAACTCTGCGAAGGTCTCATCTTCAACCAGGTTACGGCCGATGAGCTCGTCGGTCGCCTGCATGACTGCGCGCTCGACTGCGGTGAAATTGTCGCTCACAACCCAGCCTTTGATTGCCTGCAACTTTTCTTCAGCAACTCCGACCATCCGAGCTACCTTGAGATGCTGCGAGTACTCGAAGCGGGAGTCACCGACGATTCCGGTACGCAGGATCGCGAGCTCCCGCAGCGGCGCGGGTAGCTTGCGCCCCGGCGCCAGCATGGAGCCAAGCGTGGTGCGCGCCTGGAACAATATATCCGGCACCAGCGCAAAGGTGGTCCAGTAATCGCCCGGGGTACCGGTGGCAGTACCCGGTTCGTTGACCGGATCACGATCGCCGAAGAACTGTTTGTAAAGCTCTTTGATCTCCGGAGATGCCTCTGCCAGACTGACCTGCCGCAAGCGTCCCATCACCGTTCTCCCATCCGATTTTCGCCACCTTCTCTCAAGCACTGCCCATCCGTCAATGGCGTCCAGCTGCGAGGTACTCCCACCTGTGCCGGGGGACATCTTGAATTTCTAGGCGTTGGACTCCCCAACATCGGTACCAAGTACGGCGCGCATCTTGTCACGAGCCGCGGCCGGCGAGATAATCGCGACTCCCGGTGGACGCATAGCTCAGCCCGGTTAGAGCACTTGCCTCACATGCAAGGGGTCCCTGGTTCAAGTCCAGGTGCGTCCACCAATAAAATCAACCACTTAGACGATGCCGGCGCTTTGACGGACTGAGATTGTGCCCATATATGGACCGCTCCCCTGGAGTAAAGCCGTGGACCGAAAAGATGAATGCGCGATTGATCCGGTTGCAGCCATATATTCGGCCTCTGAAGTGGGGCGTTTGTTCTTGAACAGTTGCCCCGGGCCCTGATGGAAAATCCGCGCACCTTCGCCTTATCAATTTTACGGCCTCGAAGGCCTTAGGCACAACAAGGTTTGAGAAGGTGCCGGTCCGACCGGTTTCGCCATCACTGTTTCGCTCACAGCCTCGCAACTCGTGGTTAGGCTAGTTTCCTGTTCTGATTATCTCCGCGCCGTCAGGCGCGGCGCGGTCCGGGGCTGGGTGAGGCGCGGCGCAATACTTCTCCCCTCTGGTCAACAACGCCCACATCACCCGCGCGTTCTTGTTGGCCAGTGCCACCGTCGCGATATTGGCCCCACGCCGTGCTTTGAGACGACCGGCCCACATGCTGCGCGGGTCGCGCCGGCGCTCGAGGTTACGGATCGCGGCACGTGCGCCGTGGACCAGCAGGGTCCGCAGATAGCAGTCGCCGCGCTTGCTGATGCCGAGCATCACCGTGCGGCCGCCGCTGGCGCGATGGCGTGGGACCAGGCCAAAGTACGCCGCCAGCTCACGCCCGCTCCTGAAATCTCCCGCGTTGCCGACCGCGGCGACTACGGCGGTGGCGGTCAACGGACCGACCCCCGGTAGTGCAGCCAAGCGCTGGCAGCGCTCGTCATGATGCAGCAGTTGCACGATCCGTTGGTTGTACCAGCGCACTCGCTGCTGAGTACGGTCCAAACGTTCGCTTAGGTCGAGCACCAACTCCCGCATCAGACCGCTGAGCCCGTTGTCCTGCTCGGCGACAATCTTGGAGAGCGCGGGCCGCAGCGCCGCGATTCCTCGCGGAATTACCAATCCGTACTCGGCGAGCAGACCGCGCACCTGATTGCTCAGTGCGGTCTGTTCCTTGACCAGCTGTTGACGGACACGATGCAGTGCCTGCACATCCTGCTGTGCCGGGCTTTTCACCGTGACGAAGCGCATGGTCGGCCGCCGGACCGCCTCACAGATCGCCTCCGCATCGCGGGTGTCGTTCTTGTTGGTCTTTACATACGGACGCACATACTGCGGCGCCATCAACCGCACCTCGTGGCCGTGTTTCTTTATCTCCCGCGCCCAGTAGTGCGCCGTGGCACACGCCTCCATCCCGACCAAGCACGGCGGTAGCGTGGCGACAAACATCTGCAGCTGTCGACGGGTAAGCGATCTGCTCACCGCCACCTTGCCGCGGGCATCACAGCCGTGCACCCGAAACACGTTCTTTGCCAGATCGATTCCGAGAGTAGTAACTTGCATCTTCGGACCCTCCCCGCATTGGTTTTGGTGGTCGAACGTACCACCCTGGCCCTTTGA
Organism: Deltaproteobacteria bacterium; assembly: GCA_019237115.1. Taxonomy (GTDB): domain Bacteria; phylum Desulfobacterota; class Binatia; order Binatales; family Binataceae; genus JAFAHS01. The sequence continues at coordinate 21,969 of JAFAHS010000168.1, forward strand.
GGCCGTTGTCCGAGCGGGGAGCGGTCCATCCCATCAATTTTGTGCCCTACCTCCCGGAGTCAACCGTGCAAAGAGACCGCAAAACGATAATGACTTAACCGAAAATCCCTCAGCGAGGCCTCTAAAACGTTGTAAGTTGCTCGATTTCAGCCAGAAAACGCGAGCAACCTTTCAGCAAAACTGAGCTTTACCGCAGTCGCCAAGGACTGATCGCTGTCGGCAACTCGAACCGTTGTGAGTGCCGAGTAAGACTGACCCAGAGTCGCCGATTGAAAAATTGACCCGGCCCTACGTCGGGTACTCCACAGCGCCTTATGTTGGTGGCGGAGGAAGAGAGATCTGGGTCTTGAGACGGCAGGGCAAAAGCATTCGCGAGATCGCGCGCATGCTCGACGTGTCGCACAACATGGTGAGTCGCTATCTAAGACGAGAAGGGCAGTCGCACTTCGAGCGTGAAGGGCGGCCCAGCTTTCGACTCAAGGACAAGCGCACGACGGGGTCTTCGCAAAACCAGAGAGCGGCCGTAGAACCTGAAGTTCTGTCAAAACATAGAGGGGGCGTTCACCGGCTTTTCGGGGACCGGCTGAATGACGTCCCAGTGTTCCACGATCTTGCTGTTCTCAACGCGAAAGATCTCAACGATTGCGACGCCACGTTCGCCTTGGGCGGGAGTTACGTGAACGTGGAGAAAAACAAGATCACCTTCTGCTGCGGAGCGAACGACTTGCCACTTCGGCGCAGGAAACCTCTGTATGAGACCGGCGAGAAAATCAACCGCTGCCTGACGGGTTCCCTCCGGTATATCCGCGCTGTGTTCAACAAAATCGGAGGTTGCGTACGCTTCAAAAGCAGCCTTCGGATCGACCTTCTCAAGGGCCAGCCTGTAGAACTCCAACACGATCTCTTTCGGGCTCCGCGCGCGCTCCATGGAAGTTCTCCTTAGCGAGAAACTCTGGGCTGATTGCAGCGACGAGCGCAAGCGCTTCTGCAGAGCGTCGAGGGGTAAGGTCCCCCTCGGACTCCCCCTAACAGGACCGCGCTGGGTGGGTCAGTTCACTCCAGACCTCCAGCGAAAGTGGGTCAACATTCAATCGGCGTTGACACCGCCTCGTGCGCGCGAAGCCGACCTCCTCGGTTAGCCTGGAAATCGCTTGGCAATGTCGCCTGGGCTGATCGGTTGTCAATCCTAAGCGGTCAGCGGTCCCGGCGAGCGACTGTGAGCGCCCCTGGGGAGTGGTCTAAAACATCTGCCGATCTCGTTAGTTCAGGAGTCGTCAACGTCGAAGCTGGCCGCTCCAGGTCCGCGATAGCCGCTTCTTTCGCAGCAAGCCGGATATGGCTGTAGCGCTCCAGCATCCTCTTGGAGACGTGTCCGGCCAAGGCCCGAATGGTCTCTTCGCTGACGTTGGGATTCTCTGCAAGACGTGTGATGAAGGTATGGCGACAGTCGTGCCACCGATATCGTACGCCTGCCGACTCGCACGCAATTTTCCAAGCTTTCTTCCATGCGCCAATCGGGCGGCTGAGGTCCACATTGTGAAAAAGCGCGCGCTTGGCATTTCCGGCTAGACCTGCGGAGTATCGGAGAAATACGTAACTGTCCGGCTTCGCGCTCGGGAATCGTGACAGCCAAAGCGTTAAGAATCTGCATGATCGCTTCGCCAAGGGCACCGTCCGTCCCGTACCAGCCTCGGTCTTGCTCTTCGGCACCGTTAAAATACCCGACTCGATTGCACCGTCTCTCCAGCGCAGCGCCAGGTCCCAATGTCGCAGAACCCGGATTTCGTTCGCGCGCAGGCCCGAGTCGAGCGAGAGCACGAAGAGTGGCAGTAGCGCGGGAGAACGGCTCCGCTTGGCTGCCTCAATCAGCTTCTGTTCATCCTCGGTTGCGATAGCCTTGCCCACGTCTTTGCGCTCGCGCATGTGGGTGACATGGCCAATCAGGGCGTTCCACAATCCGTGCTTCTTCAGAATCTGGCGCAGCGTGTTGATCTCAAAGTTGACGGTCCTCGCGCTCTTGCCTTCGCGAACCCGCGCTCGTTGAAGATCCGCTATGTCTTGCTCCGAAATGTCGCAGATCAGCCGGCGTCCAAACTCATTAATCAGCTTCGAAACGAAGTGTTCGTAAGCAGCTAGCGTATTTGGCGCCAAATCTATTTTTCCGGAGAGCCAACTGCGTGCGGCCACCGAAAACAATGGCATTCGCTCTCGACGCGGTATTCTATTGATCGCGATTTCCAGTTCACGCCTGCGAGCTCGCTCCGCTTCGCGGGCTACGGTTTTTAGAATTGGTCTTGGCCGATTCCCGAATCAGTTGTCCCTGAAACAGAAACCTATACCAATAGAACCCGCCCCGCTTGTACAAGCTCATGACGTTGGCTCTTCGCTGTCACGCCACTTCGTCCCCTCCGTCGTTCGCTTCGGCCAGGTATTTGCGAACTTCTGAATCTAGCAGAACTACACGTCTCCCAAGGTGGGCCGCCCGAAGCCGGCCACGCTTTATTTCCAGACGAAGAAAGGGAACCGACACGCTCAAGCTGTGAGCAAGTTCCTCTAGCGTCCAGCCGAGCTTCGCATTGGAATTTTTGTCGTTGTTCATGATTTCCTCCTAAGACTAGGTGACTGAAGGGGCCATGAGGGAATCATCGGCGAGCGGCCCATGGTAGCATCAAAACGGAATCTCCGAATCTGATGGCGGCACTGCCTCCTCGATTGCATCAGATTCGCCTCCTTCGGCAGGTGCGGTACCTAAGAACTGCACGCGGCTGGCCGCGATTTCGGTTCGCCGTTGCTTGCGGCCGTCGATTTTGTTCTCAAAGTCGAGTGTTCTGATGCGTCCCTCGACGAAGATTTGCCGGCCTTTCTTGAGGAACTCATTGCAAGTAAGGGCGACCTTCCCAAAGACTACGACTCTGTACCACTCGACCCGATCCTGGCGCTTGCCCTCCTTGTCGAGGTACCCCTCGTCAGTGGCGATTGAGAAATTCACAACCGGTAGGCCCATCGGCGTGTACCGAATCTCCGGATCTTGCCCAAGATGCCCGATGAGCATCGCTTTATTGAGTGACATAAGACTTACCCCCTGTTGTGCTCCGTGCCGGGTTAGCGGCCACGGCACGGAGCTTTTGTTATTCAACCTCGCGAACTCTGCTTGCCTTCCACGCGGCATCCTCGAGCGCCGCTTCACCATGCTCTTTCATCAGTGCGACGAGGCAGTTCCAATGAAACACCGCGGTGCTGGCCCACAGGTGCGCGCGCAGATAGTTCTCGTCGGTCCTCACCTTCTGACCGCACCGACCACAATTTCCCTGATACATCGTCCTTCACTCCCTACATCGAAGTGTTGTTCTGCTCGTCGAAAACCCGCCCGGAAAAATCGCGGCTCACCGGCCCCCTCGCGCGTCTCGGCTTCGCGGTAGAGCGAACGTGTGCGCGTATTACAGAGCCCGCTCGCCCGAATGAATCGAACGTTTGCAACGAACGCAATTGCTCTCCTACATGAGCGGGATCTGGGCAGGTCGCGCTTAGAGCGACGCCTGGAAGCCGCGGATCGTCTCCACGATTTTCGATCTTCACCACACCATTAAGAAACATATCTGCTTGCCCCTGCAAATATGCAACTACGCGAATCTGCGTATTTCATAACACCGGGACACCTTTGATGCAAGTCTGACCGCTCGTGCATCCGCAGAAATGCGGTATTCT
>JAFAHS010000300.1 GCA_019237115.1 Deltaproteobacteria bacterium
AACTTTCTGCCGGATGTGCTTTCGGTCTCGCACTTGGAGCAGTGCATCGAGCCCCCCGTCCGAGCTTCAACTACCTATTGATGTTACATCAGACCACGGGCATGGAAGAGCCCTCCAAACGACCCGGTCTTTCGCTCGTCGGGACCGAGTTTTCCCCTCTCGCCAAGCCGCCGAAATCCCCTCGTGTGGGGTGACGCGAACTGCCGTTCCGGATGCTCTTATGGGGGTACAGCCACGGTCGTCGCTTGAAGAAGGACATGCCGATGCTGCAAATGTTGACTGAGAGAACGCTCAGCGTATGGGAGCCTGCATCAGGATTTCGGGAGTGTTTTCCAGACGCTCGATCATCGCACCGCCAGTTGTCAGAAACGCGCTAGATTCTGTCTCCGAAGTCACCCGATTACAAAGCCCTCGGTGAACCAGTTGTAGATCTCGGCGAGCATGGTGCAGCCTCGTCGCTGCGGTTCGCTTCGTCCCTTTCGAGCGCGAACCGTAACCGCTCATACCCGAGCAACATCCGGATGAATGTCTGCCGATTAGCGGGGTTGGAGCTGCGTTGATTGCGAGGAACCGAACCACGGCGCGTGGAGCGTTTCCGTACTAACCAAAGGAAATCAATTCACGTGCGCTAGGATGCCTTTCGGGCCGTTCGCCGCGTCCGTGTGGCTACGGGAAAGCTACAAGGGCCGTCTATCTGCTTGAGGAGCGATCTTCGCCGCTGATCCGCCCTTAGCTCCGCAAACTCGGCGATGGCCTCAAAAACCGGTGACGGACTCAGAGCGGCAAACACTGCCTTCCAGGTGGTTGCTTTCATCTCTCAATATGTTCCTCAACAAGTGTCGTCGGCGATTGCGCTCGGAATTCAGAGTGACACTGGGAGTTCGATTGAGCCGGCACTCACGGCGGTGAAAATTAGATGCCCAGGATCAACGACCGGCTGCATCCTCCTATGTCGGTAAGTTCGTGACAGAAGCCGGATCGGTTACATTCCGAAGACGATCACCGTATCGAGCGACGATTACCATCGAAGGAGCAGAGGTCCGAGTTGTGCTCCGACGCAGGCGCACAGCGCGATCGCGGCGGTATAGAAGACTGCAATGAACGGGACGGTGTCGCTGGCACAGTGAAAAGCGTACGCAAAGGCGCCAAGTCCACCAGCTACAACTCCCGCGATCGCGCCGCTAAGGCTTAACCGAGTTGGCGCACCCTGACGAAGCACCCAGACCAGGGCTGCGAATGGTACCACGGCAAAAAACATGATGCAGAGGAGACAGCGCGCCGGTGATGCTGAAGTCGCCCCACGCAGCATCTCGCGCGAGGTCTCGGGTGTCACAAAAAGCAACATCGCGAGGGCTGCCGCGATCACCGCTAGGAAAGGCAGGACAATAATTCCCAGATGCGTCTCTTTTTCGAGACCTGGCCGCATCGATCTGAGCAACGGAGGCGTTGCCGTGCCGATGACGCTCACCGCGAAGAGCACTTTTACCGTGATCCACCCAATATGCGTGGTCGAATCAAGTTCGGCACGAGGACCGACCGTCGCCAACATTGAAATCAAAGCAACGGCACCGCCCGTGAGCATCGCCAAGAGCAGCGTCTTTCCGAGCCGAACGCGGCCAACATGCTCCAGATCGGCGCTGAGCAGGTCGATAAGCCGATCGGTATTCACGTCCTTCTCTCCTCTCGGATCCGCAACGCCAACGCTTTCAAGCCCCGATGCACTGCTACCTTTACCGCCGACTCGGACATTCCGCTGCGCGCGGCCGCTTCGCTCACACTCAAGCCGTCCAACTTTACGTATTGAATCGCTTCTCTTGCTTTCGACGAAATCTTCGATAAGAGCTGTTGCAAATCCAGCCCGCTGTCGACCGCTTTCATGTCGCTATTTGACGTGAGTTCATGGGCGTTCTCGAGCGGCAGGTCCTTGAACGACGATTTGGTCCGGCGAAGATAGTCCAGAAATTTGTAGCGCGCGATCGCGTGGATCCAGGGTGTGAACGGCTGCGACTGATCGTAGGTGTGGCGATGGGTATGAATGGCGATTAACGCCTCTTGCAAGAGGTCCTCCGCTTCCGTCGGACCGTGCCCGATTCGTGCGAATCGGTGTCTGTAGTAGGCGCGCAGATGAGAGGTGAGCCGTTCCAGAAGCTGGTGATACGCTCCCCCGTCGCCGTCGAGGCTGGCTATCATGAGAGCCCGAAGCTCGCGCTCGTGAAAGTGAGCGAGTTCGTCCATCTATCAGCCACACCTGATCTTCAGGATTACACCATCGCGGGGACTCTCTTACAATTGTCAGGCGGAACAACCCGTTGGACGCAATAAATCCCAGATTTCTCCGCTCATTTTCCAATCGCTGAGCCGGGGAAATTTCGTAAACTTGGTCGGGGTCGGTAGCGTCGCTAGTAAATCGCATGCGCTCAGCTCACGGTTGCTTTCAATAGTATGCGCGTTCCTGAGTTCTTGGGGTTCCTATCAGAAGACGGTCACTCTTTCTTTGATCGAAAGGCAGGCGTCTTGTACCGCTTGCGCCTCATCTGCGCTCGCCCCGATCGTTCCGCCCTCGCCGCTTGCATTGACCAGCAGCCAGAACCAAGTCCCTCCACTGCTCCAGATCGCGAAATCAACGCCCAAGTGGCGTTTGCGATGAGATGAGCCGCTCCTCATTGTTCGTCTCCCAGTAAAAAATTCGGGCAGCCTCAACTTCGAGGCGAGGAAGGCCGTCAGCTAGCTATCCTCTCCCATTAGTTCGAAATCTGGCGGGAATTGGTTACATCCGGCCGACGTTGAGACGTGAGTGTTTCAACCCCGGGTCATAAGAGCGTCAAAACGCGGCGATCGTGCACCACTGGATCGAGTGCCTTAATCTTCCAGTCGGACAAGCACTTCGAAACTGAGCTGTTGTGGACCGACGGGTCCGGAAAAATTCTTCGCGAGAGGCGAGACTAAGTGCACGCAAGGGATTAAATTTTCGACGAAACTTAAGTGCTGGGAGACTTTACGGTTCAAACCGACTATGAGCTGCGAGAGTGGATCGAGCGTTCTAAAATAGCTCCCTCGCACCGGGACAGTTCGATGCGACGCCGAGTAGAGGTGCTCGAATTCATCAGCGAGCTGTTCAGCACCAGCCACGATTGGCTGCAGACGGCCTTCCGCTCACCGGCAATTCACGGTCTGCTGGCGCCGTGGGTGCTTCATGCCGGACACGGGCCCGACGCCGCGACCTCGGGTTTTATGACCGCGCTCATCGCGGTGACGCTCGAGCTCATCGGGATGCCGATACCACGCGGCGGAGCGGCCCGGTTGGTCGACGGTTTTTCGAAACTGCTTTGCGACTTGGGCGCGGAACTGCACACCGATGCGTCCGTGGAACAGGTGATTGTGCGCGGCGGCAAGGTGGCGGGCGTGCGGACCGCGCAGGGCGAATTCCACGCGCGGCGTGCGGTGATATGCTGCGTAACGCCGCAGCAGCTGTACCTCAAGATGCTTGATCGCGCCGTGGTTCCGGACTGGGTTGCAGCCAACGCCAGCCGTTTTCGGTATGGGCGCGGCGATATGCAGATCCATCTGGCGTTGTCTGAGCCGCCCCAGTGGCCGGGCGGCGACGAGCGCTTTTTGCGGACGGCGATTGTGCATGTTCAGACGGCATCAATGGAGTCTCGCGCGCTGTCAACGAGGCCGACCGCGGCTTGCTGCCTGCCGACCCGACGGTGGTTGTCGGTCAGCCGACGGCGATCGATAAATCGCGCGCGCCGGAGGGCCGTTGTATCATCTGGATCCAGCTGCAGGAGATGCCGAACCATCCGATCGGCGATGCGGCCGGCGAGATTCAATCCACCGACGGAACTTGGAGCCCAGACCTTCGAGAACGCTACGCCGATCGCGTGATCGCGAAACTCGCACAGCAAATCCCGAATCTGCTCGGAGCGATCCAAAAGCGGGTCGTGTTCTCGCCCGCCGATCTGGAGGCGGCAAACCCAAACCTGGTCGGCGGCGATCCCCATGCCGGTGCTCCCACGCCGAATCAGTTCTTTATTTTTCGCCCGATGCCGGGCGTCCCGAGCCATCACACGCCGATCCCGGGCCTGTACCACATTGGTGCTTCAACCCATCCGGGGGCGGGGCTTCACGGCGCATCGGGCGTGCTGGTCGCTCAGGCTCTCGGAGCGGGCAAGGTGAAACGTGCTTGTGCGAGTCCATCGGCACAAGGCCGCGAAATTGGGTCATTCAGGGTTGAGCCTTGAATCCTCACGCCCTCAACGTAATAGAGCGACGGGTAGCGCCGTGAGGAAACAGCACATATAAAGAAAACTATCGGCCGCCAAAGGCAGCGCTCCGCGAGCGCTGAATGTAGAACACCGATGGGAATCATCAACACAGAGAGCGCTGAAGCACTCAACCTCAAGGGCCTTCATCTCTTTCATTACGCGATGTCAAACTGCTCGCAGAAAGTGCGCCTATGTCTCGAGGAGAAACGCCTCGAGTGGACCAGCCACCACGTCGACCTGACACACAACGAGCACTTCACTCCCGAATACGTCGCGATAAATCCGAAGGCGCAAGTGCCGACGCTGATTCATGATGGCATGGTGATAATCGAATCCAGCGATATCATCGACTATCTCGATCGAACCTTTCCCGAGCGTCCGCTCAGACCCAACGTATCGGGCGACCTTGAACTGATGTACCGATGGCTCAGGCTTTGGGATGACACGCAGACCCATCTGAAGACTCTGAGCCACCATCACCTTTTCGGACGCTCCCGGGTCCATCAGCTACGGCCTCAACTGGAGCGCGCGGCACGCATCGTTAAGAACGACGATCTCATCAAATTCCTGCGAGAATACGTGTCCGATCGGGGCCTCTCAGAGGAAAGGGTCGAAACGGCGACTGAATGGATCGGCAGAGTGCTGCTGCAACTCGACGCGCGCCTTAAGGACCACGGATGGCTCTCCGGTGATTTCTTCTCGTTAGCGGACATCGCCTGGTGCATCGATATCCATCGTTTTCAACTGATGAGATTCCCAATGCCGCATTCAGCGCTGCTTACTTGGTACGGCAGGATCGAGATGCGCCCGAGCTTTAAAAAGATGGTGCTCGATTACGAGGCGCAGGTCCTAAGCCAGGTCGCCGCAGGCCAGCGCACAGGCTGATTTCCGCAGAAAATCTACTTTTCTGACCGATGCTCCGGGAGCCGGATTTTCAATTCCTCCCGCCTCAGAATTCTGTTGGAAATTCGGGCTTTTTTTCCGAATCCCCCCAAGGGGGGCTCGCTTTTTTCGCCAAGTGCCGCCGCAAATTCAGCCGGACTGTTATAAAAGTACTCGGGATTAAATGCGTGAATCCCACACAGGCAGGTTTGAGCGATCACCAACTCGCATGGGGCCGGACCGCGACGGCGCCAGCGAGACATGGCTGAGCCTGCCGCGGGCGAAAAATCGCGCAAGAGACTTAACAGCGCTATTAATCGTTGGCTGAAGGACCGTTGTCGGCTCTCGAGTCCGGTGTCGTGTAACTGAGTGCTGCGGCTCAGAGGGTCGAGATCGAAGCAGCGATCTCCTCGACGTCGACAATAGCGCTTGCGTAGTGCGGGATATTGATGTCGAGAGCGGCGTGCATCGCCTCAACCGAGTAGAGCCGCTGTCGCGTCTTTCACCACCGATCGCGAATTAATCTGTCATTGGCCCGCGGATTGGCCCACGACGATTTCTGAACTGGATTTTCCAGTTTCCGATGAGCATCGAACCCCTTCTGCGCGACGCCGATTTGGTGACCCTCGGAAAGATCGCCCAGGTAATTGTGCCCATGTACGCAAATTCGCTCAGGAAAATCAGGGGTTGCTTCTGGAGGCCGAACGACGCGGGATTCAGAATGAACTTGCAACCTTGGAGCGCGAGATCGAGACGAAACGCGCCAAGCTTGAGGAGAGACAACGCGAGCTGGCAGCCGTCACTGAGGCGCCGAGCCGCACATATGACAAGAAATAAGCCCTTTCAAAGCTTGGTGAAATACTACAGCTCTCTCAATGCTTTACGCGGGCGGCTGCTCCTCCCGCTGCTGAGTGGTCTCAGTCGCGCTGGGCGTGAGATCTAGCTGCCTGCGCGTTCACATGCTCCTCCGAATCGCTTCATTTACTGTGAAAGCCAAGATTTAGTCTGACAGTGGTAAAGTCCTCGGGTCCTGAAGAGGGTGGAGCTGAGGTGTGATGCCTAACCCGAGCGAGAACTCGCCAAAGGGTGCGGCCTCAAGTTAAGACTCATGCCTTCGCGCCGCTCACCTTTTCCGCGAGCGCAATGAGTTTGGCGTCGAGAGCCTTTGCCGCTTCGCTGACATCCTTGTCATCCAGTGCGCTCATCAAGGACGACGGAAGATTGTACGCCACGCGGACCTTCCCGCTGGACGGCTCCTCGTAGACCGCGATTCGAACAGGCACATTGAGACCGACGCCGAGGTCGTACTTAATCATGGTTCGGGCAATTAGTGGGTTTCCTATTGTGTACATCCTCGCTTTCCCGCCGATTCCTATCGCCGCCAGCCACGCGCCGTGGTCGATCGTGAGGAAGCGCATAAAGCCACTTGTGCTTTCATGCATGCGCAGTCGAGCCTCGAAGTCTGAGGGGTCACGAACCTCTGACAGCTCCTGGTCGAATGCTTCATTCTCGACAGACCCCACGGCCGCCTCGAGCGCCCCAACGACGTCGGCGAAGGAACGGTTGCTCTCATGAACATGATATCGTCCCGAAAACTCCTTAATCATGACGATCTCCTTATGCGCCGGGATAGACCGGCGCAGTGTTGTGAATGAAAGAGTGACACGTGATCAGGCATGACCCTATCTACAAGGTCCCATCCGATACCGAGCGTTGTTCAATCTAGGACCGAGACAGGTGGTAGACTAGATCCCGTACCTTCCTGGCGATTGGTCTCCGCACTCGGAACAGAACTTTCTGCCGGATGTGCTTTCGGTCTCGCACTTGGAGCAGTGCATCGAGCCCCCCGTCCGAGCTTCAACTACCTACGGATGTTACATCAGACCCCGGGTATGCAAGAGCCCTCCAAAGGAGCTGATCTTTAGCTCCTCGGACCCCAGGTTCCCCTGTCGCGAAAGCCTCCGAAATCCCTTCATGTTGGCGATGCGAACTGCCGTTCCGATTGCTGGCTATCCGGGTACAGCCACGTGTTCGTCGCTTGAAGAAGGGGATGGCAATGCTGCAAATTTTGACTGAGAGAACGCTCGGCGTATGGGAGCCTGCATCAGGATTTCGGGAGTGTTTTCCAGACGCTCGACATCACACCGCCAGTTATCAGAAACGCACGAGATTTGTCTCCCAAGTCACCCGATTTCATGCCGAAAGTAAGCGCCGCGAGAGCCGCTCGAGGTCGATTTCCGCCATACCATACCCTGCGGGCTCGATTGCCGGCTTCACGCAAAAAAACGTCGGGATTCTCTGAAGAATATGCCGAATCCATGGTATGGTACCGTACTACCTTTATCTTGCTCTACGAACCACTACCCCGACCCGCCCTTTAGCCGTACACAATTCAACCTCCAACTCCGCACCGGCTCGCTCCCGAGAAACCAGGACATCGTTTAGCGCGCCTTACGCTTCCCCGCCGTTGTCACGCTGTGATCGATGCCGTTCGTCACAATGTCACTGCTCCGTATCCGGTTCGTGCACTCAAGCGCGTCCAACTCAGAACGGATCTGTCGAACGGTGCTGATTAGGACTCGCGCAGGGTCGCTCCGAGATCAACCCCGCCGCGCCGGCGCATTCCCGAATCTGATCAAGTTCAGTTTTGATCGCGTCGGGTACACGAACCGTGATCGTTTCGCAAATTTTGTCCCTTCTTTCGAGAATCTTCAGGTTGATGTCTCCTCGTCGTTTTTCAGCGCATCGCGGTGGGATCGAGATCCGACCAACACCGTGCACGCTCTGCATTCAAATTTCGCTAAGGTCGTGACCGGTGGGCTAGGTTAGCGCTCCGTTGTCGAATCCCGTCGCCACGCTCATCTGAAAGAACGGTCTGGTTGTCGAGGAAGCGCCGACCAAATTGCGATAGCTTTCGCTGTAGTCTGAACGGACGTTTCAGTGGACGAGCAGCAGGCCTACCGCCCCCGTCAGGAACGAGCCTGCGGTCCGCGGATCTGTTGCGGCCGAAAGTTCGCGTGGAGACGGTCGACAGTATCCGCGAGCTCCGTCCTCGTCTTCATCGCCGGATCCTGACCAAATCTTGGACCGCGCATAGGGTGCCGGCCGCGGCAAAGTAGAGACGACGTGGCAGTTTAGGGGTTCGTGATGCTTAGGATCCTAGAGCACTTGTTTTCCTTCATCGTCAAGAATGTCGCCCATCGATTCAGTCCGTGCATTGCGACGACCCTCGCTATCCCACGGTTTCGGGCCTCGGAAAAGAATTCCCGTTTGCCTGTCGGCAGCCCGCCTGCTCGCGTGTGATCGAAACGCCCGCCATGCTCTTCGCCCCTCCCGTTAAGACTGTTGTGACCAAATTCCCAAGCGTTCGTCTTAAGCTGTAGTACTGGCCGACGTGCCGAATAGTTGACGGCATTGAAGTTTAGGTGATCGCGAGACTCGTGGCGGCATAAGCCACCTTCGCGTCAACAAGAGAGATGGCAGCGATGATACGGGAATGGGCCGCGGCGGCAGCGCGCTCGCGCGCGATCAGCGCCAGAAAAGAACAGGCCACAAATCGCTGGTGGCAGTCTGGGTCTATTGCGAGCGGAATCGCCATATTGGTCGGTGCCTCTTGGTGTCCATGCCCCGCTTACGCCGTTTTGGGAGGGCCGGCAGATTCGGTTGCCGCCGACCAGACTCGTATGGGGGGGCATCTGGCAAGCTCCAAAGGTCCGAATTTCACAGTCGAACAGGTCTCGACCTCCTCCGGTACCGTGGTTAACGAATATGTTTCTCCGGCCGGGACGGTGTTTGCCGTTTCATGGCGCGGTCCAAGGCCTCCTGATTTATCGCAGCCGCTAGGGTCCTACTTTGCCGAGTATCAGGCTGCAGCTGCTCAGGTGCGTCCGCAAAGACGACCGCTTAAGGTCACAACCGGTACAGTTGTCGTCGAAGCCGCGGGTCACATGCGCGACCTTCGTGGCCGTGCCTATGTTCCATCACTGATACCCGCGGGCGTCACCGCTGATGACATACAATGAAAACCCGCCTTGCTTTGGTCACTTTGATTGTGTTTGTGAGTTTTTGTGGCGCATGCGGGGGCGGCGGTGGAAACTCGACCCCGGTGCCAGCAGCCAAACCCACAACTGCACCAACAGCGGCGCCCACAAGTCCACCGACTGCGACACCATCATCTACGCCGACGCCGGCGACGTCGGGCAGCAATGAACAGCCAATCGAGGTCAACGGCGGCCCCCAGGAAAATTATATAAACGGGCTGTTCACCTCCGTAATGGTCTGCGTCCCGGGTACCACCGATTGCCAGACCATCTCCAATGTTCTGGTTGACACGGGTTCGTACGGCTTGAGAATTCTCGGGTCCGCACTGACGATCTCCTTGCCTGGGCAGACCAGTGGTGGCAACGCCGTGGCGGAATGCGCGTTCTTTGCTGATAGTTTCACTTGGGGCCCGGTTGCGACCGCCGACGTCGAGATCTCCGGCGAAGTGGCGAACAATGCACCTTTGCAAATTGTGGGTGAGCCGGGGTTTCTTTCCCCTCCGCCCGCATCTACCAACGGCGGCCTGCCCCCGGCCGATAATCTGGAAGCGCTCGGCGCCAATGGACTCCTCGGCGTGGGCCCTCTCATTCAAGATTATGGCTCGGCATGCGCCGGTGGTTCGGCCAGTGTAGCGGAGTACTTTCTTTGCACATCCTCGACTTGCTCGGCGACTTCCCAAAGCCTCGCAGCACAGGTGCAAAACCCGGTCGCGCTGTTTTCGCAGGACAACAACGGTCTCGCAGTTAACCTCCCGGCGATCAGTGCAGATGGTGTGCCTACGGCATCCGGCTCACTGATCTTCGGCATCGGTACCCGATCGAACAGCGGACTCGGCAGCGCAACGGTTTATACCCTTAACAGCCTTGGTGAGTTCACCACGGTTTATGGGGGTGTATCCTATGACAGCCTGCTTGATACCGGTTCGAATGCTTTGTTTTTTCTGACCCCTGGAGTGACAGGCATTCCTGAATGCTCTGGCACGAACTCTGGCTTCTATTGTCCCACAAGTACAATGAGTCTCAGTGCCCAAAACGTCGGGACAAACGGTGCATCCGGAACCGTGACGTTCGACATCGCCAATGCGGACAGTTTGTTCTCCACATCTAATTCCGCGTTCAACGATCTCGGTGGTACCTCGTCTGACTTCTTTGACTGGGGACTGCCGTTTTTCTTTGGCCGTCAGGTATTTGTCGCAATTGAAGGACAGGAAACGCCAAGCGGTCCTGGTCCTTATTTTGCCTATTAGCCCAAAGCTCGCAGCGCTGCGAGGCTCCCCCCTTACTCTCCTTTTCAGACGCAGGCGACTAAGTCCCGTCCACAGACGCCTGCATCGGCCGCTGGACGTGCTCGCGGCGCTCGCGCGGATCGAGGATGAAGGACGAAGCACTTGGACGATAGACGTCGTTTTGGATCTATGTAAATCTGATTATATGAAATCACGCATTTCAGCCAGCAAAGCCGTACGTAGCTTTTCTGAGCTTCTCAACCGGGTCCGCTACCGTAACGAGAGTTTCGTTGTCGAACGTGCTGGTAAGCCTATTTGCGAGATCCTGCCGGCGCGACCGGCCAAGTTCAGCGGCGCCGATCTTGTGGACCTGCTGCGCACGCTGCCGAAGCCAGATGAAGACTATCTGGCCATTGTAGAGGAGCTGCTCGAGAAGCAGCCCGTCGTGAAAGAATCCGGATGGCAACGCTGATCGATTCAAGCGTCCTTATCGCCGCTGAGCGGGGCGATCTCGATTTGGATGACGTAATCGCACGTTATGCAGAAGAGGATGTCGCGATATCGGCGATCACCGCTTCAGAGCTCTTGCATGGTGTTCATCGGGCCAAGACCGCAGCTCAACGTCATCGGCGTCAGGCATTCGTCGAGGGATTACTCGCGCAGCTCCCTGTCATCGCTTTCGATGTCACGGTGGCGCGGATACATGCTTCATTGTGGGCTAACTTAGCCAAGCGCGGGACTGTAGTGGGCGAGCGCGACTTGATGATCGGCGCCACTGCGGTTGCCACGGATTACAGCATAGCAACGCGCGATGAGCGGAGCTTTCCGAAGATACCGGGGCTCAGGGTGCAACGGTTATAGAGCGCCAAGTCGGAGAATGACGGGCCTCGCACGGAAAATGTCCGCGGCCAGTGCATGCGACCCGCGAATGTGGGGGGTGGGTCAGCGCGTCTGATTCTTAGCTAGCGGGAGGGGCTAACCGATCCGGCATTACTTAACGGGCTCACGCACCGTCTGTGGCAACAAAAGAGCGGAGCTCAGTAGAAACACAAACACCGCCGCCGAGCCTACCCATTCCCAAAATCCTAGATGCCACAAGGCGCGATTTTGGACGACGCGAAAGATTGGCTCGGGCCAGCGCAAACGCAGAGCAACGAGCCCCCGCAGCGCCGCGATGAAGGCTGCGACCGGTATGATCATGCTCCAAACGATGAAGAGCCGATTACCGGAGGTGCAGTCGTCGCCAGAGCTTAACCAGCTTTTGGCCGCGCAAAAGTAAAAGGCGAGCATCCCGACTCCGAGCCCGAGCCCGCACACCCGGGCAAGTGGCTCATGGAGGGACCACACGTGCGGGTCGCCACCGTCCGGCTGGGCAACCACTGTAGCTGCGAGGATTAAAATCAGAGAGCTCCCGGCCGATCATACATTGGCCCCTCTGAAGTCCACGCGAGAATCTCAAGGGAAGCTGGAATCTTCAAGCGACCGGCGTCTTGGCCAAACCGCAACCTGAAAGTCCCTCTTTTTTCTATTAGTCGGGCGTATGTGTGCCGCACCAGGGAACAATGTTCCGCGGATTGCCACGCCTAATACGCGTGGGGGGTCCGAAGCCAAAGTCGGGCTGGTCGTGTCGGGACCTGACCTTAGTGGAGACGTCATTTAGGAGTCCGTCGCCTTCTTGAGAGTAGAGACTGCTCTTTAATCGGCCGGCGAGTCGCCTCCGCAGTGGGTTCCGACTCGCGGTCTTTTGGTATCGAGCGTGATTTCGGTGGATCGCATCTTCGTCCGCGCTGATTCAGGAAACTGCCGACTGTCGAAGTTGTGAGTTTGCGTGAAGGGCAGCTGTGAGTAGGTAACGGGTTTTTGGTTAACCCAAATCTAAGGTTTCTCAAATAGATAGAGAGCGAGGGGAAAAATGAAGAGCAAGGTCTTACGCGTTTCCGTGGTCACGGTACTTTCTGTTGGGGTTTGGCTGATGGTTGTCAAGCCCGCAAATGCTCAGGCCCAGCACGTTCGGTGGGACATTGCCTCTGTCAGTCCCCCCTTTCCGCCGGGCGATATCACGGCGGGTGGGTCCGCATCCGCCGCAGCCGGCGACACGTCGACAATCACCCTCACCGGGAGTGGCACTTTCGTCGCGCCGGCAGGTGGCTCGGGAAGCTCCAGCGCAGTTACCGGCGGCGGGACTTGGGAGATATTTCCGCCCGGAAGTACCACCGCAAGCGCAAGCGGCACCTACCAGGTCAAAAGGCTAGTGCGATTCGATGAAGCTCCTGGTTCTTTGGCGGGCTTACCCCTGACCGACCTCATCGGCAATCCGGAAGATGCGCACGCCGGGCTCGCTACTTTGGCTGTTGACTATTCGGATGGAGACCGAGGGGTTCTGATTGTTGCGTGCATGCTCAACATGCCTGCCACGCAGGTAGAGGGCGTATCTGCCACGAAAGGCTTCGTGGATTATTACAACATCATGGAACATATTACGCTTTTCCACATCTCGCACTAGAAGTCTCTAAGGAATCCTGGACCAACCCAAAAAATGATGACAACCCGCCGCAGTAACGGCCTCGGTTCACACAAGAGGAAAAAGTTATGAACCACAAGAGACTGCTGCTCTCACTTCTGATCATGTTGCTAATCCATACCAGCGCGTCATGGGGAAGCGAGACTGATGGTCGTGGAATAACGGTTGAGGGAGCGGGCACGAGCATCCTGACCGGAGGAGGCCCTGGGACCGCCCCGGTCATCACCAGGGTCGGTATCAATTTCGAGAACGGGTCGGGCCACTTCGACTGTCTCGCGCTCATGCCGACTGCGCCGGCCGGAACGCCGGGCAGCGGCAGCTTCGACAACAACATCATGTACGTCACCGGGCCGATTAGCGCGGCCAGCCTCCAGGGTGACTCGGTGGTCTTGACCGGGACCGCAACAGTTACCGGCGTGGGTGCGGGAACGAATTTGCCGTTCACGGTGACGGCTGATCGTGGAGGACCCGGAACTAAAGTGGTGCTGGCGGTATCGGGCATGACGTTCGTGGAAACCCTCTTGGAGGGTTCTATTACCTTCCCTGGTGGAAACTGAAAAAAGACATTTCGAAAACCGGGGTACTAAGCCCCGCTGGCCGATCGATGAAACCGGGTTACGCTTTTTGAACTGAGCCGTCGACTGCTGTCAGAGCTCCTGGGAAATCGGGCCGGTCGACTCTACTTCGGCATGCGTTTATCAGAGGCTACTGTGGCTAATGACTATTCATCTGTTTCGTCGCGCGAGACAAATTCGCTAAACCCCAGAAAGACTCGCCGTGAGCTGTTCAAGATCGGTGGAATGATTGCCGCGGCCTCCAGCGCTGTATCCGTGTTTGGGGTGGCGGCCGCAGCGAGGGCAATGCCAGGCGGCTTAGGCCAAAAAGAAGATCGGCTTAGAGAGTCCTATGACATCCGAGTCGATGCGGCCAAACTGGAACTCGAGCAGGGAGCGGTACCGCATCCGGCCAATGGGGACGAAGCGCAATTTCCCAACGGCATCGCCAATTTCACCAAGGGCCTTGCGCACGACCAGCTCGGCGAAACCAGCGCCAGGACTTACCAGAACTACCTGGCCGCGCTTGGTGCCGGCTCGCAAGCCGCGCTGGACGCGCTCGTTCTGGGAGGGAAGGTGCCGCTGACTAATCCTCTGGCCGGGCTGGCGTTTGACCTGGAAGGCGCCGATTCGCATCAGCTCGCAATCCCTGCCGCACCCTCCTTCTCCAGCGCCCAGCGCGGGGCTGAGACGGTCGAAGTCTACTGGCAGGCCGTTCTCCGCGACCTGCCGTTTTCGCAGTATTCCACTGACCCGAGCGCGCAAGCGGCGGCTGCCGAGCTGTCCGCACTCGCGGCGTTTACCGGACCGCGCGACAGTCACGGCAATGTCACCGGGGCCACCCTGTTTCGCGGCTTCACGGCGGGCGACCTGATCGGTCCTTATGTCTCGCAACTGCTGCTCAAGCCATTCTCCTATGGTGCGGTAGTGATCGGGGCCGGCTACAAGACCGAGCTCCCGCTCTCGCAAGGTGGCAGTGATTATCTGATTACTTTGGCCGACTGGCTCTCCTGCCAGAACGGTACCGTGCCAGCGGCGGTGGTTCATCCCGATCCAACACCCCGGTTCCCGCGTCTGGGCCGCGACCTCGGCGTGTACGTGCACACGGACACGCCGTACGAGGCATACTTCAATGCGGCACAGATGCTCGCGGCCCTGGGCGCACCCCTCAATCCCGCCAACCCTTACGCCAAGAGCAAGAGCGAAGCGGGGTTCGCAACCTTCGGCACTCCCCACCTACTGGCGCTGCTCGGAGAAGTGTCGAGCCGCGCGCTGAAGGCGGTTTGGTACGAGAAATGGTACGTGCATCGCGTGATCCGACCCGAAGAGTTCGGCGGCCGCATCCATCTGAATCTGACCGGACAAACGAACTATCCGATCGATCCTTCGATTCTGGGCTCAAAGGCAGTACAGGAGGTCTTCACCCGCAACAACACGTATCTGCTTCCACTTCAGTACCGTGAAGGTTGCCCGCAGCATCCATCGTACGCACAGGGACACGGAGTTATCGCGGGCGCGTGTGTGACAGTCCTCAAGTGGTTTTTCGACGAAAGCTTCGTCATTCCCGAGCCGGTCGTGCCAAGCGATGACGGAACGGAGCTGCTGCCCTATGGCGGTTTGGACGCAGCCCAAATGACGCTCGGCAACGAAGCAGACAAACTTGCCGGCAATATCGGCATCGGGCGAAACTTTGCCGGGGTGCATTATCGCTCCGATTATCAGGAGGGCCTGTTGCTGGGTGAAGCTCTCGCGATAAGCGTGCTGCGCGATCAGGCGGCCACTTATGCTGAAAACTACCAGGGCTTTACCTTCACCAGGTTCGA
>JAFAHS010000436.1 GCA_019237115.1 Deltaproteobacteria bacterium
CGTGGCGATTCGCTCCGCGACCCGTGCGGGATGGTTGTAGCCGGGCGGCAGCAACACGATCCCGTGCCCCAGCCGGATGCGCTTGGTGCGCTGACTGCAGGCGGCGAGAAAGATTTCCGGGGCCGATGAATGCGCATACTCCTCGAGAAAGTGATGCTCGACTTCCCACATGTGATCGATGCCGAGGCGGTCGGCGAGCTCGACCTGGTCGAGCGCGTCTTGAAACAGTTTCAGTTCCAGGCCCGGCGTCCAGGGACGCGGCAGTTGATGCTCATAAAAGGTGCCGAATTTCATGGTGCGGGGATGTTGCTCCTTGGAATTTGCCGACCTAAAGACCGAGCTTTCGCGCCGTCCACAAACAGCGTGCGCTCGACCATATCGATGACTTCTCGCTTGCGATGTTCGATGGATTTGGGATCGAACAGGTTGACGTTCCACAGCCGCTTCACCACCGCCGCGGTGGTGAAGTAGCCGGTAATGATGGAGTTCAGGGTCTGCAGGAAATTGAACGCATCGAGCTCCGAGCGGAACGCACCTTCGCGCTGCCCGCGAATGATAAAGTTCACCCCGATCGCGTTGAGCGGCGGCAACCGGCGCTTCATCACGGTCCGTCCCACGCCGCTTTCGTCGGCGAACTCCTTCGACAGCAGTTTCATGGCGTCGGGCTTGCGCGCGATGAAGTCGATCGAATCGGCGATCGCCTTGCACATCTGCTCCTGCGGCCCTCCCGGGCTCGCCATGATGAGGCGCGCCGAATCCTCCATCGCGTTGAAAATCTGCTCCAGGACCGCCAGGTAAAGCTGCTGTTTGGAGGGAAAATGATGCAGCAGGGAGGGCGCCTTGATGCCGATGCGCTTTGCGATATCGCGCAGGCTGGTGCCACGATAGCCGCGATCCGCGAACAACGAGAGCGCGACGTGCAACACCCGATCGCGGGTGTCCAGACCGCGGCTCAGCGGAACAACCCGGGAGGCAAGACGGTGGCTCCTGGAACTCTTCATAGCGGTCATGAGCAGCCTCGATCTTATCTAACACTCGTTAGGTAGTCAAACCTGGGGCGAGGCTCCTCTTTCACTTTCAACCGTAGTAGAAGTCGTTGTGCGAATACCATCCGGAGGGTCCCGCCATGCCCGATCTGCATTGGAAGCCGGCCTACGAACTGGTCGCCATGATTCGCCGCCGCGAGCTCAAGGCGGCGGAGCTGATGGCTGCCACCATCGCCCGTTTGGAAAAGGTCAATCCCAAGCTCAACGCCTTCGTGGCGCTGCGCGCCGAGCGGGCGATGGATGAAGCGCGCGCGCTGGACGAGAAAATCGCGCGCCGCGAAGAGGTTGGTCCGTTGGCCGGACTGCCGCTCGGCGTGAAAGACCTCGAGGATGCGGCCGGACTGCCCACCACCTTTGGCTCCAAGCCGTTCAAAAACCACCGCCCGGCGGCCGATTCGGTTCAGGTCGCGCGGCTCAAGGCTGCCGGCGCGATCGTGCTGGGCAAGACCAACGCTCCCGAGTTTGGCTACACCGGCTTCACCAAGAACCTGCTGTTCGGTGTGACGCGAAATCCCTGGAATCTGGAGCGTACCCCGGGGGGCTCCTCGGGAGGCAGTTCCGCCGCGATTGCCGGAGGTATGGTTCCGCTAGCAACCGGGTCTGATGGAGGCGGCTCGGTGCGGATTCCCGCTTGCTACACCGGATGCTTCGGGATCAAGTGTTGCAATGGGCGAATACCCAGCGACCCCACGCTCGGGATGATCCCGTGGAACGACACCTCGGTCCTGGGGCCGCTGACCCGAACGGTCCGCGATGCCGCGCTATACCTGGATGCGACGGTCGGGTACCATCCGACCGATCCAGACTCGTTGCCGCACCCGGGGGTTTCCTATGCGGCGATGCTCGATCGCCTCCCCCGCAAACTGCGGATCGCGTTTCACCCGGATTTTGGAGAACTTGTGCAGCGCGACGTCGCCCGCGAAGTTGCCAGAGCGGTCGATGTGTTCAAGAGCCTGGGTCACGAAGTCTCGGTCATCGACGATCGAATCCCGGACGTCGGACGCGATTGGCAACGCCTGGGTGCAACCCAAGGCTACGCGATGCTGCACGACATGATCGAGGAACATCGCGGTGACTTCGGGCGGGCCTACCTGTCAGGACTGGAAGCCGCCAACCATATCAGCTGGCGCCACTACGGCGCCGCGTATCGCCATCGCTATGAGCTGAATGAATGGTGCGGTCGAATCTTTTCGCGGTTTGACTTGCTGATGACCCCTACCCTGCCCACCGAGGCGTTCGCCGCCAAGGGTCCGCCCCCCAGCGAAATCGACGGGAAGCCGGTCCGCGATGTCATGGGGGTGGTGGCGTTCACGTTCCCCTTCAACCTGAGCGGGCATCCGGCCTCGTCGGTGCGGGCCGGACTGACCGACGGCGGTCTGCCCGCCGGCCTGCAAATCGTCGCGGAGCGATATCGCGAGGATCTGGTGCTGCAGGCCTCCTTCGCGTATGAGCAAGCGCGGCCGTGGCAGGACAAATGGCCTGAGATCTAGAACACCGCCTCCGCGCCGGGAACGACCAGTCAGGCCAGCGCGTTTTGGCTACGCGAATTGCGCGCGCACCGCTGCAAACGCCTGCTCGGTGACCGCGAGCGTTTGCTTGATGTCCTCCTCGGTGTGCGCTGCGGAAATGAACCAGTTGTGGCGCGGCGCCAGATAGACGCCCTTGAGTGAGCACTCGCCGGCAAACACTTTCATGCGATCGTAACGGCCACCATCGTCTTTGAAGGTCATGTATGGAATCGCGGGCGGTCCGGAGTAGGTCACTTCAAAACCCGCGCCCCGCGCCTGCGCGAGCATGCCGTCACGCAGCTTTTCCCCGAGCATCCGCATCCGCTCGATACCGTTGGCTGCTTTAAGCTCCTTAAGGCATGCCAGGGCGGCAGCCATCGGCACCGCGCTGGTGAAATAGGAACCGGTGAAAAACACCTCCTGGGCCGCCTGCCTGAGACTCTCACGGCCCAGGCAAGCGGAGAGCGGGTAGCCGTTGGCGATAGCCTTGCAGTAGGTCGTCAGGTCCGGACGGATGCCGAAGAATTCACCCGACCCTCCGAGATGCAGTCGAAAACCGGCGCGAACGTCATCCAGGATCAGAACGATTCCGTTGCGATCACAAAGCTCGCGCACGCCGGCAAGAAATCCCTCGACCGGCAGCTCGCTGTCGTGACCGGCATCGTGCCGGAACGGCGACAGGATGACCCCCGCGATTTCACCCTGGTGTTCGGCCACCGTGTGGCGAAGGCTTTCCAGCTGGTTGAAATGAAAGTACACGATATTCGCCCGGTCTTCCGACGTCACTCCGGCTGGAGCCGGCGTGCACCATGCGTGGGTCCCGTGATAGGCGCCCGAGCACATTGCAATCTTCTTTCGTCCCGTCGCGTGACGCGCGACCTCGGTCGCCCAGGTGCACACGTCCGACCCGTTCTTGGCAAACACCGTCCAATCCGCGCAGGGCGTGATCGAAACCAGGTATTCGGCCAGGTCGACCCACAGGGGGCCCGGGGCGTTGAAGCAATTGCCGAGATCGGCCTGGCGGCGCACCGCTTCCTCCACCTTGGGATGGCGATGGCCGAGCACGATCGGCCCGTACGAGCACATGTAGTCGATGTACTCGTTACCATCGACATCCCAGATGTGAGACCCCTCGCCGCGGGCGAAGAATGAGGGGAAGGCGCCCCGGGTCAGCATGATCGGATTCTGATGACCGTAGATTCCGCCGGGCACCACTTTGCGCGCGCGCTCCATGAGCGCGTTGCTCTTGTCGAACGTATACGTCTTCACCACGAAAACCTCCGCTGTGTTTCCAGCGCCAATAATGGTCCGAGCGTGCTACCCCGCTGGGCGCAAGGCAAGCACGGGCCCGGTTCGGGGGCAGGTCAGGAGAGGGGCTCTGAATCAGTGACGGTAGGTGGTCTGGGTGACAGTGCCGAGCGTCGGAATCGCGCCTACGCGGGTCAGTTCCTCGCGCAGCCTCGCGCGTGAGAGCGGTTTGGAGAGAACCGCCGACGCCCCCAGTTCGTAGCTCTGTGCGATGTCGCGATCGTACATCGAACTGGTGACCACAAACAGCGGGATGCCCGAGCACACTTCGCTTCCCCGGATGGCTGCGAGCACCGAGAAGCCGCCATTCTCGGGCAGCCTCAGATCGATTAGAAAGAGATCGGGACGGTCAGACTCGGTGAAGCGCGGGATCATCTCGAGTGCCTCTTCCGCGCTCTGCGCGTGAAGCATCTCGATCGCGTCGCCCAGCACCTGGCGCATAACCGTAAGTGCAATGAACACGTGGTCGGGATTGTCCTCGACCAGAAAAATCCGCACGCCCGCAGCCGCTTGGTCGTTGCCGTCGTTGTCCATAGTACCTGCTTGTGAGGATACCCAATGGAAAGTAATCCACTTTCCCTGAAAACAACCGAGTTGAAAAGAGCAGTTTTGATCGGAGCCCGCTCGCTTTAAGTGGTCGGATCGCGACTAGCTCGCGGTAGTGGTGTTTAGCTGAGCAAATTTAGCTCTTGTCTAACGGCTGGATAGATAAAATTTTTTCTCCCGAGTCACATTTGTCCACACCCGAGCAGCGTGCCAGCAGGGCCAATCCTCCCGCGCCGGCATGGTCGCGCGCGGTCGCCTGGATGACTACAATTCGCCATGGTTACCTCCCGCTCAGAAGACAGAGATTCCTCCGGCGTCCGCCCGCCACCACGGTGAGGGCAGCGTTCGGAGAGAAAGGTCCACTATCGCATTGCTCGAAATCATCTTTGGCTCAAAACTTTTCAAACATCCGCTGCTCCAGAAATACACCAGGCTGGTCCACGAGGACCTGGCCGCGACCTACTCGCGCGACATCCAGAAGTGGCTGTTGGTGGCACCCATAATCGGGGTCGCTACCGGTCTGGTCATAACCGTCATCAACCTGCTCATCTTGGACCTGATCTGGGCGCGGGCATTGCCCGCCTACCTGCAACATCACTGGATGATCGTGCCCGGGCTGCTGGTGGGGTTTCTGCTGACCGGGCTGATCATGCAGTTTTGCACCCCCGATCCCGACGAACACTCCACCGAGGAAATCATCCGCTCGTACCATGACCACCAGGGCGATATCGACATGCGCCCTTTCTGGTGGAAACTGCTGGCCGGGGTGACGACGGTCAGCTCGGGCGGAAGCGCCGCGATGGAAGGTCCCAGCATCTACGGAGGAGGCGCGATCGGTTCCTGGTTGTGGACCCGGCTGCGGCGGTTCGGACTGGAATCGCGCGACCGCCGGATCATGCTGATCAGCGGGGCTGGAGCGGGAATGGCGGCAGTGTTCCGCGCTCCGCTCACCGGTTTGGTTTTCGCGCTGGAAATGCCTTACAAGGACGACCTCGCCCACGAGGCGTTGCTGCCCTCGCTGGTCGCCTCCGTGGTGTCCTATGCCACGCTGGTCGCTCTGGTGGGAAGCGAGCCACTGTTCGGTTTCTCCGGCACGACCACGTTCAAGGCGATGGACCTGCTGTGGTCTGCGCTCCTCGGCATTGGGATCGGCCTTGTCGCACTCGTGTTCGACATCACCTTTCGCCGGGTGCGCACCTTCTTCGTCGCCAGTCGGATGCCGCACACCGTAAAACTGCTGCTGGGCGGCCTGGGGACCGGGTTGTGCGGCCTGGCGTTCGTCTCCGTATTCAACAACGGTCTCATCCCGATCGGGCCCAACTACGAGGCCGTGCGCGCGGTCCTGAATTCATCGTACCCGTCGCAGGTGCTGATCTATTTTGCGATCCTGAAGATGGCTGCGTCGATTTTTTCCATTGGCTCGGGCGGCGTCAGCGCCATCTTCGTGCCACTGCTCTTGGTCGGAGGATGCATCGGGAGGGCGTTTGCGCAAACCGTCGTGCACACCGGTACGGTGGATCTGTACGCCGCAGTCGGGATGGCGGCGTTCATCGCCGCGGGCTACAAGACTCCGCTCACCGCGGTGGTCTTCGTGGCCGAAACCACGGGCGGTCATTCGTTCATCATCCCGAGTCTAATCGGGGCGGCGATCGCCTATGCGGTCTCGGGAGAAGCCTCGGTCTCCGGTGATCAGCATTTTCAGGAAATCGCGAAACTCGAGGGGCTCAGCGACGTCCGGGTGCGGGAAGTCATGCAGAAGCGCGTGGTAAGCGTGCAAGCGGATGCGACGCTGCGAGAATTCGTGCAGAGTATCGCCGTTCACCACAAGCATACGGTATATCCGGTACGGGATGGCTCGCGGGTGGTGGGGTTGGTGTCGCTTGCGGTGTTGGGATCGACCCCCTTGGAAAAATGGGATTCCATCACCGTCCAGGCGATTGCCGATCTAACCCCGACCTTCGTCTATGAAGATTGCGACCTGATGGAGGCCTTGCGGCTGCTCGCGCGGGAAAATCCGGATCCGATGCTATTGGTCACCGCCGCCGACGGGCAGCTGACCGGGATCGTGACCAAGACCGACATTCTGCGCGCGGTCGAGAGCAGTCACGGCAGTCGAAGCGCCGATTCGGATCGCTGAACCAGGGTGCCGGACACCGTCAGATCTCTCCACTGTAGTCGTCGATGTTCTGAAACGCGTAGGGCAGGAAGCTTTTCGCATCGACGGTGCCGATGCGCCTGGCGTGCGCATACACGTCACCCTCCGAATATACGGCGCCGCGAAATTCCACGATCTCCAGGTCGCTCAAGGGATCGTGATGCGACGGTTTGAAGGCGGCCTTGCCCGGGCCGCGCTTCACGACTCGCAATTGGGTTTCAAAGTGCGCGTGCACGATGATCGGGTCAAACTCCAGGCCGCGGCCATCCGCCGAGTGCATGAATTTGAAATGAAACCGATCGCTGGTCGCGGGTCCCTCGATCGGGAGGTTTTCGGTGAGACGCGCTTCGACCAGGAGGTACGGAATTCCGTAGCGTTCAACTACGCCGCGGGTAACATCGCCGTCGCTCTCGAGCCGCACCTTGCCCTGTTTCTTGGGCTCACCAAACAGCTCACGCCCGAAGATTATCGCGACGTCGGTCGACATCGGCATGGCGAGGCAATAGTTGGCCTCGATTCCCTGGTAACGCGCGCGGACATCAACCCACCCGCCGGCAAATGCCCCAACGCAGTTGGAGCGCCCGAAGCTGCCGACGCCCACCGCAACCAGTGGTTCGCCGGCCGGCTCAAGGGGCGGAGGCAGGACCGCGCGGACCAGCTCGGGGCGCGTAAGGTAGGTAACGGTAAGCGTTTCGCCGTCCAGGAAAGCGGGGTGGGCAAGCCGCTCTTCGATCGTCTGGATCTCCTGGGGCGTTTTGATCCACCGGGTGTTTGCCATCGTGCACCTCCGCTGCGGACTACTTCGCTACTAGCATCGCCCGCAACCGTCCGCCAACCCGCCCTGCCCAGGCCCCTGCAGGTCACCCACCTCCGCGGCCGGCGCCGGTGCGGTGGGGACTCAGGGGATGGTCATTTCGATGAAGGCGCGATGTTTGGCGCGCCCGAACAGCGTGGAAAAGAATTTCAACAGCGTCGCCTGCCAGCCGTACTTGCTTTCCAGCGCCCGCTGCGCTCGTTGGATGAGCGCCGAATCGTCGATGCGTCTCCCGTGTCCCTCCGCCCATTCACCGCGCACTTTGCCGCGCGCGTCACAGGCGGCCAGCCGGATTCGGTCGTTCGCCTTAAGCCGCTTCATCTTGACCGAGGTGCCATTGGTGACCGCGTAGAGCTTGCCGTCGCGCGCGGCCACCCAGATGGGCGTGGGCACGCCGTTTCCGTTGCGACGAAAGGTAACCAGGCTGACATAACGCTCGGCGGCTAATTCCTTTAGCGATGGAGCAGTCATCCTACTGAAACTTCGGCATCACGCGTTCGGCGAACAGCCGCATCGCGGCCAGCAGGTTTGCGTGCCCGGCTATGCCCCCGGTCTCAAACCAGCACACCAGTCGGGTAAAGCCGAACCGCTCTTTGAGCGCGGCGATCTTGTCGGCGATATACTCGGGCTCGCCCAGCGCGCCCATGATTTCGTCGACCTGTTCGTATTCAATCGTGCGCAGCCGTTCGCGTATCCGTGCGACCTCCGATTGTACTCCGGAACCTGGCGCCTCCGGTTCGATGATCTCACCCGCGGAATTGAAGTAGTTGCGCAGACTCGGTTCGAACTGCGCGCGCACCGAAGCGCGATCGCGCCCGGGGAAGGTAAGCAGCAGACCGGCGAACCAGTCGTCGGGGCGCGCGCGGCCCGACTCGGCGAGGGCGCGCTCGTAGATCGCGAGCCGGTCGGCAAGCACCGGAAACGGGTTGACCGGGCCGCCGGCAAAAATCCGATCGGCGTTGGCGCCCGCATACGCGAAGGTGTCGGGGCTGTTCGCGGCAAGCCGAATCGGAGGATGAGGACGCTGAAGGGGCCTCGGCACCACCTCGATGTCTTCGACCTGGTAGTGACGGCCGTGAAACGTGAGCCGATCTTGCGTCCAGGCCGCGCGCACCAACTGCAGGCCTTCCTCGAACAACCCGCGGCTGTCGGACATGGGTATGCCATAGCCGCGATAGTTCATCGCAAACGCGCCCCGGCCCGCACCGAACTCGACCCGGCCCCCGGAGATCACGTCGAGCATCGCGGTCTCCTCTGCCAGGCGCAGCGGATGGTGCAGCGGCATCAGGTTCACCGCCACCCCGAGGCGAATCCGCCCGGTGCGCTGGGCAATGGCCGCGTGCAGCAGCATCGGCGCGGGCATCATCGAAAAATGCCGGGCGAAATGAACCTCGGCCAGCCAGATCGTGTCGAACCCCAGCTGGTCGGCGACGACCGCCTCCTCAATCAACTCCGCATAGCGCGCGGGAGTGCGCTGGGTATCGGCCTGGGGCAGCTGATAGAAGAGGTCGAACTTCACACGCGTGCTCAGTAGGCGCTCAGCTCGGCGACGCGTTCGCGGAAGTAGGTCGGGGAACCGAGATAGGATTCATTGAAGCGCGCGCGCTTGAACCACAGATGAATATCGTGCTCCCAGGTGAACCCTATTCCGCCGTGCATCAGCACCGCTCGGTCGGTCCCGCGACTGTATACCTCGCACAGCCGCGCCTTTGCCATCGCCGCAGCGCGAGACGCCTCCGCCGGCATCGCATCCAGCGCATGCGCCGCATACCAGACCAATGAGCGCGCAGGTTCCAGGTCTGCGACTATCTCAGCGGCGGCATGCTTGAGGGCCTGAAACGATCCGATCGGCTTGCCGAATTGCTCGCGGACCTTGGAGTAGTCCACCGCCATGTCCAGCGCCCTTTGCATTCCCCCGAGCGAGTCGGCGGCGATGGCCACCGCCCCGACGTCAAAAATCCTTCGCTGCAGCGATTCGCCTCCCGAGAGCGGCTGTGCCGCGGCGGCGCTGAAATCCACCGAGCCGAACCGGCGCGTTAGATCGAGATGGCTAAGCCGGTTTACGCTGACCTCGCTCAGGTGCGGATCGACCAGCACCAGCGAGCGGCCCGCGTCGCCCCGCGCCGCCACCACCATGAAATCGGCGAGGTTCGCGTAGGGCGCGAAGACTCTGCTGCCGCTAAGCCGGCCATCCTTCGCCAGGGTTGGAATGCGGTCGCCGGGTTCGGCGATTGCAATCGTGCCGATCGCTTTGCCCTGTGCGAGCGCGCCCAGCCACTTCGCCTTCATTTCCTGCGAGCCTCCACGCACCACCGCTTCGGTAGCGATCGCCGCGGAGAACAGGAACGGCCCGGGCATGGCGGCGTAGCCCTGTTCTTCGAGCAGCACCGCCATGTCGAGCATGCCCAATCCGGCCCCGCCAAACTGCTCGGGCACCATCAGACCGGTCCAGCCGAGCTTCGCAATCTCCTGCCACAGTTCCGGCAAGGTTCCGTCGTCACTCCCCATCGCCTTGCGCACCGCCGCGGCCGGGCATTCGGCAGCGAGCAGTTCGCGCGCGCTGGTTTTGAGCTGCAGCTGTTCTTCGTTGAGTCCGAAATCCATTTTACTACCGCGACTTGGGCATCTTGAGACCGCGTTCGGCGATGATGTTCTTCTGAATGTGTGAGGTTCCGCCGCCGATCACGAGACCCAGCGAGAACATCCACTCATACGGCCAGTACCCTTTGTCGAGCACGCTCTGTTCATCTCGGGCGAGCAGCGAATCGTCGCCCATCGCTTCCATGGCTGCGGTGGCCAGGTCGTGGTTCAGTTCGGTGCCGACCAGCTTGTTGATCATGGCTTCGATTCCCGGCTGGCGACCACGAATCTGGTCGGTGAGCTGACGCATCGCATGCAACCGCATCGCCTCGACCCGGATCTCGAGGTCGGCCAAACGCTGGCGAAACACCGCATCTTCGGTGAGCGGACGCCCGTTGCGCTGGATCGATTTCGCCAGCGCCAGCAGGCGATTGAAGCGCTGCTCGCTGCCGCTGGCCGAACCGAGCATGTTGCGCTCGTGAAACAGCGTCGCGTTGGCGACGATCCAGCCCTCGTTGAGCTTGCCGACCAGGTTCTTGCGCGGCACCCGAACGTTGTCGAAGAAGACCTCGTTAAACCCGCGATCGCCGGTCATCTGCACGAGCGGGCGCACCGTCACGCCGGGCGCATGCATGTCTATAAGAATGTAGGAGATGCCCCGGTGCTTGGGGGCTTCGGGGTCGGTGCGCACCAGGCAGAACATCATGTCGGAATATTGCGCGCCGGAGGTCCAGACTTTCTGGCCGTTGACGACGAATTCGTCGCCGACAATCTCGGCGCGGGTTCGCAGAGAGGCCAGATCCGAACCGGAGCCCGGCTCGGAATAGCCCTGGCACCAGATCTCTTCGGCGGTCAGGATCTTCGGCAGGTAGCGTTTTTTCTGCTCCTCGGTTCCCCATGAGATCAGCGTAGGTCCCAGCATGCCGAGGCCGGAACCGCCTATCAGGTAAGGCGCTTTCGCGCGCACCAACTCGTCGTTGACAATCGACTGGCGCACCGGTTCCAGCGCCTGCCCGCCAAATTCCTTCGGCCAGGCCATCGCGACGTATCCGGCCTCGTAGAGTTTGCGTTGCCACTCCTTGGCGCGGCCCAGCCAGGCCTTGTCCTCGCGCCCCTCGCGCCCGTCGCCGAGTCCGCTCTTGGGGATGTTTTCCTCAAGGAAGCGCCTGACCTTGAGCCGGAATTCATCTTCTTCAGGCGTGAAATTCAGATCCATCTGAAACTCCTACGGCACGAGTTCCGTGGCATTCGCGGTCAGCATAGTCGAAATGCACTCGCCCCGGAAAACCCGCTGCCGAGAACCCTTTGATGGCCTGGATCGGGCTGCTAGAGTTGGAAAACTGGGTGATTGATTTCTTGGCTTACCGAGGCTGCGATCTCTAATGTCGACGACCATCACGAGCGAGTGCATCAACTGCGGTGCGTGCGAGCCCGAGTGCCCGAATACCGCGATTTATGCGGGCGGGGTTGAATGGGAACTCAATGCCCAGAAGAGCCCCGCCATCGCTCAGGACATCTACTACATCGTTCCTTCCAAGTGCACCGAGTGCGTTGGCTTTCACGACCACGAAGCATGCGCGGCGGTGTGCCCGGTCGATTGTTGTGTTCCGGACCCGACCAACCCCGAGACGCAGGGAGTGCTCCTCGCTCGGGCGCGAACCCTGCACCCCGAATTGAGCATTCCGGACGACGCGCCTTCGCGCTTCCTCAAAGAGGGCGACGCCGCGCCGGCCGCTGCTCCCGCTGCGGAAGCCAACGGCGCTGCGGCGGCGCCTGCACCACCACCAGCCGCCGCCCCGGCTCCCAAGGCCGCACCGCCCGCGCCTGCGGCCGCTGCCGCGGATGGGGAATACGATCCGATCGCGTGGGAAGTGCCGGTGGTGTGCAAGGACTGCAACGAGCCATTCACGATTCCATATCGCCATTTTCAGGCCGGCGTGGTTTTCTATTGTCCATGGTGCTCGGGCTCCTACGTGCCAAAGAGCACCATGGTACGGGTGGTGCGCGAGACCTTCGAGAACTTCTACGGGCGGCGACGCGCGGAGCGCGAGTCGCTGGAAAAACGTCAACGCCGCGAACAGGATGCGCTTGAGGCGAAGCAAGCCGCGGAGATGGAAGCCTTCAAGAAACGTCTCCAGGACGTGGGTAACGAGCTGAAGCCCGCGGGCAAGATGGTTCGCCCCAAGGGCATCGCCTCCATGTTCAGCTAGGAGCGGACGCGGGCCCGACACTTCGCTTTTTGGCCGTGGTCGACGCACTGTGACCTGACCGCCAAACCCCCAGCTGGTACAACCGGACAAGGACGGGAGCTGCTCAGTTCTCCTCGGTGATTTCGTAGCCGCTGCGGCGAAGATGCGCGTGGATCTCCGCGATGTGATCGGGACCGCGCGTTTCCAGCTCCAGCACCACGTGCGCCTTGCCGATCGGGACGTCGCGACGAGTGCGATTGTGATCGATCGAGCGAACATTGGCCCCGGTATTACCGATCGCGTCGGCGAGCCTGCCCAGCTCGCCTGGCCGGTCGCGCAAGTTTATCGCGATTCGATAGAGCCGCCCGACTTTCGCCAGACCGTGCCCGATTACCCGGTCGAGCAAAGTGACATCGATATTGCCTCCGCTTATGACCACCACGATGCGTTGGCCGCGAAGTTCCTCGGCGATCTTGAGCGCCCCCGCTAACGCCGCCGCGCCCGCGCCTTCCGCCAGCAGCTTCATCCGTTCCAGCATCAGGAGCAGCGCCTCGCCGATTTCGAAATCATCGACGGTTACAACCCGGTTGACGCGCCCCCGAATCAACTGAAAAGGAATGGCGCCAAGTTTCCCGGTGGCAAGCCCGTCGGCAATCGTATCGACTGGTTGGCCGACTGATGCGGGAGCATCGGCGGAGAGGCTGGCGCTCAGTTGCGCCGACCCCGCGGCCTCGACCCCGATGACTCGCGTTTCAGGCATCCGCGCCGCGGCCGCAACCGCAATCCCGGCCAGCAGCCCGCCGCCGCCGGTCGGCACGAATACCACGTCGGGTTTCAGCTCGTCGGCAATTTCCAGCGCGACCGTTCCTTGCCCCGCGATGACGTGCGGGTCGTCGTATGCGTCGACGAAGATTGCCCCGGATTCGGTACCGATTTTTGCCGCCGCTCCGCGCGCTTCCTGGTAGTCGCTGCCTTCCAGCACCACCGCCGGGCCGTAGCTGCGGGTCGCGAGGATTTTCGCGATCGCGGCCGTGGTAGGCATCACGACCGTAGCTTTGACGCCGGCCCGCGAGGCCGCGTAAGCGAGTGCCTGGCCGTGGTTGCCGGCCGATGCGGCAATCACACCGCGCCGCTGGTCCTCCGGCGAAAGCGCCGCGATGCGGTTGTAGGCACCACGAATCTTGAAGGAGCCGGTCTTCTGCAAATTCTCCGGCTTGATGAATACCTCGCCGCCGATCAGGCGGCTCAGCGTTTCGCTTCGGATCAGGGGTGTCGGTTTGGCGATTCC
>JAFAHS010000515.1 GCA_019237115.1 Deltaproteobacteria bacterium
CCGCCGGGGCCGAGGTGGGCGCCGACGCGCCATCGAGCAGAAAATGGCCGGCGATCACGGGTAACTGGTCGCGCAACGCATAGAGTTGATACAAACCTCGGCAGAGGGCAGCGCGGCTATATAAGTAGATGAGTGTCCATTGCGGGCTCGGCTGGGTCATGAACAGCTCGTAAGCCTTGCCCAATTCCCGCACCGCGGCACAGATCGCCTGATGCAAATCTTCCAGCCCGGGCGGCGGCGTCGATGACACAAAGCTCGACTCGAAGCGTCGAAACAGGTCGCCCACCGCGGCGACCATTTGCGCCTGATTATCGGCAAGCGCTCCGGGTCGGAGTTGTTCCTGGATCGACTCGAAAGTACGCAAAAACTCCAGGACTTCATTCTGGAACGCTCTGAGTTGCCCGGCGTAAGTGACTTCCTGGTTTGGCATCGTTTTTTCTCGGCGAGGACGCTGATCGGAAAATTTCAGGATCTCGCGCGTGCCAGGGGTTGGCGCGGGAATAACGGATACCCGGCTACACCCTGGAGATGACTTCCTCCCGGAATTTTTCCAGCCCGCGGGTCACGACCTCCGGCCTGGTGCCCGGAGGATCTACCACCACCCGCGAAACTCCCATGTCCGCGAGCATCTTCATGTCGTCCGGCTTGAGGGACCTCGTCAGGCAGGAAAATTCTATCGCATTCGGATTACGTCCCGCCTGTTGCGCTTCAGATCGCACGGTTGCGAACAGCTCCTTGAGTTTCTCCGGATTCATCACGGTCGGAAAAAATCCGTCTCCGTAGCGCCCGGCGCGCCGGGCCGCCGCGCTCGAATGTCCTCCCACATGAATCGGGACGTCTTTGCGCACCGGCTTTGGATTTGAATGGAGCGGACCGAACTTGAAATGCTTGCCCTCAAACGAGGCGGCGCCATCCTTCCACAGCGCACGCAGCGCCTGGATCGCCTCATCGGTCATCGTGCCGCGGTGATGGAAGTTTATCCCGAGCGCCTCGAATTCCTCCTTCATCCATCCGCTGCCGATTCCGAGAATGACTCGTCCGCCCGAGAGCACGTCTACGGTCGCGACTTCCTTTGCGGTGTAGATGGGATGCCGCTGCGGCAGGATCAATATTCCGGTCGCAAGCTTGATGGTTTTGGTCACCGCTGCCACGTACGCCAGCGGGATAAGCGGGTCGGGGATCGCGACTTCGTCGCCGCCGGGCATGCTCCCATCCTTGCTGCCCGGGTAAGGCAGGTGTTTGACGGGAATCGCCACGTGCTCGACACTCCACAGCGATTCGAAACCGCAGCGCTCGGCGGTGGTCGCCAGATGCGCCAGCAGCTCAGGGTCGCTAAATTTTCCGGAAGTGGCAAAGCCGATACCGAATTTCATGGGCGTCCTCCCATCTCCCCGGGGTGCCTACCGCAGGACGAAATCCTGGTAGCCGTTGGCCGCTGCTTCCTTACACTTGGCCCGGTACACGGGCGCCGGGCTCGCGTACAGGAGGAACGCGCGCGCCTTGCCGGGAATATTCGCGCCGATAAACCACGAGTCGGCGCCGCTCAACATGGTGCGACTCCCGACCTCGTTGGCATGCTCGACCCAGGCGTCTTCCGCCTTCAGTGTGGGTGCGATGCGCGAGTACCCGTTCGCGCGAACGTAGCGGATCGCGTCGGTGATCCATTCGACGATGCTCTCGGCACATACCGTGTAGTTGCAGAACGCGCTGTTGGTTGCGATGAAGAGATTCGGGAAGCCAGCCGACTGAATGCCGAGCAGCGTGCGCGGACCATTGGCCCATTTTTCCTTAAGACTCTGTCCACCTTCTCCGCGAATATCGATGCGCGTCACCGCGCCGGTGATCGCGTCAAAGCCCGTTGCATAGATGATGACGTCGAACTCGTATTCGCGATCGCGGGTTTTGATACCCCTGGGCGTGATGCGCTCGATGGGCGCCTCCCTGACATCGACCAGCAGG
Source organism: Deltaproteobacteria bacterium (assembly GCA_019237115.1). GTDB lineage: Bacteria > Desulfobacterota > Binatia > Binatales > Binataceae > JAFAHS01. The sequence goes on from JAFAHS010000515.1 coordinate 1,960, forward strand.
ACATTTTCGCGGTTGTAAGCCTCGTAATACTCGGTTTCGAGGGGGACGCGCTTGGATCCGAACGGATGATCCTTGGGCACAAGTTTCTCCGCCACCGCGGGATCCTTCACGCGCGCGCGGATCTTGTCGCGCACGAATTCGGCGAAGTCTTCGTTCGCCGCCCGGTCGGTCATGATGTCCCTGAAATTACCCAGCCACTTTCCGAAGCCGGGTAGCGCCCACAATTTTTCATACGTCGCAAGCCGCTCTTCGCGCGAAACCTCGAGCGCCCTGCGCCGGTCGAAGTCGTGCAGGAATGCTCCGGTGGTTTCCCGGATTCTCCGGTGTATCTCGGGGTAGGTAGCCTTGAACCGCCGCTGGGTTTCGTCGCTCACCGGCCCGTTCCTGAGCGGCGCGCAGTAATTCGGCGTGCGCTGGAATACGGTGAGGTGCCCGACCTCCTTGGCGATGACCGGGATGAGCTGTACGGCGGTGGCGCCGGTCCCGATTACCCCCACGCGCTTTCCGCTAAAATCGACCTTCTCCCTGGGCCATCTGGAGGTGTGGTACGACTCGCCCCTGAAAGTGTCGATACCTTCAAACGGGGGAACGTAGCGCGCCGAGAGGATTCCCACCGCGGCGACCACGAACTGCGCGCGCATGCGCTGTCCATTCTCGAGCTGGACTTCCCAGCGATCGGTGCGGGCGTCGTACACCGCCGAAATGACGTGCGAGTTAAACTGGATTAGGCGGCGGAGATCGAACCGGTCGGCCACGTAGTTCAGATAGCGTTCGTTCTCCGATTGACCCGAAAAGTGTTCTTTCCAGTCCCACTCCTGGAGGAGTTCATTTGAGAACGAATAGCCGTAGGTCTCGCTCTCAGAGTCGAACCGGCAGCCGGGATAGCGATTCCAGTACCAGGTGCCTCCCACGCCTCCGCCATCTTCGAGACCCCGCACCGAGAGTCCGAGCTCGCGTAAGCGATAGAGTTGATAAAGTCCGGCGACGCCGGCGCCGATGACTATCGCGTCAAAACTCTCGATCGGTTCCGACTGGGCTTTCAACGCATGTGCTTGAGAATCTGCCATGACACTCTTCCAAAATAAGCTGTCCGTCTTCCTGTAGTCGCGGGAAGTAAGCAATGCGACCAGCGCTGTAACTTTCCCGGCGCCGCCGCGACCCCACGCAACGGCGATCTCCGGTTCCTATACCACTGCCAAAAAGGCTCTCCAAACGCGTATTCGATGCGGCCGTTGCTTGTCATTGCGGTCGTTTGGAAGTTACCAAGGCTTTTTATAGGCTCGCACCATAAGGCTACGATGGCAAATTTCGAACTAAAGGACCGGGCCGCGATAGCGGGGGTCGGCAATTCGCAGTATGGGCGGCGGTTGATGCGCAGCCCGATCGATCTGGCCGCCGACGCAATTGCCAGCGCGCTGGATGATTGTGGTCTTACCCGCGATGAGCTGGACGGAATGATCGTCAGTTTCGGTTCGCCAATCGGTGCTGACGGAGACTCTATCGCGCAGCTGTTGGGGTTAAAGCTGCGGACCTGCAACCAGACCTGGGCTCACGGACGCTTTACCGCCACCTGCATCACCTGGGCCGCGATGCTGGTGAACGCCGGCCTGGCCGATGCCGTCGCGTGTCTCGCTTCGGTGAGCTTCTCGTCAATACGGCGTCCGATGATGGGCGGGGCCGGCGACCGCGAGGGTGCGCGCGAGGCGGGAGGAGGCCACGGAGAAGACCCCGTGTATGGCATGACCTCGCCCGGCGCGGGCGCCGCACTGGTGGCGAGACGCTACTTCGATCGCTATGGGTGCGACAGCCGCGCGCTCGCTTCAGTGCCGGTCGCGTTTCGCAAGCACGCGGCGATGAATCCGGCGGCGATCATGCGCGAACCTATCGATGTCGAAACCCATCAGCGATCACGCCACGTGTGCGAGCCGCTTCATCTGCTCGACTATTGCCTCATCAACGATGGGGCGGCATGCGTGATCGTGACGACCTCGGAACGCGCGCGCGATCTGAAAAAACCTCCCGTCTACATCGGCGGCATGCAGGGATTGCCGGGTGGTCGCGAGGAATTCATCTGGGCATATCCCGGACTCGGCGTGGCTCAACAATCAGTGTTTGAGTATCAGGCCGGCCGCCAGCGCGTGTACGAAATGGCCGGAGTGACGGCGAAGGAGGTTGACGCGCTCTTTACCTACGACGCGTTCTCGATAGTTGCCTGGATTGCACTTGAACGCTTTGGCTTCTGCAAGCCAGGGGAAGCGGCCGGCTTCACGCAAGACGGCCGGATCGAAATCGGCGGAGAGCTCCCGATGAACACCAACGGGGGATTGCTCTCCGAAGCGCACATCATGGGTTGGAATCATCAGGTCGAAATCGTGCGACAGCTGCGCGGCGAATGCGGCGCCAGACAAGTTAAGGATGCTCAAGTCATTCAGTGGGCGAACGCTTATGGCGACTCGCTCATCTATCACAAGTAACGCGCATGAAAGAATCTGAGTACCAGAAACCGCTTCCAACCATTTCCTCATTGAACCGTCCCTACTGGGACGGACTCAGACGACGGGAACTGCGGCTGCAAAAGTGCGTGGGATGTGGGCTGACCTGGTATCCCCCGGCGCCGCTGTGCCCGGGCTGCTGGTCGCGCAAGTTCGTCTGGACGCAGCTTAGCGGTCGCGGTCGAATCAGTTCGTGGGTGGTATTTCACCAGGCCTACTTCCGGAGCTATGAGGCCGACATTCCCTACAACGTCGTGGAAGTTGAACTCGACGAAGGTCCTCGGGTCCTGGCAAATCTGCTCGGGGCGAACAGCGAGATCCGATACGGCATGCCGGTCGAAATAGTATTCGATGATGTAACCGAGGAGGTCACGCTCGCACGGTTCAAACCGCGCACTGTCTAAGTAGACCGCCGGAGTCGTCGGCTTTCCTTTGGTTTCCCCTCCCGAAGACTAACGATAGAGATATGCCGGAGATTCGCCTTGCTGACGACCAGCGCTGGAAGAGCGGAATCAAGCCGGCCCCTATGAGCTAGTAGCGACGCGCGGGCCACCGTGCGCCATGCAGCGTCCCGTAGCACGGGCTGTGCACGGAGAGACCTGCCTAGGATCCGGCGGCGGCCGGATGCGGCTGCTCGCGAGCCTCGGCTTTCATCGCGGGCATTACTTCCGACGCGAAGAGCCGGAGGCTGCGCTCGGCCTCGTCATATGGCATCCCGCCGTACTTGAACACCCCGACGAACTCCGACGCGCCCAGGGTGTTTTGAACATTGCGCAACACCTCGATGCAACGCTCGGGCGTTCCAATCACCTGGGTGTCCGCGAACATCTCCGGAAAGCCGCCCGCGTTCTTCACCACTTGCGCCATCTGCGCGTGATACTCGTAGCCCTTGGCCGCCTTGAAGTGTTCCGGCTCGTGATATTCGTAGTGATTGAGCGCGCTCTCCGCGTAGTTCTTGCTCCACTTGCGCCCAGCTTCCATCGCCTCGCGCTCGGTCCTGGCGCAATAGACCCAGCATCCCGCGATTGGCGCCTTGGCCTTGAAACCGGCGCGCTCGCAGGACAGCTTGTAGGCGTCGTAGTCCTTGCGATGTTCTTCCCAGGGTTTCTGCGGGATCACGAGCATCCCCATCCCGGCCTTCGCCATGATGTCCCCGGTTTCCGGCGATACGATCGCGCCGTACATCCGGTTGACCAAATCCTTGTCCAGCGGCTGGGGCCGAATACTCATCTCGGGAATCTGGAAGAACTTGCCATTGAACGAAAAGCGCTTTTGCGAAAGCGCCAGTTTGATGATCTCGGCCGCTTCGGCAAACCGCTCGCGCGCCTCGCTCATCGGCACCCGGAACCCGTCGAATTCAATACGCCCGGCGCCGCGACCGAAGCCGAGCGTAAGACTGCGCCCCCGCGCCATGATGTCGAGCATGGAAATTTGTTCGGCGACGCGAACCGGGTCGTGCCACGGAAGCACCACGACCATCGTGCCGAGACCGATGCGTCGAGTCTGTCCGCATAGGTAGGTCAAAAATTGCAGAACGTCGGGCACCATCGTGTACGGCGAGAAATGATGCTCGACGCTCCATATGGCGTCGAAGCCGAGCGGCTCGAATAGTTCCGCCAGTTTCAGATCTTCCAGGAACACCTCGTGGTCCGCCTGCTGCTCATGAAAGTTCTGGACGAAAACAGCTCCGCTGATCTTCATCGGACCCTCCTCGGTTATCCCGCGACGTGGTTGTCGGCGTCTTTCCCGTGTCCTACGCAGCCGTGTCGTACATGCGCCAGGACTCGTTCCCGGCCGGCAATTGAAAGAGCCTGGCTGCGTTCTCGCGCATAATGGCCTGGCGTTGTTCCTCCTGGAGGTGGGCGGTGTGCTCGGCCAGCAATTGCTGCGAGCGAGGCCAGGTCGAATCCGTATGGGGGAAGTCGCTCGCCCACAGGAGCTGCGTGTGTGGCATCTGGTGCAGGGAGTTGAAGGCAGTCAGGTCGTCCTGGAAAGTCATCCAGACATTGTTTTTGATGTACTCGCTGGGCAGCTTGGACAACCCTTTGATGATGCCATTCTCGGCGTTGAATTTCGCAGCGTGGTCCATGCGATACATATAGTGCGGCATCCACCCGGCATCACCCTCAGCGCAGACCAGTTTCAATTTCGGATGCCGTTCGAAGACGCCGCCCAGCACCATCAGACCGACGACATCCTGCACCGCGCGGATAATACCCAGAAAATTGTTCATCTCGTGTCCGCGGTGCGGCATGCCGAGATGGCCGTCGCGTGAGGTGAGGATATGAAAGCAAATGGGAAGTCCGAGGTCGGTAGCGCACTCCCACAACGCATCGTAGTCGCGATGGTCGTAGTCCTCGTGAATCGGGCGGCCCGGCATCATCATGCCGACCATCCCCATTTCCTTGGCGCGGCGAAAATCCTCGATCGCGGCGTCAACGCTCAACACCGCGGTCTGCGCCAATCCTAAAACCCGATTGGGCGCCTCACTACACATCGCCTGCAGCCAGCGATTGTACGCTTTCATACAGGCGTCCTTGTATTCGGCGTCGCGATGCATGCACAGGCCCATCCCGACGGAGGCGTAAACCACCTCGGCCGCGATCCCGTCCTTGTCCATGTATGGCAGCCGCGCTCGGCCCCCGTAAGCGCCCTCGCGGACGTCCGCAAATTTGAGCCGCTTGGCGCGCTCGTTTCGCTCCTTGATGGTGAAGCCGGCGCCATCGATAAAGCCGAGCGCTACGGGTCGCTTCATTCCCGGCACCACGAAGGCCTCGGTGCCATCAGGCTGCGCGAGGATCCGCGGCGCGTCGTCGCGGTACTTCGGGTCGATGTAGTCGACATAGCAATTGGGGGGTTCGCACACATGGCCATCTGACGAAATGATGCCGCGAGGAATCACGTTAAGTTCTCCTTCCGACGTATGCAGGTTCGCTCCGCGTCCGGCGGTGACGACCGCTGCGTCGTGCTGTCTGTTCCAACGATCGAGTTTTTAGCAAGCAAAGGCTCGCTCCGCCATCTCCCGGAGCGGTCTGACTCGGGGACTAAAAAACGTACTGCCGAATGATCCCACATCTATTGGCGATGGGAGAACTTTGGGACTATGGCTCAACTGACGCCGGGGAAACCCGAGATTCCAAGGCGGGACTTTGCCGACCAACCTTGCCCCCTTGCCTTGGTGTGCATCGAATTTCGGCCGCGGACACCGTGCGAAAACCCGGCCCCACTCAGTGCCCTTGCGCGAGAACGACGGAGGGCGATCGGTCCCACAGTTGGGAAACTACCTTCCAAGTACTGCGAGAGCATTGCGAAGCGGCGCGCTGGAGATCTGAATCAATCCGGAGAATGGATGATCGAGCTCCAGGATCAGAAACAACGCACCTGCGACCGAGAGAGCGCTTATCAACAGTGTAAAGAACGCGGTCGCGTTGCGCGGCGCGAACAATCCGAAGCTGACGAAGAGCGTGCTGAGCCAGAAAACCACCACCACCAGGAACGGCGCGGAAATCGAGGATCCGCTCTGCTCGAACAGGAGCCAGCGCATCTGCCCCAAATTGAAGGCCATCGACTCGACTTGCGATTTAAGCGCGCGTTGCGTGTCGTTTTGCGGTACCAGTTCCTGGATCTTGTCGAACAGGATCTCGTTGCGGGTCTGAGGGGTGGACGCGCTCCCGTCTTTGCCATTTTCCCCCCAAATCCGTTCGAGCATTCCTGCGACCGAAGCCTTAAGAAGGCCGCGCGCCTCGCCCGTTTCCGGACCGTAGTGGGCGAGCACGCGATCAACCAGGATGGTGTTGGCAGCCATCTGGGTAAGCTCGCTGCGCTGCGCGTCGTAGGCACTCTTGGCCGAAGCCACCAGCAGGCCGAGCAGCATCGCCGACATCGTGCCGATGAGCGCAACCCCCAATTTGATCAGATCCTTGGTCTCTGTATCCAGGTGATGCTGGGGAAGGATCCCGCGCAGCCACACCCCGAGCAAGGCGCCCCCAAATATGCAGAAGAAAATGATCGCGCTAACTTGGATCGGCTCCACGACTCCTGCCAGGGCAACTACTTGTTTTCGCTACTACAGTGCACTGCGTTGGCCCCCCGAAAGTCAGCCCAGCTCGGCCAGCAGCGACTTCGCATCTTTAAGATCCGGGGTGTCGAAGCCCTCGGTGAAACCTGAGTAAAGCGCCGAGAGCAGCTCGCGCGCCTGGATGCTGTCTCCGCGTTTTCTCAAGGTCTTGGCGAGGCTCATCGCGGCGCGCAGCTCCCAGGCCTTGGCTCCGATCCTCTGAGCCACTTCGATTGCCTCGCGGAAGTCGCGTTCCGCTTGTTGCGCATGACCGAGTCTTGAGTGCAACTCCCCGCGCAGCCGGATGGTGTCCGGCCTCCAGGAAAGTTCCGCAGGATTCACCTGCAGAGCCTTCTCGATCGTCGCAAGCGCCTCAGGCACCTTGCCGTCGAGCCACTGCGATGCCCCTATCCAGCTCAGATAGAGCGTCATCATGATTCCGGTGCCGGTTTCGGTCAGGTCCCGCAAGCCGGCCTCAACTTTCTGCATCCCCTCGGCCGGATTGCCGAGCGCAGCCTCGGCAAGGCCCAGAAAGATTCGAGCCCCCGAACCATACTGCCGATATCCATGCTCGTCCGCGAGGGCCACGGCCGCGCTGGCCGATGTCTTCGCATCGCCGAATTCTCTCATGAAAAGCTGCAAGGCTGCGCCAAGGTACTGCGCGTAGGCCAGCTCGAAAGGACTCTTGAGAGCGACCGCGCCCGCGATCGCCTGACGCATTCGATCGCGGGCGATGTCCGCATTTCCCAACATCCACGCCACGTGACCGGCGACGCCAAACGAGCCCATTACCGAGGGAACTTCACGGGCCGAGACTTCGAACAGGGGGGCGCCGGACCGGAAATGTTTTTCCGCCCCGCTCAGATCGCCCCGACAGTAGCAGGCCGTGACCTGGCAGGCGTAGGCCGAACCCAAAACCGCGGCACTTCCGTCGCGCTCGGCGAGTTCGAGTATCCGATCCGCTACGGCGCTTGCCGCCGGCAAGTCTCCCTTGGTAATGGCGGTCGCGAACGAGCCGGTCATCTGCAGGACCAGCTGTGCGAGATCGCCGCTCTTTTCCGCCAGCGCACACGCGCGCTCGGCTGCGCCTGCCGCTTCCGGGGCCGCCCATCCCTGGGTGACCTGGAGCACCTGCGCGAAGCGGTTCATCAGTGCCCACTCGCGTCCGTCACGCTCGGGTGATTCCGGAAGCGTTTTGAGGATGCCGAGCGCCTGCCGGTATGCATTCTCCGCTTCTTTGAACGCGCGACGCTCGAACACGGTATCGGCGGCTTTACGCCACGCGGCGATCGCCGGTTCCGTCTCCCCCGCGCGGCCCCAGTGTCCGGCGATGACCTCCGGATGCTCTTCGGCCAGCGCTGCGAACTTTCCGGTCATCTCTTCGGCGACCCGACGATGCAGCTCTTTGCGCCGGGTCTTGAGCAGCGCCTCGTAGGCCGCGTCCTGAATCAGAGCATGCTTGAACTGGTAGCTTGCCTCCGGCGCGATGCCTCGTGCGTAGATGAGTTCCGCATCGGCGAGCTTCTCCAGGGCGGTTTGCAATTCGCCCTCGGGTATCGCGGAGACCGCCTGCAGCAATTCAAAGGAAAAATCGCGGCCGATGACCGACGCCACCTGTGCCACTTCCTTGGCCGGTCCGAGCCGGTCCAGGCGTGCCGCGAGCGAATCGCGCAAGGTAGCGGGAATCTCGTGAGCCACCGAACGACCGTCGCCGTCGAGGATGAGGCGGGTCAGCTCTTCCGCAAACAGCGGTACTCCGTCGGTACGTTTCACAACCGCGTCGATCAGGTCCTGGGCCAGGGCAGCGCGAGCGACCACCCCCGTCACCATCTCCCGCGTATGGCGATCGTTGAGACGACTGAGAGTGACTCGCGCGTGATAGGCCCGCATCGGCCACGGTGGGTGAAACTCGGGACGGGCGGTGTAGAGCAGCATCAGCGGCGCAGTCGCCGCCTGCTCGACCAGCGTCTGCGTTAGTTCGAGCGTCGAGGGATCGACCCAGTGCAAGTCCTCCATCGCGATCACGACGGGCTGAAGTCGTGCCGTGTTTAGCACCCACGAGGTGAGGTTCACGAGCAGCCGCTTGCGCCGCTGGTCGGGGTCCAGCGCGAGGGGCGGGTACTTATCCGGTATCGGAAGGTTGAGCATTTCAGCGATGAGCGGAATCGCCTCCTCCGGCCTCAGCCCCGCGAGTTTCTCGAGCTGGGCGAATCGTTCTTCGGGACTTTCGTCGCCACGCCAACCGAGCCCCTGGCTGAGTATCTGAGTCACGGCGTGAAATGGCGTTCCCTGGAAGAGTTGCTCGCCAGCACATTCGATCCAGAGCTGGGGCTGGTCCGCGATGCGCCCCCGAAATTCCTCGACCAGGCGCGATTTTCCGATTCCCGGCTCGCCCATGACCAGCACCAGCTGTCCTTCACCCTCGCGGGCCCGCTCCCATCGGTTGACCAGCAAACGCACTTCCTCCGCCCGTCCAACGAAGGGGGTCAAGCCGCGGACCGCCGCGCCGTGCGTACGCCGGCGAGCGACCGCCGGCCGCATGACCTTGTAGAGGTGGAGTGGATGCTTGACGTCTTTGAGCTGCTGCACCCCACGATCCTCGAGAACGAATCGTCCCGGCACGAGCTCCTGCACAGCTGCGGTAATCAACACCGAATCGGGTTCCGCGGCCGACTGCACGCGCGAGGCAACGCTGGGTGCATCACCGAACACACTGGCTTCCGCCCCGCCCGCGTGGCCCATCAGTACCGAGCCGGTTTCAATGCCGACACGAACCGACAGCCGCAGTTGGTGCTCACGAGCAAGGCGTCCGCTAAGTGCCGCGACCTCTTCAATGATTGCCAGCCCGGCGCGAACCGCGCGTTCAGCATCGTCTTCATGTGCTTCGGGCCAGCCGAAGTAAACCATCAGAGCGTCGCCCAGATGTTTAGCGACGTGACCGCCAAAGCGGATAACCGCGGCTGCCGCGCCGCGCTGATAGGAGGCGGCGAATTCGCGCCAGTCTTCGAGATCGAGGTGCGACGAGATCTCGGTCGAGTTGACCAAGTCGCAATAGAGAACCGTCAGGTGGCGCCGCTCACCCTCGCTTGCCACAGAGGTAGGGGCTGGCGCGACCGGGGTCTGAATCGCACCGGAACTGCCGGGCGCGGCGGGCGGCTCTGCTCCGCCGCCATTGGCAGAGAGTTTGGCGCCGCAGTTGCCGCAGAATTTCTTGCCGAGTGGACTGTCGGCGCCACACGCCGGACAGCGGGCGCCAAGCGCCGCGCCGCAATCGGCACAAAACTTCTTGCCTTCCGGGTTTTCTGCATTGCACTTCGAACAGCGCATAGGTTCCCCGCTTGGCCTGCTAACCTCCAGAGTCTAACCGACGTTTGCGGACCGATTGCCCCCACTTGCGTGCTGAATTTCACAGGCCATTCAGCGTCTAATGTGGATGCGACTCGGTCGGGCGAAGCGCCAATCAAGAATCAACTATCAGGCGAAGCGCCAATCAAAAACTAACTATGCAGACGCTTGAGGGTCCGCGTAAATACGACTTTGGTCTCAGGGCCGAGCCGCAGCCCGGATTTAAACTGCTGATCACACGCGCCCCGCAGATTGAACGGTTTCTTTAGCTGTGAGGCGGTATGGCACCATTTGGCTCTGCGAGCAGCGCCCTGGCTTCCTTGACGTCGGGGGTGCCGGCCGCCAACTCGAATGCAACCAGGAAGTTGCGGTTGGTTTTGAGGAAGTACTGGTTGTCGTCTCTCCGGTAGGGCTCCGCCCGCGCTTCTCGATCGCCAAATTTAACGCAAGAGGGGTAAACGAAACGACACATTCCGATAGCGGTAACCACAATGGTCGAAGACCGAATAGCACTAATTTTGGAGAATATTAAAGTGTGGCTGGACCGCCTCCTGTTCTACATCGCCTAAGGCTTCGGTGCTGGTTTCGTTATCGGGTTCCTCGTTCCATGGATGCTGCTGACGGGGAAATGACATTCTTGCGCGGGCGCCAGCGCCGCTTTGGTGATTTCCACCGCAGCCCCGCGCGCCTCAACGATGTTACCACGCACCGCCAGCATCCGGGCCGGGCTCGTTGATGGGCAACGCCCATGTCGATCTCGGCTGGTCTCGGTTGATTAAGCTTGAGCAGCAATTCCCAGCGCAGGGGCAGAATCTGAGGGCGGAAGAGGATTTCCTGCGGGTTCACCTGGAGAGTGTCCCGGGCCGTACTGACGGCTTCAGCGATTGCACCATCGAGAGACTGCGCTTCCGCCAGCAAAGTGAGGAGAGCAGTGAGCCCCAGTCGGGAAGCAACCCTCCTCCCTATACCCGCCAAGCCCTTTCGGATTGTGCCACGCCTGCTCGGGTGCCGCCGCGCTTCGCTCGCGCCCAACCAGTCATGATGTGGGCAAGGTTCGAGGCGGAGCTGGTTGGTCCGGGTTGGTTTCGATCGCGCCGCAGGTGGCGAAGTCCACAGACCAGAGAATTTTTTGCTGATGCGGCATCTGCTGCTTTACCAATTCGGCACACAACACCACCAACGATCGCGAACGGTGCTCCCAAGACTAGAAGTCAAAATTGTCGCACCTACAGCCGTCGACGAGTGCGATTCGCCGTCGGCATTCCACGCCAATGGGACTTGGCAAAACCTTGTTTTTTCGAGTCTGTGCGATTTCGAGACGGGGCACGCTGATGACTAGCAATTGGGCGGTGGTGCGTATAGCAAGCGTGATGTAGTGTCGCTGACGCTCAGGAGAAGACCAATGCGCTGCTCGATCGAGAAGCTACGATACAGAGTGCTTTCCGTGGCGCTTGCCACGGCGGTTCTCATTTCCACTTGTCCGCTTGCGGGACGTGCACACGGTGAGGAGTCTACTGCGACTTCAAAGCCCGAGTCGCAAAGCGCAGCCGCCACCAAAGGCACGAAGGGAGAGACGGCTGCCCCTTCACCCGGGCCGGCGCCCGGTGAAGCTACGCCGGAGGAATTGGAGGAGCTGGTTTCACCAATTGCTCTTTACCCAGACCTGCTGGTGGCGCGCATTCTCGTAGCGTCCACTTTCCCCACTCAGATTGTGGAAGCCTATCGATGGCTCGAACAAAACCCGAACCTCAAGGGCGATCAGTTCGCTAACGCGGCAAACGAGCAACCGTGGGACCCCAGCGTCAGGTCACTCTCTCAGTTCCGCGACGTGATCAAAACGATGAACGACAGTCTGGCGTGGACCTCCGAATTGGGAGAGGCGTACTACAACCAGCCTGATGACGTCATGGACGCCATTCAGCGGCTTCGCAACCGGGCGGTGAAGGCGGGGACGTTGAAGGACACCCCACAGCAGAAGGTCGAAACGAAAGCTGCGGCTCCTGAAGCAGCAGAGGCCGGCGCTCCGGAGGGCGCCACACAGCAGCAAACGGTGGTCATTGAGCCAGCGCAGCAGAACACGGTGTACGTTCCTCAATACGACCCGGCGACCGCCTACGGCGCGCCGGTCGCGGCGCCCGCGGGCTACGCCGCCCCCGCTGGCTATACCGGCACCGAGATGCTGACCACGGGTCTTCTGTCCTTCGGCGCTGGAATGGGGCTCATGGCCCTGATCAACGAAGGCGACGACGATTGGGATTGCGGCTGGGACGGAGGCGGAGGAGGAAATACTGTCAACTACAACAAAAACGTTTACGCCAATCGTGGCAACAACTACGCCAAGGGTAAATCACAGGCGCGCCAGACCTCTCGACAGACTCGCCGCGACACTCGCCAGACCGGGCGCAACCCTGCAGCGACTCCATATGCCGGCGCGCGTCGCGGGGCCGGTGCCGGAGGGCCCACCGCGCGACCATACAACGCCGCCAGCGCGAGGCCGTATCGGGCCGGAGGGGCCGGTGGGGCCAAACCGACATTTCCCAAGGCTAGTACGCTGCCTGCAAACGCGGGTTTGGGAGGGGCGTCTGCTGCAGGGCGGGGCGCGGGGCCCGGAGGGCGCGCGCAAGCTGGCGCTTTAGGTCAGCGACAGAACCGCGCCCAGCAGCAGCGCGGCTACGGGGCTAAGACTCCGAATCGAAGCACACAGGGAGGCCGCACCGGCGCCTTCGGGGGTTATCAAGCGGGAGGACGTGCACAGACGGCTGGCAATCGAGGACGATCAAGTCTTGGCGGACGCGGAGGGGGCGGGGGTTTCGGTGGTCGGGGCGGCGGCGGTGGCGGCCGGCGAGGTGGTGGCGGCGGTGGTGGTGGCAGGCGCGGTGGCGGCGGCGGTGGTGGTCGAGGCCGGCGCTAGGGAGGAGGTTGGTCACCTATCATGAAAATCCACAAACGCAATTCCTCTCGTCTGGAATCGAGGGAAATTCCGATGCGATTGACTGTTGGAGGGATCCTCACACGGGTCGGCAAACTTGCGGTTCTGATGTTTGCAATGTCGTCCATCTCGTTACATGCAGTGTCTTTTGCAGCGACACCGACAAAAGAATCGGAGCCGCGAATATTCAGGTCACCCGCCTCCGCCGCGGCCGCGCTGGTCGAAGCTGCCAGGGCAGATGATTTGAAGGAGATGACGGCGATTCTCGGCTCCGACGCCAAGGAAATAGTCTCCAGCGGAGATCCGGTCGCCGACAACAATGCGCGCGAGGATTTCACCCGGCGCTACGATCAAATGCATCGGCTCGCTTATGACGACCAGGGCAGGGCGATATTATACATCGGCGCCGAGAACTGGCCGTTCCCGATTCCTCTCGTGAAGCGTGGCGACGGGTGGGCCTTTGACTCCGCGGCGGGCGAAGCGGAGATGCTTTATCAACGCGTGGGCAAAAACGAATTGTTCACCATTGATGTTCTTGAACAACTCGCCGATGCCCAGCAGGAGTACGCTGACAGACGGCGCGAAGGTTCGGGGGAAGCGCAGTACGCACAAACGATCTTCAGCTCTCCAGGCAAGAAGGACGGTTTGTATTGGCCCACCAAGGAAGGCGAGCCCGAAAGCCCGATCGGCCCGCTGATAGCCGATGCTACGGCCGCAGGATATCATCGTGAGCCGGGCGGAAAACCTCTGCCCTTCCATGGTTACTATTACAAGGTGCTGACCGGGCAAGGCGCCGACGCTCCGGGCGGCGCATCGGATTACATCGTCGACGGAAAAATGACGGGTGGCTTTGCGTTCCTCGCGTACCCCGCGGACTATCGTGCGTCGGGAGTGATGACGTTCATGATCGATAAGGCCGGCGTCGTGGTCGAGAAGGACTTGGGTCCCGATACGGAGAAGATCGCGCCCACCATTACCACTTTCAATCCGGATTCGAGTTGGTTCGAGCTGCAAGAGGAGGAGGAGGACTAGGAACAAGCAGGTCGCGGCCAGTTCGATAGGGTGCGATCAAAGGTACTCACTGGCGCGAGCCGAGCGACTATTTCGGGAACTTCATCGCCCTTTAAAAGAAATCCTGGAAGCTTGCGGCATCGGGGAGAGGGCGGCTGGACTTTAGCGAGAACCCGAAGGCGCGAAACTCCGCAGCCCATCCGCGGGGCTTTGCGGTTCACGGTGGACTGTAGCGGGCAACTCAGGATGTCTGGTCATCCGCCTCATTCATTCAGCGCAAACTGCACGGCGCTTCGTACCGAAGGATGGAAATTTTCTGCACCAATGCGTTCCCACGAACCTGCGCGGACCAGGTGTTCGCGCAACTCGGCCTTCGCGCGCGCCACTACGAAGCCAATCCCCTTCGCGGATAGCTCGGAGCGAACCTCCTCCAGCGCATCGAGTCCGGTGATGTCAATCACGCTGATGGCTTCCATGTCAAAAATGAAGCGTCGCACCGGCTGAGCGGTCTTCGCGACCGCCTGTCGAACGCGCTGCTTGAAGTAGTCGGCGTTGAAGAACAGCAGAGCAGCATCGAATCGATAGATCAAAACCCCGGGAATGGTTTGTGCGCCGGCGTATTCACTATGTCGGTAAAGCCATCCACACCCGGCACCTGCCCGAGTATCGCGTCGTACGGGCTGGACGCGCGGACCAGCAGCAAGGCGACGCTGAGCGCTATTGCCAGCGCTATTCCGGGCAGCACTCCAATCGTTGCGACGCCCAACGTCGCAATTGCGGAGAGAATGAATTCCGCCCGACTAATTCCCCAGATCCTGCGGAGAGTCTGAAAGTCGAAAAGCGAGAACCCGGCCAGCACCAGCACCGCGCCAAGCGAAGCGTTGGGAACGTACGCGAGCGGTGCGGTAAACGCGCCAAGAACCAATGCCATTACGATGGCCGCCGCTAAACCGCTCGTCTGGGATCGACCTCCGGTAAGATCGTTAATCGCGGTACGCGAATCCGCGCCCGCGATCGGGAAGCCGCTGGAGAGTCCGGACGCAATATTCGCTATGCCCAGTGCGATGAATTCGCGATCCGCCTGCACCTCGTATCCGTTGCGCACCGCAAAGCTCTTTGCCGTTATCATCGAGCTGCAGAAGCAAATCAAAGCGATGCCCACTGCGTCGGGTAGCAACCGAGCAACGTCTGAAATGAAATCGGCGTGGAAGCGGGGCAGGGGAAAGCCCGCGGGAACCGCGCCCATCGTCGAGACCGGCCACTTTTCCGAGTTCAGCAGCATCATCATTGCGATTCCGCCGCATACCCCAACCGGCGGCCCCGGCACGCGTGGTGCCAGGCGTCCAAACAGGTAGATCAGTACCAGCGTAAGGGTGCCTACGATCAAAGTGGGAAAATGCGTTTGCCCGATCTTCGAAACAAAATCGGCAATTCGCAGGAAGAACCCGGTATCGGTGCGCACGTGGAGTCCAAACAGCTTACCCAGTTGACCGCTGATAATGACGAGCCCCATGCCATTTAGAAAGCCGACCAGAATCGGACGCGATAGAAAGTTGGCCAATCCGCCCAGGCGCAGCAGGCCGCCGACCACGCAGAGAGAGCCAACCACGACCGACAACGTGATGGAGAGCTCGATGTGGCGAAGTGGATTGCCCATCGCCACCGGCGCGAGCGACGCAGCGACCAGAGCGCAGGTGGCTGCGTCGGGACCCACAATCAACTGAGGCGAGGACCCGAACAGCGCGTATGCGACCAGTGGGAGAATACTGGCGTAGAGTCCCACGACCGGAGGAAAACCGGCTAATTCGGCATAGGCAAGCGCAGTGGGGATCTCAACCGCGGCTATTGCCAGGCCGGCGAGCAGGTCCGTGCTTTTGAGGGAACGTGGCAGCAATACGGCTCTCCCGGCGCATCTGATATTTTAGAAGTTAACGGTCGGGGCGACAGGAAAAATTTCACGACTTCCCTTCCAGCACCCCTGCACTACACGCCGCCCACCTCGGCGTGTGACAGCCTCGACGGTGCGGATTCGTCACTACTCTTTTCGGCTATTCATGCCAACCAGAGAGGAGAACAAATCGCCCTCCGTTACTCGATATCCGCACCGCGCGAGGCAAGCTGAAAAACCGCGGCTTAGGAATTCAGGTGATTCGGCTTCGGACGAGGGCGACCCGCAAATCGTCCGCAGACCAACAGCAGATTGATCAACGCTACGGCTAGCGCTCGCTTGGGGGGCTCGCGACAGCGCCTGCGCCAAGGGTCAAATTGCGGACGGAGTTGACCAGGGACACGTGGGTGAAGGCCTGTGGGAAGTTGCCAAGCAGGCGGTGCGAGCCCGGATCGTATTCCTCCGCGATCAGTCCGACATCGTTACAAAGCGAGGCCAGGCGTTGGAAAAGCTCGTGCGCTTCCCGATGGTGTCCCCCCAGTATCAGGTTGTCCACCAGCCAGAAAGAACAGGGAAGAAATGCTCCCTCGCCCGGCGGCAATCCGTCCACCCCCGCCTCGGTGCGATAGCGCATCACCAGGCCGTCGGAGACCAGTTCGCGGCGAATTCCCTCGACCGTTCCAATAACCCGCGGATCATGCGGCGGGAGAAATCCGACCAGCGGGATCATCAGGAGTGCGGCATCAAGCGCGTCGCTTCCGTAATACTGGACGAAGGCATTGCGCCGTCGATTGAAGCCTTGTTCGCAGACGTCCCGATGGATTCGGTCGCGTAGCTTGCGCCATCGCTCGAGCGGGCCCTCGTGAAAGCCGGCTTCGACCGCTTTCACCGCTCGATCCAGCGCGACCCACGCCATCACCTTGGAATGCGTGAAATGACGCCGCGGTCCCCGTACCTCCCAGATCCCCTCATCCGGCTGGTTCCATACTTTTTCCAGATTCTGCATCAAGGCGGTCAGCAGAGCCCATGACTCGAGGGAAGGGGTCGCGCCACTGCGCCGACCGACGTCGAACGCGCCCACAATTTCGCCATACACGTCGAGCTGAAACTGTTGGTGGGCTGCGTTTCCGATGCGCACGGGGGTGCTCTCCTCGTAGCCGGAAAGCCACGGGAGCTCGAACTCGGTAATCCGGCGTTCGCCCGCTATACCATAGAGGATTTGCAGATCGTCGGGGCTTCCGGCGACCGCGCGCAGCAGCCAATCACGCCACGCAAACGCCTCGGTCATGTAACCCGAAAGCATCAGCGCATAAAGCGTCAAGGTTGCGTCACGAAGCCAGCAGAAGCGGTAATCCCAGTTGCGCGGACCGCCGATCCATTCCGGCAGCGCGGCCGTTGGAGCGGCGACAATCCCCCCGGTGGGGCCGTAAGTAAGCGCCTTCAACGTGATCAGCGAGCGCAGTGCCAGGTCACGCCATGGTCCCGCGAGCGTGCAACGCGATGACCACTCCAGCCACCATGCTTCGGTCTCACGCAGCAGCTGGCCGGAGTCGTCTTCGGACGGTGGCCCTTCGTGCGACGGATACCAAGTCAATGTAAACGGAATACTTTGTCCGCTTGCTATCATGAATTCACTGACTGTTGCGAGGTTCTGAACCTGCATGGGAACCGGGGTCCTAAGCTCAAGCGCATCAGGGCCCGCGATCGCGCGGATTGCGTGATCGTATCGCGTTATCCACGGCACGATGTGCCCGTAATCGAACCGAACGGTCAAATTCATCCGCATCGGTACCGAGCCTCGCAGCCCGCGCACAATTCGAACGATGTCGGTACGCTGCGCGCGCCTCGCAATCGGCATGAAGTCGATCACCACGACCGCTCCACTCTCAGTTACGAATTCGTTTTCCAAAATCAGTGTGGGACCGGTATAGCGGCGGCGGACACTCTGCACAGTGGCGTCGGGCGCGATCTGCCAATGTCCATTCGTCGGGTTCCCGAGGAGCGCAGCGAAGCAGGCACCCGAATCGAATCGTGGTATGCATAGCCAATCAATCGAGCCGTTGTTTCCGACCAGCGCGACCGTGTGCGTGTTTCCGATCATCGCGTAGTCTTCAATCCTGAGGCTCATGGCGAATTTTCTCGGGCGTCGGAGTTCGCGGGGTTTTCGGGTGCGGTTCTGATCGGCCGTCACCATGCGAGAAGGCCTACCGAACTCCGCACCGGGTTTCCTTCAATGCGGTTTCGAGTAAATCACACCTGGCTCCGAGAGTCTCTACGCAAGACAGCTTGAATATCGCTCCCCATGGAAGCCAACCTCGGCCAAGGTACGCTCGCCAGTCACTGCGGCGGAGCGACGGTCAAGCGTGGCGCCGGCGCGAGCGTACTTATCGGGAGTTCAAGTACTCGATCGCGCTGCGACCGACCTTTCCAGCGAGGGCCACAAAAGGCCACAAGCTGGCGGCCCGCGTCACGGGCACTTGATACTCAATTTTTACTACGCGACGCCGCTAAGGCACGCCGGATTGATCTGAGCGCGGAAAGGTCGTAAGCGAAGGCCGCACGGACTATCAGACCGTCAGCGATTTCCAACCGGGGATACCGGAAGCTATCGTGCATCCGCGCTTGCCCGGTAAAATCAGGCTTACCAGTAGAAACATGCGTGCAGCGCTTACAACTTGACCACTGCTCATTGACACGTTCGCAAACTGATCCGATCGACATTATAGTTACACCATCGCAAGTCGAAGTGTTTCGTAACGCGAACGGCTAGAAGCTGGACCGAGAGGGGGCTAGCTACAGTGCGAAACGATCTGCCGAGCGACTCAGCGCCGCCAATCTAGAGTGACATCCTGGTCTGGGGGGAAATGGCGGGCGGGCCGTTGGGTTTGCGACTATTCAAGCAGCTGCTCTCAGCCGTTATTGCGGCCGGCTCGCTATTTCTCGCGGTGGCTAGGGACGTTGATTGCGCTGACGTGCTGGCTGCCGCTTCTCAAGCGACGGCCTCGACTCCGTCGCCTGCGCCCACGGCGGAACCGCGTGTCGGGGGTCGAAGCGGCGGCGCAATAGTCGCCAACTATGTCGGCACCGAAGCGTGCGTAGGGTGCCATCAAGCCGCGGCCCATGACTTCAGCGCGACCATGATGGGCAACATCCTGATCAAGCATCCGCGTGATGACATCGAGAAGCGCGGCTGCGAATCGTGTCACGGGCCCGGGAGCCTGTACGTTCCCGAGATGGCGAAGGCCATGGGCGCGGGCAAAAAGCCCGACGAAGCGATGCGCGGACCGCCCGCGGAGCCTTCGCTTACGACCTTCCGTCCGGACTCGGGCGAATCGGCCAACCAGAACAACACCCCCTGCCTGATGTGCCACGAGCGTGGCAATCAGGCCTTTTGGCGGGCCAGTACCCAAGGCACAGTACTTAGACATTCCCCACTACCTGAGCGACGATGTCGGCGCGACTCCATACGGACAGGACCGGGGCAACTTCACCCTTGGCTCGCATCCCGCGCCGCCCACGCCCGGTCAGCCGACCGGCAAGAACATCGGGACGTGGGTCAACAGCACCGCCGATCCGGTTGCTCTAAACCTGCTCGACGGAGTGTCGAACCTCAACGTTCGCTACACCCCCGATCCGCCCTGGACGTATAACGCCTACTTCAACTTTCAGAATCCCAGCGGCAACTACCACGCCTTTGGGACCATGTTCGGGCCGAGTCCCGGGACCTACAACATCGCGCAGGTCTACTACCCTCTCAACTACGACATCTACAACTACGGAGTGGGCGCGGAGTACTCGGGCGGTGACGGGGTGTGGACTGTAGGCGCGAAGTACGACGGTTCGTTCTTCAAGAACCAGGACTCCGTGCTCTCCTGGTCAAACCCTAACGTGTGGAACCAACTGAATGCGGCGGGCACCTGCGTCAACTCTGCTCTCTACTCCCCCACCGGAGGAACCGGTCCGTGCAAGGGTCAGATGCAACTGTTCCCGGACAACGAAGCTCATACCTTCACCGTCGATGGGGGGCTCAATCTGCCGCTCAAGACGCGCGTGATGGGCAGTTTTTCTTATGGGTGGTGGCTGCAGAACCAGGGGTTCATCCCGTTTACGATTAATAGCGCGCTCCCCAGACAGGGACTGCCACAGAGCGGGCTTGGCGGCGACGTACAGCCGCTTTATGCCAATGCAACGGTGGTCAGCGATCCGCTCGAGCGGCTCGAGCTGAGAGCGACCTATAGTTACTACGATTACAACAACGAGGATCCCGAGATTACCTTCAAGAACATCGAGTCTCTGAACGATATCGCGAGCACCTTCACCGCAACCGCGTTCCCTTTCTCGTTCTCCGAGCAGGACATAAAGCTCTCGGCGAGCTACCAGCTCACGCCCAGTCTGGCAACACGCTTCGTCGGGCAGATCACGACCAACCACAACGCGGGCATGATGGTTCTGCAGCAGGATACCACTTCGTACGGACCGGTAGTGGATTATCAGCCCTGGGACTGGGTCGAGTTCCAGGGCAGCTATCAGTATGCCAACCGCAGCTCGCCCGGGTACAACAACAATCGCGCCTCCCTGGTTGGAGAGGACGCCGAGGCAACCGAGTTGAACGCGCTGCGTCGGTTTGACCAGGCGTCGGTGCATGTGAATCAATTCCAGCTCTATGGCGCCGTGCATCCGTTCCATGCTTCCGAGGATCCCTATCTCAATACCCTTTCGGTGTACGCGGCGATGAACTACGACAACTATCGTTATCCCGCCTCGGTCATCGGCCGGCAGCAATGGTCGGATTACGTACCCTCTGTGGGTGTAGCGTATAGTCCCAGCGAGCAGCTGAACGTATTCGCCAACTACAGCTGGCAGGCGACCGACTGGTATATGGCGGGTTTCCAGCGCCAGCCCTATTCAAGTTCTGCACCACCCCCTCCTCCACCATGCACGGCCGGCGCGGCGGGGCAGACTCCGCAGACCTGCCCCCAGCAGGTGTGGACCAGTTACGGGAGAAACCAGGGGAGCTCGGTGGATCTTTCAGTCGAGTCTTCATTGCCGCCGTTGAGCATTGAAGGCTCGCCGATTTTACGCAATCGATCGAAGTTCAGCGTCAACTACACCTACGCGGTGACCACCAATCTCACCCATGCCAACGGCGATACGGCATTTGGCCCCGCGACCAGCTATCCCAACATCGGAACTCAATTTCACCAGCTGATCGTACAGTACGAGTACCCGTTCAAACAGCACATGGCGCTGGACATTGGCTATTACTTCAGTCACTTCGGCGAGAACGATTTTCAATGGGACAATCTCAGGCAGTGGATGGGAAGTGCCTCGCCCAACTCAATCTTCGTTTCGTTGGGTCTACCACCTGGACGCCTTACACCGGAAACGCTGGCTACCTGGCGCTCAAATACAGCTTTTGAGCTTCTGGGATGGGCCGGGAGTCGCTATGAGATCCGACAGAAGGCATTGTGATCGAAGAGTGTCAAAATGGCTACGCTGTCTGGTTCCCCAGGACTTGTTTAATAAAACAATTGCAGGAGCAATAGTGTAAAGGAGGGTGCCCATGAATCCTGTTAGAGCTTTTCGACGGTTGGCAAGTTTTGCGGTGGTGATCACTATTGGAATCTCGTTTGCTCCGGTGTCCGTTCGGGCACAAGATGCCAGCGCGATCTACGCGCAGAAGTGCGTTTCCTGCCACGGACCACAGGGCAAAGGGGATGGACCGGCGGGCAAGTATCTGAACCCCAAACCTAATGACTTCGCTGTGTCGCTGAAGGACAAGACTGACGAGTGGATTGCCAAATCGATAAAGGGCGGTGGAGTTGCAGTCGGACTCTCGTCGGTGATGCCGCCGTTTGCGGATCTCAGTGACGACCAGGTGAAAGCGCTCGTCGAATACAT
Source organism: Deltaproteobacteria bacterium (assembly GCA_019237115.1). Taxonomy (GTDB): domain Bacteria; phylum Desulfobacterota; class Binatia; order Binatales; family Binataceae; genus JAFAHS01. Next base: position 23,583 of record JAFAHS010000515.1, read on the forward strand.
CAAGAAGCTCGGTTCCTGACCGGCTTCATGGATGAGTACTACCGAGAAATTGCTGCTGGGCCTGGTCCTGGGCATCGCGCCCGCGCTGTTCGGACTGGCGGTCTTCGCGTTGTCTTTTAATCGCGCCGAACGGCTTGGTTTCTGCGCATCGTGTCACACGATGACGCCCTGGGTGGCGGACCTGAAGAACCCCAACAGCGCTTCGCTGGCATCCAAACATTATCGAAACCGGTGGATCGTCACCAACCAGTGTTACACGTGTCACATCAACTACGAATTCATGGGTCCGATCAATGCCAAGCTGGACGGCATGCGGCACGTGGTCGCGTACTACACCGGAATCGGGATGCCCCAGGGTGCCATCAAGCTTTACGAGCCATTTCCCAACGGTAACTGCCTGCGCTGCCACGGCGCCGCCCAGAATTTTAACCAGAGTCCGACTCACGCGGCGGTCATGCAGCAAGTCAAGGCGAATCAATTGAGCTGCACGGTCTGCCATCAGCCGATTCATACACCGCAGGGATGAGCACATGAACAAATTGATCGGATGGGCTTTGGCTGCAAACGCGCTCGGGTTTCTGCTGGCCATACCGTGCCTGGTGGCGACCACGCCGATCACGATGGTGGTGTTCTTCCTGGTTAGCTTGCCCCTTTTCGGTATTGGACTCCTCCTCTACCTGGCAGCAGTCGTGCTCGATCTGCGGAGCCACAAAGTTCTGTGAGATCGAATGCGCGCGCCACCAAAAACCCCCGTCAGGTCGTATTCGCACCGAACAATAATTCAAGGTCAGTCAGCAAATGGAAGCGCCGCCGGTCGGATGGATTTCCGATGGCGTCCCGCCGAAGGCTTCCCAGGTCCGGCCACTCCAAGCCAAGCATGAATGATTCTCAGTGTGGCATGGCGCAACGGGAGACTGGGGCACAAAGGGGCGGGGTGGTGCGGTAGACGGAGGCGGTCCGCTGGTGCCTTCCTGGCTTTGTTCGCACGGCACATTTCGTGCTCGCTTCGCTGAGCCAATGGACGAAGTATTAACGGTCCGAGAAGTCGCGGACTTTTTCAGAATTCACCCGACGACCGTCTCGAGAATGGTCCAGCGTGGCGAACTGCCGGGCTTCAGGGTGGGGAGTGATTGGCGGTTCACGCGCGCTTCAATTCAGCACTGGCTGGAGTCTCGGACGCAAAAGCCTTTATCTGATTTGAGCAGGTTTGGACGAGGCACTGACGGAGTCCGAACCCGAACCAGAGCCCTGCGAGTTGGCCGCATAAGATCCTAGAACCCGGCTGTCTAGAGCCAGGCCAGTCAGTTTCCGCAAGCTGTAACGTCCAAGAGATCGTTCTTGGCCGGTGCTGGGCATTTCTGACTGCCGACCCTCGGCGAGTGCGTGCGGAGGTTGAATTGCTCAAGCGCGGGTTTGTTTACCAAATCCCAGGAACGATCCGATAAGGCACCTTCCGGCGATACTCCTCATAACCCGACAAATCGGCCACAAGCCGGCGCTCTTCGTTGAACAACCGAACTACAATGACCGCACAGAGAACGAGCCCGACCGGTATTCCCCACCATGAACCCAACGCAAGCGGTGTCGCGACGAGTAACAGCCCGGCGCCCGCATACATGGGATGGCGCACGTAAGCATAGAGACCGGTCGATATCACCCGCTGCTCTTTTTCGACCTGCACCACGCCGGAGGCAAAGCTGTTTTCCTTGAATACACTGAAAATGACGGCGAACGAGATTGCGACCATGGTATCGCCCGCGAGCACCAGCGGAAACCGCACTGACGACCACTGAAAGCGATGGTCGAGTCCCGGGACGATCAGCAGGGCACAAAAAAGGACGCTTGCGATCGCCTGAATGACTTTCTGGATAGATTCAGGCTCGGCGATGGGACCGGCGCTCGTCCGGCGTGCGACCAGATCCGGGTCGTGCCGCAGAAAATAGATGGTGATCACACCTACTGAGATGGAGAAGATGCCCCAGTAAATCCATCCCTGCCAAAAGCGTATCGATCCGGCCGGCACGAAAAGCATCAACCCTATAACCAGTAGTAGCCAAGCGGCGCCGGCGATTGCTTTCTTGGTGACTGTATTCATTGGCCATTCCTACCGATCACGATACCGCCAATCTTCAATCGATGTTGACAGGAGAGATAGTGGCTGCGATCATTCGCGAGCAGGTGACGCTGCAAAAGGTCCGCGATAAGTTATAGAAAGGTGTCACAGAAGATCTTTTGGTCGCTCGGTTCATGAGCAATGCTCTTGATCAGCACCTCGACTTTTACGAGATCCTGCAACACGTGTGGCATATTGATTCCGCGGACGCGAGGGCTGTCCATACGATCAAGGCTGACCCCGAGCCATCGGCGAACCTGGTGTGAAGGTTCTTGACGCAGCGAGCAAAGCTGCAGCCTCGAGACTAATGTTCAACCGCCCACAACGCCGAGTGCGATTTGGCGGCCTCCTTCATCTCCATGCGGTCACAATCGAGAACTTCGACGCAACGATGACTGGCATGGTCCTGAGCAGTTACTTTGGCGCCTTCGCCCTGGGCGCGATGCGCTGCAGCCGGATCCTTGAACGGATGGGGTACATCCGCGCCTACGCCGCCCTGCGAGCGATCGTTGGGTTCGGCTGTGCCGGGATTTTCGTTACGGCCGAAAGCTGGCTGAACGCCAAGGCGCCTGCCGTCGGAGCGCGGGAGGGTCTTTTCAATCTATCCTAAATATGGAAGGGCTACCCTCAATGCGATCGATGATGAGGAGCTTGAGCGCCGTTTTTTAGGATGCCGGACACACCGTCGTAGTGCTAAGATGGCGGTACAGGCAGGGCGTTACGCAACTCCGCTTGATGCAACGTCGGACACGCTCCGCTTAAACCACTTTTCTTCGAAGGTCCTTCTTCCGAGCTCATTGTAGGCCTCCAGTTACGGCCTTAACTGAGCCTCACCCGCGGTCTGGCTTTAGAAGTGATGCTAGGGACTCGTCCATATACCCACAAACGAATTACACCGCCAGCTGCGGAAATAGCGACCAAGCAGAGAGGCAAAGTCGCGGTAACGGTACCGGACTAGCTAGTCGAAGGAGGCGATTCGCTTATGATCTAGAGCCTCCTCACGCACGAACGGTTCTTGTCCGGAAATCAGAATGGGCTCGAGGTCAAAGTGTCTCGAGCGTATACATCCCACAATTTGCCGAAAAACAGGCGGCCGAACTCGGAAAGCGCGCTGAGCCGTTCCGCTATGGTCGGTGCCTCCACCCGGAAGGTTGTCAGCTGTTTCATAAAGTCAAGCATATGAATCACGATGATCCCCGCCCCCATCAAAATCTGTGCGAGTTTTGCTGGATCGTCGGCCAAAGCTTCTTCGGTCGCGCTGTCCACATGTCCCTTGAGAATTCGTGTGTAGAGGGTGGTCGTTGCATGCCACACATCTGATCCGGGCTGATCCTTGACTATTTTTCGTCCACTTAAGGTGAGGGGATTGCCCTGACCATCGGTGAAATGCAGCTGGTACAGCATGTATTTGACCGCAGGATCGGCCGCATCTGTGAAAAGATTAAACGTGGCCCTCTGAACCGGGCACTTTCCGCCAAAAATTTTACTCTCGACATATCCAACAATGTCATCAGTGTCATGTTCGGGCCGAACCACGAAGCCATGCACACCGTTGACGGTAATTGTCAGATGAAACATGAGGTCAGTGTTGTTCACCCTCCCTTTCTCCCGTCCCGCGTCAAACTCAGTTTCACCCACCGACCAAAAGCCTTTCATCTCTTCGGTAAACCAGAGCTTCGTAGGGACTTGCTCCACGTGGGTCGGATAGTCAGCTCCCTTTTGAACGTTAATCCCGTTTTGGACGCACCAATCACGTGCGCGCTCCACCCCCAGATTCACGGCCTCGATGAGGCGGTCCTGACTGAAATCGATCAGATAGTGAAGCGCGACATCAGCCTTCAGTTGCTTGACTGCGATTGGACGTCCAAATTCCCCTCGTTGGCCATTTGCGATAGCGGTGTTGTTTGCCGAAATCCGCTCTAGCATTGCCTTGTAGTGGCCGTCGGCACTTGTCTCAATGATTTGGAAATAGGTCGCGACAAAGCCCGAATGCCATTCCTCTTTTTCGCTTACCGTCCAAATGACCCACAATTCGTCTGCACCGCGCCGGATCGCTTCTTCGAGATTTGCGTCCGTCAGATAGACCGCGTCGATATACGTTTGACCATTAATCCGCTGCGGCGGGAACCACATCGGAAGCGACACGCATGCGGCGAGCAGATCTTCGCTTATGTTCTTCGCTTCAACAACTTCCACCTGCTTTTGGCTGAAGTTGAAGACATTGAAAGTGGCGTTGAGTCTGCTATTCCGAATCTTGTCCCAGTCGAGTCCCCATTTGGGAAAGACGTTGCGGCGTAGGCATCCAAAGTGAATGAAGATTCGGCATAGATCAGTTTTGGAAACTCGACTGCATTGAAACTAATGCCAGCCTGCGGGTGGAGATTGCGCCAGTTGTCCGCAATCTGCTTTCCGGTCATTCCCTGGCACATCATTGCCAAGTTGAATGTGCCGCCACTCGCTCCGTCCACGTGGTCAAACGTCAGTCCTGCCTCGTCAATCCAGACCTGTAGAACCCCGGCTTGAAAGGCAACCTTGATTCCTCCACCAGCCGAAATCGGGGACCGTTTCATGGGTTGCATTTCCCCCGGTTTCTAGAACGAGAAGAGTGCCATGCCACTCTGATAGCCTGTTCCAGTTAGATCAAGAGGTATGAGGCATGAAGTCGATTAGCCAAGTGTGTTACAAGCGATCGAACAGCTGTCGAGGGGTGAAAACGCATGAAGGCCAGCTACGATGTAATCGTCATCGGATCGGGTTTTGGCGGATCGGTGGCTGCGTGCCGAATGGCGCAATCGGCTTGTTCGGTCGGGGTGCTCGAGCGCGGCAAGAGTTATGAAACCATGAATTCGTTCCCGCGCGATTGGAGCGATCCGCTGAATGGGTGGCTCTGGTCGGTTGGTCAGGGCCTTTTCGACGTCAGACCCTTCGAAGAAATGACGGTTGTACAGGGGGCGGGCCTTGGGGGCGGATCACTTATTTATGCAAATGTTCATCTCAGAGCGCCCGAGGACGTGTTCACTAGCGGATGGCCACAAGGATATACGCGCGCCGCGTTGGACCCCTACTACGACCTTGTTGCCTACATGCTCGACATCAATCCAATCACAAGGTCGCATAGTCTCGGAATTCCGACGAAGACTGAGCTGATGAAGAGGATCGCTGAACGGCTGGGACGTTCTCAGCAATTCTGCTATCCGAACATTGCGGTCGATTTAAGTGCTCCCGGAACCAACCATCAAAATAAGTTTGGCGTAGACCAGCAGGGGTGCCGTTTTTGCGGTGAGTGCGACATTGGCTGCAACGTTCACGCAAAGAATACACTCGATCTTAACTACCTTGCTCTCGCCAGAAAGCATGGCGCTGAAATTGGTACCCTCTGCGAGGTCACCGGGATAAGACCACGCCAATCGGGTGGCTCCAACTACGTTGTTACTTACAAGGACCACGGCGACGGAGGTACAGAACGGCAGTGCGAGGCGAAGTACGTCTTTGTGTGCTGTGGAGCGGTGAACTCAACCGAGCTTTTGCTCAGGTGCCGCGACATCGATCAGACGTTACCCAACATCAGCCGTCGGCTGGGGTACGGATATTCAGGAAACGGCGATTTTCTCGCCTTTGCGTTCAACACCAAGGAACCTTTCAAACCCTCGGAAGGGCCCACCATTACCACCGGAATTGTGTACAGCCGAACCGACGGCGGATCTGATACTTGGTTCATCTTTGAAGAGGGCGGATATCCAAAGGAGGTAGGTGGAATCGTTCAGCTCCTGAATCCCCGGGAAGATTGGTTCCATCACTCGGAAGTTTTGACGCGGGAGGCGTTTCGTCAAGCTTTCCGTCACAAAGCGCAGAACAAAGGCGGCTTTCAAGACCCGCGATCGGATAACAGCGCGGTTTTTCTCGCCATGGGGCGCGACCTGGCAGATGGTCTCATAGAACTCCATCCCGTTTCTAAAACAGCTAGGATTCGTTGGAACACGCCCGGAAATCTGCCCCTGTACCGGGCAGAGGAACGTTTTTCGACCGATGTCGCCGAAGCAATGGGTGGAGATGTTGCGTTCAATCCGCTTTGGAGGCTCTTTCACGTCCCGGTCACCGTCCATAACTTGGGGGGCTGTCTAATGGCTGATTCCCCGCACCTTGGCGTGGTCGATCCCAGCGGCGAGGTATACGGTCATCAGAATCTCTTCGTTCTTGACGGCGCCATTCTTCCGAAGGCGACAGGGTCAAATCCGTCACACACCATCGCCGCTGTCGCGGAGCGTTGCGTCGAAGCCATCGTTCAACGCATTCCGCAAAAGTCGGGTTGGCGTGCGCCCGAGATGTCCAGCGCTACACATATTAAAGATCCGCTCTCGTCAATTGCTATTCCAGCCGGAGGCACGATACCAACTGCCACTCGACCCCCTCTCAGCCTGGGCAACACTCAACGATCTGTTGCTGATTCTATTGCGGAGATCATCGGAAGGTTGTCCGGGCGTTCGAACTAATACCTGGTTTCTTTCGCATACGCAGTTTGCAACGAATCGCACTATTGGCGAACTTATGAAAGCTCAGCTTGTCCACGAAGGGCGTGCCGTTCAGGTCGCCTGTCTTAAACATGACAGATCGTCAGACATTGGCCCGCGAGGTTTGCGAGCATTGCAAATCATCAAGCTATCGGGCCCGATTGAGCAAGATGCTTATTCCAGACTTCAGCAAAGAGTTGAGGATGCAGACGAATCGAAGTGTACCAGATTGTTGCCTCGACGGCATCCAGCTCGCCAGGCGACAATGGTAAATGCCGGCTTCAAGTCTGCTTGACGCAAGTAAACAGTTCGCCAACGCCTGAGAGCCAAAAGCGAAAAGTTTATTGGTGTTCAAATCCACCGATCGTGTCGCACCGGTGTAAGGACTTGCAGACCAGACACCAGGACCTAGCATCCCGAATGGAGGTTGACGTAGACTGGGCAACGTCTAGAAAGTCGTTTGTCTTGCACTTCCGGGTGAAGTTGTGACCATCCAAATACAAAGGGTCGGTTAACGGCCGAGACGGAACGCCGAAACAGGTCGTCTAAGTCCCTGGGCGATCCGATCGTCGTACAACAGGAGGGGTGAATGCCGTCAGCAGCGTTAGCTATCGCGAACAATGATGTAGCGCAAATCGTCTGGCGATTTGACCAGAAGATACCGAGTTGCCTCGGCTTCGCCGTGTATCGTAAGGAAGGAGCGCCCGATTCCGCCGGCTCATGGATTCCTTTGCCCGCGTGGGTAGGGTTTGTGGGACAGTCGAACCCCTCGTGGACCCAAAAGACTACCGAACTTTGGCCTATCCAAAAGTTTGAATGGAAAGATCTGACTGCTAAACGCGGTAACACGTACAGCTACAAAATCGTTCCGGTCGGTGGAAATCCAAATGGCACTTCCAAACTATCGCCGGTCGGAGGCAAAGTTCTATTTGCGGGCCCGGTTGCACTGACGGAAACGCGGGGCAGTTTCCGCACCTATTTCAACCGAGGCATCCTTTCGACCCAGTTTCTTTCGCATTCAATTCCTCCAGGACCAAGCGGGGCTCCAGACTATAAGGTTCTAACTAACCGGATAGATCAACCTGGCGACCCTCTACGACAGGCTCTCGCGGGTCAAATTCTCGAAGGTCTGGAGTCGTTGCTCAAGCGGTCGTTGCAGTCCGGGGGGAGCATTTACTCGGCGCTGTACGAGCTATCCGATCCTGAGCTGGTACAACTTCTGCTGGATGACAGAGATAAGCTAAATTTGATTCTCTCGAATACTGGAACAAGTGATACGGAGAATCAGCCAGCGCGCCAGGCACTGCATGAGAGTCACGTCAATATATTAGATCGATTTGTTCCTAGCGGGCACATCGGTCACAACAAGTTCCAAGTCTATGTTGACGATAGCGGTCCTCAAACTGTCTTACTTGGAAGTACCAACTGGACCGATACAGCGATTTGTGCGCAAGCCAACAATACATTGATCGTCGAGAGTCCGACTCTCGCTCAAGCCTACAAGCGTTACTGGGACCGCCTAGCGGACGATACACCGGAACAAGGTCGAGCCAAGCAGGGCCCCGCCTTGCGTGACGCTGACATGCAACCCGGCGCCACAGACGTGCCGATTGACGACGGTAAAGCGACGGTCTGGTTTTCACCAAACACACCGCATGCCCGTCAATCCCACCCCGGAGCGGGTGAGGCAACTCCGCCAGACATGGCACAAGTGTTTGATCTAATGGAAAATGCGAAGGAGGCGATACTGTTCTTGGTTTTCCAACCAGGATCGCCGAGCATTGTTGAAAAAGCAGCCGAGGTAATGAACCAAAGTCCCGGGCTGTTGGTCCGAGGTGCTGCGACCGACCCCAAGGCCGCTGAAGTTTACAATACTCTTCTGATCCACCGCTCAGGCGAGAACCCGGTCGAAGTGGTACCGGCAAGCGCGATTAGCGATCAATTCGCGTTCTGGCAGCAGGAATTGCTTAAGGCTGGGCCGAGCGCACACGCAATCATTCATGACAAAATTGTCGTAATAGATCCAATGTCGGACGATTGTGTGGTCGTAACGGGAAGTCACAATCTAGGTTATCGCGCATCTTACAACAATGACGAAAACCTGCTGATTGTGCGCGGTCACAAGGCCCTTGCGCAAGCCTACGCCGTACACGTTTTGGATATATACGATCACTATCGTTTCAGGTACATTATTCAGAAGCAAGGTACAAGTGCTTTCTCAGGGCTCGAACCCGACGACAAGTGGCAAGACAAATACTTTGATCCATCTAACCCTGCCAGCCACGATGTTGACGTCTGGTTCGGCGCTAAAGACGCCGGCACGATTTTGTCCGCTTCTGCACCAGTTACCAATTCGCTTGCCTCCTCCGGAGCGTCATCAACCAGCGCCGATAACGAGCGACGACCCCAAACTGCGATCTCAGGTCGAAAGGGGAAGCCTGCGCCTACGCGTCGGTCAGGGCCGAGATCACACACGAGCGGCCATTCGTAAGCGGGTGCCCACCGGAATTTATTCAGGCGTAAACCCACACCGCCGTGGGCGGTTTGGCAACCGGTGTAGATATCGTGTGCGGCTGACAATCGAAGAGTTGGACCAGCAGCAGCTCGCAGAACCGGACAAGATACCTTCTAATGAAAGTTCCATCCCACTTGACTTGCCGCTATACATCACTCTGTTATTTTTTCCGTTTCCGAATTGATCCGGCGTTGGGATTGCCGGCCAATTTCCCACGGGCGTTTGTCAATCATTCCTGGTCTCGCGAATACTGATGCCTCGAACGCCTTCGGAAGCTTTCATCTTGCGACAGCTTTTCATCTTGCGACCAGCGGAACGAGGCATCCGATTCCGCACCACGCAATGGTGCGACTCCGGTCAATGCCGATAACCCTCGTACTGCCTTTGAGCGGAGAAGATCACGTTTTCAAGACCGCATTTCCACGGCGAGTTCGACTAACCTTCTCGCAGGTCTTTGAATCGAAAAAAGCGCGGCGAGCGACTTTGTCCGAATATTTTCCCGATCTGACTGTCCAGCCGCAACTATATCCAGCCGGTGAACATGCCGAACGTCATCTTGCTTACTACTACAAAGAGTGTTCGGTGAGAGGTATCTCTTATGACGTTGCACATGGCGGGTGGAATTTCCTAGTATCTTTCGACGATTCGGCTACCGTGGTAGTCTCTCATGGCCCAGGTAGGACAAATCGTTTCTGCAATGACCACGGCGGATTGGATTGCCCTTGCAACCGCGATTGTTACCGCCGAGGCGTGTTCATCGCAATTCTGGCGCTTCGGAGCGAGATCAGAGGCGTAAAGGAGCAGCTCTCGCTCCAGCATTTCGCCGATTACACGAAGAGGTATCAGGAAATAATTGTGCATTTTCCGGAAGACATAAATGAAGCAGCTTTCGATCTGAGAAACAGGCGAGACGACTATGACCGCACTATGCGCTACATGAGAGCATACTTCGATCTATGCTTCGAGGAATGGTATATGCGCACCAGACTGGACGATCCAGGACTATGGAGCGTTTGGAGCGGAGGTATGAAGGCGGCTTTTTCAAAGATCGCTTTCCAGGATGCGTGGTCGATTGTTAGAAGCGACACGGCGTTTGGCGATGAATTTGAAGCGTTTGTGAATAGTCTGATAGCGGAGTCCAAGTCCAGGCCTTCTCCGATCAAGAAGTAAGGTCTTCTCTCACGAGGGGCCTTAAGTACCATGCGGCCGCTTGGTTCGGCGCTGAAGGGCTTCCAAAGTGTTATCCTGTACCCTTTGGAAATGGAGCCACCAAAAGTACGCCAGCAGCTGCTCTCTGCACCAAGGGTCACTGTTCCAATCTCACCTGCGAGGGGACACGACAACTCGGTCTTTGCTGTGACCGACGGAGTCCTTATCCGCTCCGGCATCTGTAGCGCGTCGAACGTCCCCATATGGATTGGGAGTTGAGAACAAGCAACGAGCGCGGTCAAGGGCCGAGCCTTCTCAACTGTGAGATGACGTGCCGAACGAGGAATTCCCGGTTCTTCAACTTCGACTCCAGCATCGGGTCTTTCCCGGCTACCCCATCGGCCATTGCCGTCAATGCCATTGCAAAGCTTATTTCCAGATCGTTGGAGGGTTGACCTAAGTGGAGATCGATTTTCTCCGCAAAAGGTATGGCACGAGGGGCGCCGATATCCGGCATTGGAAGGCGCGGCGCTGCCAAGCTCAGAACGTGCCCAAAGGTGGGTGCGTTTGCGATCCGTTTGCTGGGCAGCATCAAACTGGACGGAATTTTGAGCCATTCACGGAGCGTGGCGAGAATCGAAGTATGGTCGAAGGGTATTTCCACGGGGGTGCCGTCACGGGTCTGTTTAGTCGAGCGGAACACGGTGCCTTCCACAATGTAGGGTGATACCAGGACTGCGGGGACTCGAATGCCATATCGGTCAAATTTGAACGGTACATCCGGGGACAAAGGGTCGGGCGCAACTGCACCGAAGGGCGGGGGCACGTGATCGTAGCAACCCCCATGTTCGTCATACGTGATTACCAGGAGGATCTCTTCGGGTTTTCTGCTGGAACGAATCGACTGGTAAATCTCGTACATCAACTCTTCTCCCGGCCGTATATCTCGTGGAGGGTGCTGATCGTTTCCGTCGAGAATCAGTCTGGGCTCAATAAAACTGTAGGTAGGCAGAGAACCGTTTTTGGCGTCGGCCCGAAAGTTCTCGAAAGGCTGAAAGTGGCTATCCGGATTTGGGATCTGCCATAGGTGCGGAAACTGGACCCGAGTGCCGGGAAAGAGATCCGCCAGATGCAACGAGGAGTCTTTGTATACTTTCCAGGTGACGGGACTGCGCCACGGGGTTCTGGGCAGCGTATCGAGCACATTGAAAATCGTTGGAACGTTAAAATCGAATGGGTTGTAGGGCCTATTGTTTACTTTGCCGCACGAGGTGCCGGTATGCACGAACGATCGATTGGGCAGAGTTTGAGTAGGACTGGCCGCAAACCAGCGGTCGCATATCGCAAAGGCGTGGCCCAGACCTGTGATTATCGGAACATGACTGGGAGTGTAGTACCGCATGATTGCGGCGGCACCGGCCGAGCCCGCATTCTGAGCGTAGTCTAAAAGAAAGCCCAGCATCTGGTTATTCCCGGGCGTTGGCTGCCTGTGGCCGAAAATCTGAGCCGAGATTCGATCGAAGTGTTCGCCCGGATCAGGATCTGGTGACCAAAAATCGTCCATGGCTGCCGGAGCGAACGGAACTTTGATCGGATCTGCTGCTGGATCGTCAAGGAAGGCCGGATTGGATGGGTTCCAATAGTCGCCGCCGCCTGGTTTCGTCCCAGACGGATCAAAGTCTGGGCCGAAGAAGACACGCTCGTCGTTGGGTATCCTGTTTCGCGGATAGCTCAGCGAATCGTAGGCATAGCCCAGCATGTTGTCGAAGGATCGATTCTCGAGCATCAAGACAACCAGGTGTCGAATGTTCTCCAGCATGATTACTCACCTACAATTTTGTCTAGGCCATGAGCGAACCCGAGCGCGGTCTGCGAGGTTTCCAAGTGAATGGGCGAAGACGCCTCGCGCAGTGCATCTTCCTCTTTCGGAATCATCTCACCCTTCAGCAGGCTGAGCACCAGTGCTGCGCGACGCTTCGCCATCCAGCGCTGCACTCCTCGCAGTGCTGTTCGTTTGCCATTGCCACCTCGCGAGGTCTCTTGACCTTGTACTATCGGTGGCTCGATCTCAAAGGGGAGCGGAATATACCTTCATAGACGTGGTTCATGTGCAGCGATGTTCTATAACCCGACAGGCGTCGCTCTTTTGCGGAGAATGGTACCCGAGTGCAGGCTATTATCCTTACAACAGATTAGGCGAGCGATTTAAGCCGGACCATTGGGACTTGATTTGGTACGGCAGCCCACCCCTTACCAAGAATGTCGATAAAGTAGAGACCGCACAATACTCCGTGCCGGCCTTACGCGAGTCTGTCCGAATCACAGCCTCACGTTAGTGGCTGGTCACTTTGCACTCGGCGATTTCTTTACGATCAATCTCGGGAAGTGAAGCCCTCTAAGGACTAATTCTGCATAGCGTCCTGTTAGAATGTTACGCTTCCAGGCGCTTGCCGTGGTTGTCACCAATCCAACCAGAAAACCAACGTCAAAGAGCGGGTTTGTGATGTGGTGCGATGAGAGTGAACCTGACCCGGCGGACTCCCCCGGGCGCGTTGGGGTCTTTGACGTGGGTCTGGTTCGGTTTCATCGAGGCCTCGTCTTCGGCGACCTCACCGCGTTTGTATAGGTCCTCTACGAATTTGCGCCTGGCTTCTTCGGCCTTTGGATCCTGATCGGGCATCGCTATCCCTCTCTACTCCGAGGGTAGCACAATCTCCGAAACAGTGAATTAGCGCGGGCGACCGAAGTTACAGTCAAAGCGGCGGCGAAGAACACGAAGATCATTGCCGTCGGCCTCGAGGTAGTGGGTCGTCTTGACGTGCGGATGTACGATGCGATCGGCGGGGGACTGATGCGCTTCGGCATCTACCCGGCCGCGACGGAACAGGTCTTCGACGAAGGCCGTGGCTGCTTCCGCATGCACCGGCGGTGTCGCCGTGCCAACCCTGACTGCGGGAGCAGCTGCGAAGGGGCGGTAACCGTGCTGGACGTCGATAATCACTCGCTTACCGCGTAATCCGAATCTTTCGCCGGCGTGGGCAGCAACGGTAACAGAACTTGCCGCCGTTGCTCCCGCGGCCATACCCATTGCGGAGTGCTGGTGCGGAATGGTGGTGACCGCCGCGTCGACGGTAAGTATCTCGCGTTTCACAAAGGCGCCGCGAAGTATCGGCGTATAAGCTCCATTGTTCACGGCCTGTGAAGCGTTGAGGATCTGCAGCGCGACCTGGCTGTAGTAGTCGGGCAGCACGGGCGCGGCGAGAACGCCGCGGATGAGGATAGTGGCGAAATCGTCGCTTACGCGGACGAGGTCGTCGGCTGTCGGAGTCGTGTTACGGACCAAGAGCATGCCGGCAAGCGCGTTGAGGAATGCACCGGTGAAGATACGTGAGAAGTTATGCGGCTCTGAGCTAATCGAGGATGCGGGAGCGTCGCTAGGGAGGTTCTGGGGGTCCTCATACACAAAGGAATTGGCGGCGTTGCGGAGGCAATCGCGATCGACAGCGTCGGGGGCCTGTAGGCGAATGGCATCGCCGAGTTGTTCGGCCAAGCGGGAAACGCGGGACGCTCGGTCGATTTGGTTGTTCGTGGTGGCGAGCAGGACATCACGGATGGACGGAAGTTGCAGGGCGCTCAGAATGGCGGACATATCACCGAAGGATTCGTGGAAGGCCGCAGTTTCGGGGAATTGCGCATCGAAAAGTTCAGGGCGCGCCGCGTCGAGGACCGCGTGTCCGAGCTCGTGGCAGACAACGTCGGGGCTCTCCCCAGAGAATACCGTTTGGTCACCTTCGGCACCGTGGAAGAAGTTGAGAGCCTGGCGATCATAGAAGGCGTTCAAGTCAAGGCCCTCATCGAGAATGATGGGGAGCGGCGCGCCGGGCTGCCAGGACTTTCCTCCGATTCCCGCACCCTGAAAAATTCCGGTCCAGAAATCGGCGCCGCGACGGGCGGCCTCGGAGGCGGCCCAGATCCGGAAATTCAAGGTGCCCACGTCGTAGATGTCGGGGGGTGGGAGTGGAACGGTTGGCGCCTGAAGGGTGAACGAAAACGGACCCTTATTCAAGTCGGGAACGGGCCGTTGAATGGGTTGGGGATTGGATACCGATGCGGGATCATCTTCCCAGGCTAGTACTGGCATGTGGCGTCCTCTTTTCTCTGCCTAATCAGAAGTGGCGATTCTAGCGGGCGTGGCGAGGGTGCGGCTCAGCCCGCGCAACTGCAGCGCTCTCGGAGGCTTGGCAAAGGCCAGGTCCAACGAGAATCCACTGTTTATCACCGCCACAACACCAACGTGGCGATTGCAAATGGGCAGCGGAAAGCTCCGGGGCTATATCCGGCTCTTCTACGATTCGGATGCAATCCGGCAAGATGCCGTTAGATGTGACCTTAAAGTCATGTACCGCAAGAAGGAGCGAAGTTTGAAGTACGAATGGCACAAACACACTGTTAATTGTATAAAAGTCGGCGAGAAAAGCGCAAGAATGAAAGAGCTCTAGCGAAGGAGCTCTAATGTGCGTGAGAGCAAGTGTTCGGTGCGCACTTGTGGGTGCTCTGTCATTGATTCGTAACGACAAGATATCAGTACGGCAATCTATAATACATTTCAAAATGCTTTCACTTCATTAGGCAGGACTTCTTATCGTATGTGTCGCTACAACCGAACATTTGCGGAGAAAACTAACACGCGCTACGTGCAGGGGTACCGGCTTCAACCAGATTTGGCGGCCGATTGATATGCAAATACACCGTCCCAGGATCGTTCCTTGAACTGAACGAGAAGCAGGAGTTTTTGCAGTTTGTCGAAATCAAGGAGAAATTCAGAACCGGGACTTCTGCAGCATCAATTCGCACGGCCTTACTTACTTGCAGCCGCTCTAATGATGTGAACGTGAAAACCAGCGGCAATCCCAGCATTCACCTTGAACTTGGAATACGGATTGGCATTCCTGCTACCAAGAATCCCGCGGATCCCGAAGCCCTGACGAGACTTGCCAATATTCGCTATGGCACCTCGCCCGTTTCTCAACCGATCGCTACTGTCGCGCCACTGCCGCTTACGTTTCCCGCTGCAGAGCTCACGCCCCTTGTGATTAACCAGCCGACTAAACCGATTCAATTCTCCGAGCCGAACCTCGCCACAGCTACGAATTTTCGCACTCCTTCGCAAGTCATTTCCCTCGTTACGCAACAGATAGTCGATAATTCGAATGTCGTGCTTGCCGCTGGGATTGCCGACAAGACAATCAAATCCGTTATGCAATCAAGGATTTCAACCGTTGACCTGGATCCACCACCGACATCTGGGGTGGAACCTCGAACATCGACTTTCTTACCGGTGGCCGGCAAACCGAATGCCGACGTGTTGCTGACGCCTGCAACTCTGTGGATCTCGGATTTTGTCGACCCTCAGGCGAACCCGGGCAGATGCTGCAGTACTCGCAGGGCGTTCTCTGAATCTTAGCAGGTTCAGCTAGCCGTATGTGTCCGTGGCGAACTTGGTAAAATTTCGCGAAGCATAGCATTTTCGGAAGCGAGTTTCTGAATCCGTCCTGGTTTGAGATGTGAGGCCATTTACACGGAGCGCGAAACGGGAGAAACCCAACCGAAAAATTGGAGGCGTAGGGAATCATGGGAGTTCTTCTTCAAGGGTTTTACAAGAAACAACCCGGCGTCGCCGTTCCATCGCCGGTAGACGGAGATGCATTCGTTCCATTCTGGTGGGATTGTATAGCCAGTCAGGCAAATGACCTACGCAAAGTGGGGTTCACTGCCGTCTGGTTGCCCCCTGTCCTCAAGACCGCGTCCGGCGCAGGTCCGAACGCGGATGGCTATGGCCCTTTCGATGACTACGACATTGGTTCGCGTGATCAGAAAGGTCCCAGAAACACGACATTTACCCGATTCGGCTCGCGGGAGCAGCTCCAAAGGTGCGTCGCCATCCTTCGCGCCAATGGGCTCGACGTTTATCTCGACATGGTTGAGCACCAGCGCATCGGCGATACGAAGCCGTTCGTGTTCCGTTATCCTGGCGCGGATGGCACACCCGATATGGGTCGCTTCCCCAAGAATCCATCTAACTTTATCCCTCAGGTTCCGCGCGACCCGGACCTCGGAGGGCCTGCATCCGACGACTTTCCCTTTGGCCGAGAGCTAGCCCCCATCAACGGCCTGCCTCACCGTTACGTCTCAGATAATCTGATTGCTGCTTCGGCTTGGTTGACGCGTGCGCTCGATGTACAAGGTTATCGCATCGATGACGTCAAGGGTCTTTCCACTGACTTTCTACGCCCCTTTCTTGAAACTGTGCCAATGGCGGGAAAGTTCGCAGTGGGAGAGTACTTCGACGGGAATGCGATTTTAGTCAATCACTGGGTCATCAACCCATTTGGCATGAATGGCCGAACCAGCGCGTTCGACTTTCCGCTGAAGTTCGTGCTCAACGGTGTTTGCAATAACGCCGGCCGTTTCGACATCTCGCAGTTAGATCATGCCGGCCTTGCCGGAATATCGCCCTTTAACGCTGTGACGTTCGTGGAAAACCATGACACCGATCTTAACCCCGGCGAAAGCATGGTTTCCAACAAGGCGCTTGCCTATGCCTACATCCTGACGTCGGAAGGCTACCCGTGTGTCTATTATCGCGACTATGACATGGGTCCAGATGGCTTCCGTCTGAAACCGCAGATCGACACTTTAATCTGGGTTCACGAAAAGTTGGCAAACGGGCCCACGCAGCAGCGGTTTAAGGACTTCAACGTTTTTGCTTACGAGCGATTAGGCGCTCCCCACCTGCTCGTGGGATTGAACAATGATCCCGCCGGCGCCCGAACAATCACAGTTGCGACGGGCTTCGGTCCCGACGTCAGGATTCACGATTATACCGGGCATGCTCCCGATACTGTCACGGATGGTGGCGGAAATGCGACGATCCAAGTTCCGCAGAATACAAATGGTCTTGGCTATGTCTGCTATAGCGTAGTGGGGAGGGATGGTGGGTTTGACATCTTTACGCATGCGGTATCGCAGGAATTCCAAGGCGCGCCAGATTTGGACATCTTGCCGGCCCTGGCGGGGAAACCCGTCCAGCCGGGGCGCGTCTGGTGTGCTCCGAACACTCCGATCAAGGCCAGTTTGAAACCGGTAACCACCGCCTGGACAAATGCTACCTCGATTCTGTTGGAGCTGCTCGACCCGAGTGGCGCCGTAATCGCGGATCAGTCGGTTACGCTACAGACGCCGGCGGCCGAACTTCAGGCCACCGCGCGTGCCGAGGGATTCCATACCTTTCGTCTGACGGCGGCGAACACGCCCGCCACGAATGCGAATCCCGACTATACGCTGTCGGTCACTTACACTGCGACGCAAACTCTGAGCCAAACGGAGATTGAGCGAGGTTCAGCTGCGGCGACCGCGCCTAATCCTGCCGAGGTCGGCCAATGGTCGCCCACCATCGAATTGGCTAACGTTCCAATCCATACTCATGTGCTGCCGACAGGCAAGATCTTGTTTTGGGGACGGCGTAATCCTCCCGCCCAGACAGATTTTGATTCGCTCAACCAGGACGAGACTCACGCATTCCTCTGGGATCCGGCGAATCCTCACGCTCCTGCCCGCGCGACGAGCAACCAACCAACTGATTCTCAGGGCAACGGAATCAATCTCTTCTGTTCCGGTCACACCTTTCTCGGGGATGGCCGCCTTCTAGTTACTGGCGGGCATCTTTTCGACAGCCAGGGTCTCATTACTTCCACATTTTATGATCCTGCCGTGGACAAATGGTCACCGGGACCAGTGATGAACAACGGCCGCTGGTATCCGACAGCGGTGACGCTGCCTGACGGAAAAGCCTTCGTTTCGTCCGGCAGTTTCCCGACTGGTAGGCTCCAGCCGCCGCCCAATCAGAACGCGATCAACCCCGTGTCCCAGATTCTCGAGAATGGCGCCTGGAAAAATCTGACATCCTTCCCTCAAACGCCGTTGTCTGCCACGTCGCGCATATTTCCACTTTTTCCACGTTTTCACGTGGCGCCGTCCGGCGCGCTTTTTATGTCGGGGTCCAATGCCACTACGTTCCTGTTTGAGAATTTCGAGACAACACCCGGTGCCTGGGTGGCCGTCGGACAGCGCAGTGTCGAGAATGCCGAATATGCGCCGTCGGTGATGTTCGATGTCGGGAAGGTCCTCTACATTGGTGGTGGCTCGACAACCAACGTCGTTGAGGTCATCGACCTGAACGTCTCCAAACCGACATGGACAGTGGTCTCTCCAATGAAGTATCACCGCAGGCAGCACAACGCGACGATTCTGCCTGACGGCAGTGTGCTTGTGACCGGTGGCAGTGAGGGAATCGGCTTCAACGATCTCGGCCACCAGGCGGTCCACATTCCGGAGCTTTGGGATCCGAAGACAGGGGTTTGGACCGAGATGGCACCGGAGGCGATCGACCGATGTTATCATTCCACTGCGGTTCTCTTGCCGGATGGCCGTGTCTTCAGCGGAGGTGGCGGTGAGTACGCTCCCAGCAACGGCGTATCCAATCCTCCCGAGGACACGCACCCGAACGCGCAGTTGTTCTCGCCGCCCTACCTATTTAAAGGCGCGCGCCCCAAAATCACGAAAATCCCGCCCCGCGTCGTTCACGGTGAGAAGTTCAGCGTCGAAACTCCTGACGCGAACGCAATCTCGGAAGTCACTTTGCTCCGTCTTGGATCCGTAACCCACTCTTTCGATCAAAACCAGCGAATCAATTTTCTCGATTTCCAAACCGGGGCGAACCAGCTAACTGTGACCTCACCCCCCAACGGCAATGTGTGTCCTCCCGGACACTACATGCTGTTCATACTCAATCATCAGAAGGTTCCTTCGGAAGCCATGATTGTTCAGATCGCGGCCACCGCGGCAGTCATCAACGTTGCTGCGGCTGTGAGCCCGCTCCGAATCCTGGCAGCGGATGTTCGTACACCCGCTGAGCAAGACGCCGCGCTGGACAAGCAGGAAAAACAACCCGCCATCGAAGTCGGAGTCACTCCGACATGCCCGTACGGGATCTCCGCTTGTTGGGGCGGCGCGTACGAGGCTCTGTCGCGTCTGCACGGAGTGAGGCGGGTCAAGCTTGTTCCAAACGAGCGGGATTCCACCGCCTACGTGTATCTCGAACAGGAGGGGCTTCCAGACCTCGAGCTGTGGCTGCGCGAATTCGCCAAAATAGCAAACGGCTCACATTACTTACGTGGGGTCGAAGTTACCGTGACAGGAGTGCTGGAGATTCGGCAATTGGGCAACCTGGTCATGCGCGGCGCTGACAATCGGCCGCCTCTTTTTCTAGAAGCCATGGAACCGGCCGACAAGATTCAGTGGGACGCCGTCACGGCGTCGACGAAGGCACTCGAACCCGCTGAACAGACCGCGTATTCCGATTTGCTTGAACGCGTGAAGAGGGCTGGAGGATCGCTCATTGGTACCGTGACCGGGCCACTGCAGAAATCCGGCAATGAGTATGTTCTGGAAGTCAGGCGATTCTCGATCTCCTAAGGAGGCGGCATGCGAGCGGTCGGCCAGATTCCCGCGGGCGGAATCAAATCGGTTGCGGACTTTCATGAAGTCTTGGTCTTGTTGCAAAGCTGGAATTCGCTACATAGCGCCCCACCTCTGCGCGCAGTGCTCCATCAAGTCGGCGGAAGACTTGGACCACGTAGCCAGTATGATCCGGCGTCGTATTGAAGCAGGGAATGCTTCACATGGTGTCACGCTGAACATGCTGTTCGCTATTGACGGCCAACCTGCCATGGCTAATCGATCTTTCGTCCCGACTTATCCGACTGATGGTTTACTGGGCAACGTTCATCCATATCCTGTCTTAAATCTGCTTCCGTTCGACCCGGTGCTCTCAACTCCCTTCTCCAGATTGAATTTCCCCGAACGCGGTCCGACCGCCGTGGCAGCGGCCGAGATTTTCTCCACGATCGGTGACTTTTACGAGCCAATCACACAAGCATTCGACACGCTTAAGCCCCCGATCGGCACCGCACCCCAGGTAGAAATCGACCTCGGCGCGGGCAACGACACGGTTTTCAAAATTACCAGCATCGCGGACCCCATTGGTGCGATCGAGGAAATCAAAGAGCAGGGTGAGGGCACCGACGTGAAAAGCGCCAACGGTGTGTGCCGCCCGACGGGACTTACCATTCGCATGCCCTGCGTGATGCCGTTCAAGCGCTCCAGCGACCCGCACGCTTCCGATGATTTCAGCATTTCCGTGTCAGATCTGCTGCGGTTACTCCGGCAACCCTGGACCGGGAGCCCTGCCACAATGGACAAGGCCGTCGAATCAAATGGGCACCATTGAGGGCGAAGCGAAGGCGCTTATCGCCGCTGGCGTCTGTCCAGATTTTTCGCTGGACCTACGCAAGCACTTTGCAATAGACCTCCTGAAAGGATAGTGAAGAAACTGTGTCATAGACCAACCAGATTTGGCTCGTTGCTCGTTACACGCTTGCCGTCTTTCCCGGCAGAACTAACTTAATCGCTGGTATACCATGAGCGACCAAGGCCACAAGCAGGCGTCGTCTCAAACTCGACTCGATTTCGCCTGCCGCTCATCCTAAACAAAGTTGTCCAGCTTCTGGTGATGATGTACCTTGTCGGTGAATGAACCCATCACTGCATAAGAGGGGGAACTTGAAAAATGCCTATCGAAACAGATTTCGCTTTTGGCCATAAATTCACAGTCGCGGCGGCGGCCCCCGTTGATCTGCTTGGCCCGCTACGGGGGATGGTCGGGAGGTCCAGGCAGCGCAAGTGGGAGGGCGCGGGATTTAACATGATCTGGCGGCCGAATTTCAAAAACCAATCCGGACCCAAGGATTTCTTTTTGGAGTTGAATTTCACACACGAGATTCTCGAGTTTACCGACATCAGTGGAACCGGCATCGCCAACCGCGGTCTGCTTCAGACCGAGATCGCCCTTGGCGGACTGGCATACCTCCAACAGATTCGCGACAGATTCGATAACTCCGCCCAGCATTTCGAGCCGGGAGTCTGGGCCCATGTGCCCGCAACGACCGATCCCGCGGAAAAGACGACTGTGGTACGCATGGGGTCGATTCCGCACGGCACCACCATCAATCTCCAGGGCGAGGCCTTCTCGGTCCCGAAGCCGCAATTCCAGGCAGCGAGCATCACGCCCTTTCAGATCGGGAGTCCGGAC
>JAFAHS010000559.1 GCA_019237115.1 Deltaproteobacteria bacterium
ACCAAGTGGCGTTTTGAATACAATCTGAAGGGACATGTGTAGAGTTCGATCACCACTTCGAACGCGCTTGGTTCCGCAGCCTCGCAGCACCATGATCGCCGGACTCTACACGAACCCTTTTTCCTTGCGCCGAACCTGTAGGATAGAAATTGGAGACTTTGTAGGATCGAAAAATCTTGGACACTTTTTGGACACTTTGGAGGTCGCTCCGAAGGCAAATACCGCGTAAGTACTTGATGTTATTGAGCGGAGAGGTGGCCGAGTGGTCGAAGGCACCAGATTGCTAATCTGGCGTCCTGGGTAACCGGGACCGAGGGTTCGAATCCCTCCCTCTCCGCCAAATCAAAAGACTTTTTGGTTTCAATTTGCTACCGTGCCTGGGCTCGCGAACAGCGATCTAGATCCAATCTAGATCAGAATTTCGCTCGAACCGTCCGCGATAATGGCTGCTGTCGGCCGTTCCAACCGCGCCATCTCATCTGATCGAAGATCGTGAGCCACCATGTAGCGCCAGTAATGGCGGATAAGCATCTGCAATGTCGTGTGACCCATTTGACGTTGAAGCCACGCGAGCGGCGCTCCACGCTGCAACATCAATACCGCGTGAGTGTGACGGGTTTGACCGATGGGCCGATAAGGGACCGCAGCTCGCTCGAGCAGGCGTCGCCACATCTGCTGGGACATCCACCGCTGATTCAGGGCTGACCCCGCCCGATTGGGAAATACGTGCGGACTGCTGAGCTCCACTCGCCGGCGTTGAGCGGCCAGTTCGGCTCTCACGCGCGGACCGAATTGAACCTTGCGTCGACTCGCTGTTGTTTTCGGCTTGGTCCGCCCATAGCGCCCGAGCGACTGGGTCACCAAGAGATACCCCTCGTCCAAGAACACATTGTTCCATGTTAATCCGAGACCCTCTCCTCGCCGCAGGCCTGTGAAAAAATAGAGAGTGGCCAGAGAGCGCTCCCAGCCCTCGGCAGTGCCGAGGATCTTCTCGACTTCCTCGCCAGCGAACGGGTGAATATCGTCTTGGGAATCGCTGCTGGAATCGTCGGATTCCTCGGAGTTTTTAAAAACTTTGAGCCCCAACGTCAGGTCCTGAATCTGATAATGGCTGCGCGCAAGATCGAGGATTTGGCAAAGAACGTCCCGGGCCATATTCTTCCGGCGCACGCTAAGCTTCTCGCCCGAAGCAGTCCGACGAGTATCGAGCCAGAGACGCCAGCTATCTATGTCCGCGACCGACAGATCGCTCAGACAGCGATTCGCAAGTTCAGATCTTCCAACCAGAGATTGATAGACATCCTGGTAATAGGCGCGGGTTGAACGTCTCACGCCAAGTGTTTTCAAGGGCAACCAAGTGTTCTCTGTGAATACAGACAGTGTCGGCACTTCCTTCGGCTTCAGGCCTAATTTCCGGAGACGTACACTATTCGGGAACCACACGGCATAATTGAACGTACCCGCGTCAATTTCTAATTGGAGTTTCGCGGCCAATCGTTTCGCTTCCGCCTTTGATTCGCGAGAGGGAGGAACGTGAAGCGCTTCGCGGCAAAGCGAGGGTTGCTCAGCGCCTCTGGCATAGCGAAAGCAAAGAAAAAGTCGCCCGAACTGAGTAGCAACCCATGCCATAAGCTACCCTCCCGGTGATCGAAGACTGTCTTCGATTCGATGATATGGGCGAATCTGGCGCGCAGAATAAGTTGGCCAATGAATAAAAATCCGGCCCTGAATCGTGACCACACCGTCTTCCGCTCCGATCAGACCCTTGTTGATCCAGTTGTACGCTGTTTTTGCGGTCCGCCGGACCCGCTGAGCAAACTCGCCGACAGTCAGATACTCAAGGTGGCCATCGACTTTCGTTTTCTCGACTTCCATGATCGCACCGTCCGCCAAATGTTGGCACGTGTAGCTCGCACGAGGCGGCCGCTAGGCCGCCTCGTGCGACTTCCCTAGATTGCTATCTCTGAGTCTGCATCCACGCTGCCTACCGAAGACTCATCTGCTCTCGCGTCGCTCGGCGGTGCTCCCAGAAATTGCACGCGCGCAGCCACTATTTCGGTCCGGCGGTTGCTCTGCCCGTTGTTTTCCCATTCGCGGGTTTGCACCCGACCCTCGACGAAAACCTGCCGACCCTTCTTCAGGTACTCATTGCAGGTGAGCGCGATTTTTCCCATAACAACGATCCTGTGCCATTCCGTTCGTTCCTGCCGCTTGCCCTCGTTGTCGACGAAGACCTCGTTGGTCGCGACAGTGAAGTTCGCGACCGGCAGACCTGCCGGCGTGTAGCGGATTTCCGGATCTTGCCCGAGATGCCCAATGACCATTACTCTGTTTAACGACACGACTTTCTCCTTTGTGGCTCCGTGTCCGGGTAGTCGCCCGGCACGTAGCCTTTTGTTTTTCAAACTCGATCAATTCTGCTCGCTTTCCACCTGGCCTCCTCGGCCGCTGTCTCACCGTGCTCCTTCATCAGCGCCAGAAAACAGTTCCAGTGGAAAACGGCGGTGCTGGCCCACAGGTGTGCCTTCAGAAAATTCTCCGCGGTCCTAACCTTGCGCTGACAACGCGCGCAGTTGCCCTGATAAATGGTCGACATTTTCTTTTCTCCTTTGCGCCCGCTTGCCATCGGCCAGGGCGAATGGCTTGGGCTTGGAACCCCTCGCCATCCTCCGCGGCGCCCTTCTCACCCAGATCAGGAAGGGCGACGTCGGAAATGGATTCGATGCGGCGCGCAGCGCCGCCACCAACGAGCGCCGGCGAAGCAGTGCAATTCCGGCGTGACCGAGCGCAGCGCACCGTGGGACAGGCGCGACGGAATTGAGTGTAGCCGGCGCAAGGCGGTGTTGATGGGTGAACGTCCTCATCGCCGTAGCTCCGCTTGTCCGGCACCGACTCGGTACCGAGGCTGATTGTGGCGGTCGTGTCCTTTGAAGAGCCGCACGCAACGTCGGCAGAGTCCGTTCAGGTAGTTCGCGAGTGAATCGGTGAATGCGTCGTCCTGGTCCTGCAGCAACCGCGAGCGGATAGCATGAATCTCGGGATGGGTTGTGCTCCACGTATAGACATTTGCGGCGTAATCGACCGCCGCGAGCGCTGCGTAGTCGTAGAGCGGGTTGAGAGCGCGCACCATCGGGGCGGGAAAGATCAGCCCGATCCTATTCCCTTGCTTGGCCTGCGGTCTGACTTGGCTCAGCACAAACGAGCGCTCGACGCCGCACCCGAGTCTTAGTCGCACGATGCTTCTGATAATTGGCTGCGTTTCTTTTCCGACGATCGGATTCGCACGGACCCAACACAGGGTCGTCCTTTTCCGACCAGATTTTGATGTGAGCCGAGTGGGCCGTGTCTTGATTGGTGCGGATCTCCAACAGGGTTCCGTTTACATAGCTAAACGGGACACTCAGGGACCGCTCACGCTCGATCAGGCCGAGAACGTGGACTTTGTATTTGAAGGTAAATGAGCGCGGGTCCCACGCGGCTGGATACTCGACCGCCGTTCGGCTCGCAGGCCTGAACCCAGGAGATCCGCAAAAGCCGCAGATTTGTTGATCGATGATTCGCGAACCACAAGGAGTGCGAAACTTCATCGCGGCTTCCTCCTTGCCTCACCAACTAATTCCTTGGCTGCGTTTGACCTTTCGCTCCGGCCGGATGCCCTGCTTCGGTCGCGCAGCGAACGGATCTTCGATGTCGATCGGTTTGAACTTGGGCAGGGATCGCCGCTGGGCCGGCGAAAGATTTTCGAGTGCTGTCGTCTTTAGCTGCTCGCGTCCTACAACGCGCGCCAGCGCTTCGGAGCTGTCTGTGTAGATTCGGGCGTCATGTCGCGCGCGGCTGAGCGAGACGTAGAACTGTCGGCGATTTACCAACCGAACGCCGCGCGCCGTATCGACGTTGACGATGACCCGATCCACGGTCGCGCCCTGAGCAGCGTGCGAAGTCGACGCGTAGCCGTAATCGATGTGGCGTAGCCGCGAGCTGGTCGCCGCTATTTCGCGACCCCTGTCGGTGCGGAGACGAGTTTGACCGGCGTCGATCGCGACGACCATTGCGAACTGGCCGTTGGCGACCCCGAGCGCCCGGTCCGGCGCGCGAAACTGAATGCGGTCGCCGACGGCAAACGTGCGTGCCTCGGCGCGAAAGACCTCGATACCCCGCAGGCGGCCAGGACGGTACTCGATAGTCTCACCGCTCTCGGTTCTAAGTCTCAGGATGTTGCGCTTGAGATCCGACGCCTCGACCCTGGCATAGCTGCCAGAGGCGATGCCGAGCTTCGAGCTGCCACGACGAAGGCGAAGCACGTCGCCGCCAGCGTAATGGCGCGCATGCGCCCGCTGCGCGCGGGTCAGATCGAGATTCGACAGCGTCGCCAGTTCGATACCCTCACGCGCGATCGCACCACGCCCGACCAGCAGCTCGCGGATGACGCGGTTAAGCTCGGTGCGCTCCTCGATCGCGGGACTCACAACTAGAGTCGTTTGTCCGGCCCGATGCGAAGCCAGATAGTCCTCGGCGATTGCACGGTAGCGGTCGGTGGCCTGAGGTATCTCGTGGATGCGCGACTGCTGGGAAAGCGCGGCGACGCTCTCGGCAAGCTTTCCAGCCGCCGCAAGCTCAACAGCTTCGCGCAACGCTGGATCGCGCTGGCGGCGAATCGCGGTAAGCGATGCGACCGTCATTCCGGCCTGCCGCATCTGAAAGAGCGGGCGGCCCGCTTCGATTGCATGATGCTGTCGCTCGTCGCCGACGAAGACTATGCGTTCAACGCCTATTTCTCTGGCGAGATGGAGCAGCCGATTCACCTGCCGGGTGGCGAGCAGGCTCGACTCGTCGACGATCCACAATTCCTTGCCCTGCTTTTCTGGCTTCGGATTTTCCAGCAGCCTCGCCGCGGTGCGCGCCAGCACACCCGCCTCGTTCAGCGCCTTGACGCTGCCGCTCGTTGGTCCGAAGCCGCGCACGAAGTAGTCGCGCTCTTCCGCAAATTTCCGAATCGCACCTACAGTCGTAGTCTTGGCTGCGCCCGCGCGACCCTCGATTGCGCTCAGCCAGTCGCGAGTCGAGAGGGTTGTTTGGGCGGCAAGAACCTGGTCGGCTGCGAGGCCATCGCGTGCCGCCCAGCGCTTCACGTCGTCCGCGCTGGCGATCGGTTCGGCTCTGCCCCGCCCTTCGCGCATCAGTGCGATGTTGTCGCGTTCCAGTGCCGCC
>JAFAHS010000065.1 GCA_019237115.1 Deltaproteobacteria bacterium
TTTCCTCTTCTCAGGGTAAGACGACCGCCTATCTGCCGCTGATCGAGCTGCTTCACGAGTATTTTGCAATCGAGCCTGATGATGAGCCTTGGCAGCGGCGTGAGAAGGTCGCCGGCAAGGTTACGATGCTCGATCGAAGCCTCGAGGGGACCCTCCCGCATTTGTTTGGACTGCTCGGCATCGTCGAGGGCACCGATCCGCTCGCGGGCACGGATCAGCAGATCAGACGGCGGCGCACGCAGGACGCGGTCAAACGCATTCTCCTGCGTGAGAGCCTCAATCATCCGCTGATGCTGATCTTTGAAGACCTGCACTTGATCGATGATGCGACCCAGGAGTTTTTGAATTTGCTCGCAGAGGGCATCGCCGGTGCATCCGTGCTGCTACTGGTCAACTACCGACCGGAGTACACGCACCAATGGAGTAGCAAGATGCACTACACGCACCTTCGCCTTGACCCGCTGGGCAAAGATAGTGCGGCCGAAATGCTGAGCGCCCGAATCGGCGATTCGCCGGACCTGGCTCCGGTCAAGCGTCTGATACTTGATCGCACCGAGGGTAATCCATTGTTCATCGAGGAGCTGGTCGAGGCGCTGTTCGACGAGGGCGTTCTGGTCAGAAACGGCGATGTCAAGGTCACCCGACCGCTAAGTCAGCTGAAGATACCGCCCATCGTACAGGCGATTCTGGCCTCGCGTATCGACCGCCTCCCTCCCCATCTGAAGGAGCTGCTACAGACGCTGGCGGTTATGGGCTCACAGTTCCCACTCGCACTGGTCCGTCAGGTTGTCCAGCTGCCGGCCGACCGGCCTGATTCGCCGCTCGACATTCTGCAGGCGGGCGAGTTCATCTACGAGCGACCGGCGAGGGGCGACGTCGAATACACCTTCAAGCACGCCTTGACCCACGATGCGGCCTACAATTCGCTGCTGACCGAGCGCCGCAAACCGTTGCACGAACGAACCGCCCGCGCCATCGAGGTGGTTTACCACGAGCGGCTGGATGATCACTACGCCGACCTTGCCTATCACTATCGTTCGAGCGACAACTCGGCGAAAGCGGTCATGTACCTGGGCCTCGCCGGCGAAAGCGCGATAGATCGCGGTTCCTACTCTCAGGCGCTGGAAAACGTGGAGGCGGCCCTCCGGTTGATCGAACGGCTTCCCAAAGGCGAGGAGCGGCTACGAGCCGAACTCGGAGTACGCCTAATGGAAGGGAGGACTGCGACGGTTCTTCACGGGATAAGTTCGGAACAACGTCTGCAGGCCCTCCAAAGGGTGTGTGAACTGAGCGAGCAACTCGGCGATGATTCCCGCCTGCTCGTTGGGCTCGCCAATGTCGGGGGGGTATACGCGGCGCGCTCGGAGACAAGGCACGCCCAAGAGGTTCTAAACCGATATCTCGGCCGCGCCGAGCCGCACCTGGACCGAGAGATGCTTGCATACGTTAGGCACCTAGTGGGGTGGTGCGCGTACGGATCGGGTGAACTACTTAAGGCCTCTTCCCAAATCGCCGATTTGATGGCGGATGTGGTCTCTGCGCGTCGGCGAGGTGCACCTGGAGTTGTCGTCGACCCGTGGGTCCTCGCCCCCGCGATATTGGGTTTGATCGAAGTTGTACTGGGTCGACCCGACGAGGCGATCAAGTTCAGTGAAGAGGCGCTACGCCGCGCCCGCCAGCTCAATCAGCCATACATGCTTGCCCAGACGCTCTGGAATGCTGCCGTCCTGCGCTACCATCTTCGCGATCCCGCCGCAACTCGCGAGCTGGCGCAGGCGATGATCACCCTGGCAGAGCAATATGGCTTCCGTGAACTCCTGGCGCAGGGACACTTGCTCAGGGGATGGGCAATGAGCGAACTCGGTCAAACAGACCAAATGCCGGCCTATCCGGGCGCAGGTTCCTCCCCGACGATGACTTTGCATTTTCCGTCGGAGATGTTGCTCGAGCCTGCCTACGTGTGTACCGGCCGCTCGGGTCAAGCTTTGGAGTTGATCAGTAAAGCGTTTGCCAGGGTCGAAAGCACGGGGGCGTATCTCGGCGCGGCAGAGCTATATCGGTTCAAGGCCAGGGCGCTTCTTATGTGCGATCCTCCGGCGAATGTCGAAGCGGAGACCTGCTTTCGCAAAGCCATCGAAATCGCAAAGGGCCAATCTGCGAAATGGTGGGAGCTGCGGGCGACGATCAGCCTCGCACGGCTTCTGCGGCACAACGAGCGCCGGGACGAGGCACGCACGATGCTCGCCGAAATCTACGACTGGTTCACCGAGGGGTTTGACACCACCGACCTGAAGGACGCTCGAGCGCTGCTCGACCAACTGAATTAGTAGCAATATCGAAACCTGATCTGCACCCAGTGCTCGTGGAGAGAAGATCATGAGTGACGAACTTTCCGGCAAAGTGGCGATCGTGACCGGTGGGGCGTCGGGAATCGGGCGTGCGACGGTTGCGGCACTACTCGGGGCTGGCGCTACGGTGGCGGCGCTGGACCGGGAGGAGGGCGGCGTTGGCGAGGTGGTCGCGGAGGGGGCGAAGACCGGCGGCACTGCCTTCGCGGTGGTCGCTGATCTGGCCGACACCGAGCGGATCCCGGATGTCGTCGCCCGTGTGCTTCAGCGCTGCGCCCGAATCGACATCCTGGTCAACTGTGCTGGCGTCGCAGGAAGGGGCCAGACCTTGCTCGAGCTCGACCAGCAGGACTGGGATCTGGTCCATACCGTCAACCTGAAGGCGCCCGTACTTCTGATGAAACACGTCGCGCGGCACATGATTGAACGCGGTGGTGGCGGTCGGATTGTTAACATCAGCTCCAGCTCGGCATTTCGCGCGCGCAATTCCCCGATGGCCTATGCTACTTCGAAGGCTGCACTGGTCCAGTTGACCCGCTGTGCGGCTGCGGAGCTGGGGCGCTATGACATCAATGTCAATGCGGTCGCGCCCGGTATCACGAAGACCGGGATGACACGGGCGTTTGGTGGCGATGAGGCGCTCCAGCGCATCGCCTCGAGCGGGCCACTAGAAAATCTCTTCCATCGTGTTTCGCAGCCGGAAGACGTCGCGGCCGCGATCTTGTTTCTCTGCCTTCCCGCGAGCAGGCAGATCTCGGGCCAGACCATCCACACCAGCGCGGGCGCGGTTGTCTGACGGTCGGGGTGCTCCGAGAACTTGGTTCCCGTCATACGCGACCACCCGGGTGTCGCGCCACGCCGGCGTGGTCGGGTCTCACGGACTAACGAACTTCCATTGGTTGCGGATTGACTGTCGAAACGGAGCTGAACACGATGGTGCAATCGGAGTTGATAGGCGGCCACAACAGACTCTCTGCCTCGGTATCCGTTCAAATCAGAGGTTGAGCTCCAGCGCTCAATCATCTTCTACGGAGGTGGTGGGATCAGACTCCGCCCAGTGCTTTTGTCGGTCGGGCGCAGGTGCTCACGGACCGTGTGCAATCCCTATCCCCCGGTAACGCGGAGGTTGGACTAGGTGATGTCGTGACCACCCTTGGGTGAGCCGCAAAGCTGAAGTCGTGCTTGCCTGCGGCTGCAATGCGGCGCATGCAGTCCAGCCATTCCGTATCGTCCGACCCGAGTCAAAATCCAGGGAAATCAACGATCCTGTAAACTATGACCTCGGCATCGCCCTTGCTCATGGATCTCGCAATCGTTATCGGCGAGCGGGCTGCATCTTTCCTGCTGAGAGCCGGAGCCGGCCATCACCGTAGCGACTGCTTTTGAACTGCTCGTGGCGGCCGCGGTGGATTGAACGGCAATCCATCCAAACAAGCCGAGAATCGATGGCGCCCGTTAGGCCAATTCACGAGCTGCCACGGGCCAACACGATCGAGGGAAAAGGGCACTGTCGGCCCGCGCGCTGTGTATCCGGATTCGGGCGGAGACTGCCAAAAGGAAGAGGGATGAAGAGAAGAACCTTCTTGAAGGCCACCGGAGCGG
The DNA here is from genome assembly GCA_019237115.1 of Deltaproteobacteria bacterium. GTDB lineage: Bacteria > Desulfobacterota > Binatia > Binatales > Binataceae > JAFAHS01. Next base: position 3,951 of record JAFAHS010000065.1, read on the forward strand.
CGGCGCTCCTTACCCTGGTGCCGCGAGGGCTGAGGGCGGCAGCCCCAACGGTAAGCCGATGTCGTCCGAGCGACGCCGCATGGCCATCAAAGTCGGCGTGGAAGCAACTCAACGAAGCGGTCGATGGAAATCTAATCTCGGTCGATTTTCCGCTCTCCATACTTAAGAACAATCCGGACAGCAACGCCGCGAAGCTCCTTCTGAAGGATCTCAAAAATCCCTATTACATCGGCGATCAGCCGGGGCTCACGGAGAGCCTGGGATGGGTCGACGCGTGGACCACTGAACCAAGCGTTTACGCGGTCGCAGCGAGAAATGCTCAGGACATTGCGACGGCAGTGAACTTCGCCCGCGAAAACAACTTGCGGCTGGTCGTGAAGGGCGGCGGCCATAGTTTCCAGGGCACCTCCAATGCGCCCGACTCGCTGCTCATCTGGACCCGGCACATGCACGATATCGAGATGCATACCGGGTTCGTTCCGCAGGGGTGCGAGCGCACTTTGCAACCGCAGCCAGCCGTGACCGTTGGCGCTGGCACGATCGGAATGCAGGCATACCAGGCGGTCACGACCCACGGCGGGAAGTATGTCCAGGGCGGCGGCTGCACGACCGTCTGCCTCGGGGGTCTGGTGCAAAGTGGCGGCTTTGGAAGTTTCTCCAAGCACTACGGTACGGCCGCGGGAGGCCTTCTAGAGGCCGAAGTAGTCACCGCCGACGGTCAGATTCGTGTAGCCAATGCGTGCACCAACCCCGATCTGTTCTGGGCGCTCAAGGGCGGCGGAGGCGGCACCTTCGGCGTGGTGAGTAAGATGACCTTGAAGGTCCACGATCTTCCCGAGTACTTCTGTCCCGTCACCTTCACCATCAAGGCAGCGTCTGATGACGACTATCGTCGCCTGATTCGCGAGTTCGTGGGTTTTTATAAAGAGCATCTCTTCAACGACCGTTGGGGTGAGCAGGTCCACGTGGGGCCTGACAACCGGCTCGGGATCAGAATGATGTCCTTCGGCCTGGACTCCGGGCAAACGAAAGCCATCTGGCAGCCCTTTTTCGACCGGGTCGCGCGTTCTTCTCACGCGTACTCGCAGGCAGGCCGGGTGGACATCGGAAGCATACCGGCGCGCCACTACTGGGACGCGCAATGGTGGAAAGAGCATTGGCCGGAAATCGTTTTCCCTCGTGATGGCCTTCTGCATGGACTACTTGACGACGTCCTCCTGCACGTGATGTCGGAGCCGTCTTTCAAGTTCGATGATCGGCCGGGGGCGGGGCCCAACAATGCGTGGTGGAAGGGAGATGGGGATCAGGTCGCCTGGTTCATTGGAGGTCTCGAGTCGTTGTGGTTGCCGGCATTGCTACTGGAGAGCGACGCACAGCAGCAGAACCTCGCCGACGCGTTGTTCGCCGCCTCTAGGCATTGGCGTGTCGAACTGCACTTGAGCAAGGGATTCGCGGGTGCACCACCCGACGCAATCGCCCGGGCCAGGGACACCGCAACCAATCCGGCCGTGCTGACCGCGTTCGCTCTGGCGATCTCGGGCGGGGGCGGCGGACCCGCGTATCCGGGAATTCCGGGACATGAGCCGTCGGTCGCGGAGGGCCGGATGGCTGCCCAGCGCATTCACCAATGCATGGATCAACTCCGGGCCGTTGCAGGGCACAACGGCGCATACGTGAGCGAGAGCAATTATTTCGAGCAAAACTTTCAGCAAGCGTACTGGGGCTGCAACTACTCGCGTCTGGCTGAAATCAAAAGAAAGTACGATCCCGACGGGCTGTTCTTCGTCCATAACGGGGTCGGCTCGGAGGAATGGAGTACCGACGGCTTCACCAAGCTCTGATCAGCTCTAACCGTGAGCTATGTTGACGCAGAGCGATCCGGTTGTCCCTGCGCCGGGCGTTAGGATCAGCGGCAAGCGCGCCCCGCAATCGAAGAGTTCGACGCCGCGACCGAGATCATCTACCGCTCGCACGGAGCAATGCCCGGGTTATCGAATACGTAACGGCTGCAAGAAGCGCGCAGATGTTCGAGGTGGGCTTTGCCGAAGCAAAGCTCGTTGCTCATATATTCGCTCGACGAGGTTGAGCTGGCCGGTGGGGCGGAAACGTCGTGACTTCTTTGAGCCGAGGTTTAAGCGCAGGTCGCTCGGACCGATAGAAATCTCTCGAAATCTCGGTTGCGCTATGGCGGGCCGAAGAGGATAGGGCCCGTCGGGTGCTTGGCCCGGGTCATACAATCGCGGAGGTGCAGCATGGCAACCGTGACCGAGGTGCTCAGAGTCCAACCGGCCCCTGGAAGGTTTGCGCAGTGCCTAGAACTCGGAAAGAAGTTCAAAAAGCTTCGGGAACGACACGGGGCTAAGGAGCGACTATTCAGAACAGCGACCGGAACACTCATCGTGGTCATCGAGACCTCCGGCTGGAAGCAATTTGGTGAAGTTTCGGCAGGAATGGCAAGCGACCAGGCGGCGCGAGATCTCTTTGCCAGCTTCGAAAATGATCCCAATCCAGTCGGAACGATTTTAAGCGTAGAAATAGTGGAAGAAATCGAAGTATAAGCGGACTCGCGGACCGAGCACTCGTCCTTGCGAAAATTTATAGTTCCCGAGATCGAAATTCGAGCCTCCCGAACGACACCGATGAAATGGCAACTCGCATTTGCATTCGTCCTGATTCTTGCCACGTCGCTCGGTGCAAGCGCGGCCGGCCATACCAAGGGCCGCGCTGTTCAGGAACTCACGCCCTCGTTCAAGAACGGTGATTACGTTTGGCATCCGGAGGTTTCGCCCGCAGGGCCGGTGGTGATCATCGTTAGTCTTCCCGCACAGAGAATGTATGTTTACCGTAATGGTGTCCGCATCGGTGTATCCACCGTCAGCACCGGAACCAAAGGGCATGCGACTCCGACGGGTATCTTCACTATTTTGCAGAAGAAGGTCACTCACGAATCGAACATCTACAAAGGAGCGCGGATGCCCCACATGCAAAGGTTGACGTGGACCGGCATTGCCTTCCACGCCGGCCACCTACCCGGTTATCCCGCATCACATGGGTGTGTGCGCTTGCCGGTGGATTTCGCTGCAAAACTTTATAGCGTCACGGACAACGGTACGAGCGTAATCATTACCGACGACAAGTTTGCTCCGAGCGAAACGGCGGAGCCCGGCAGGTTGTTGTCGGGTAAGACGGGTGCGCCTTCCGCACCAGTACTGGCCAAGGGCCAGTTCGAGTGGCATCCCCAGGATGCTCCGACCGGCCCTGTGTCCATTGTATTGAGTACTTTGGACCAGGAGGCTTACGTCTACCGCAATGGCGTTGAGATCGGTCGGGCCGCCGTGTCCACCACCGGTTTGGGCCAGGGCCTAGGAAGCCACGTCTATTCAGCGCTCGACAAATTCGACTCGAATGGGCGCCCGGAATGGATCTCGACCGCGAGCTTCGGACGCGCACCGGCGCCGGATGTCAAGGAAGTGGTTAATCGTGCGACCATGGCGCCGGAGTTCCTTGAACATGCGCGCGCGGCGGTTACGCCGGGGACAACTCTCGTTATTACTGACCTGCGCGTTAGCAGCCGGAGCCGCAGCGGGCCTGGGGTCGATATTTTGACTGATTAGTGAACGTCATTAACCGACCCGTACTCCATCCAGCCGATGAGCTCGATAGTTATTCTATCGAGATTTTGAGAAAGGGTTTGACCACCCTGCAAAGAATCTTAGTGAACCGCTTGCCAGCCATCGAACTCAGGTGACGGCGCGAGACCGTCGAGCACTGGCTCGTTGCTGTCCTCGGGACAACGAAAAAACGAAAAAATGCATCTGTCAGCGCCAGACGTGCATTATGCTCAAGCTCGGTGCTCTCCGCGTGTCCGCTGCAGGGTGCGAAAGCGGGGCCGCACCCGACTCGAACACAGGTGACTATCGTCCCGGAATTGAACGCGACGTTTACAAATCTGCCACCCTCGCGATTGGCGGATGCAGGCCTCCGAGAACTCGGAACTTCCAAGTGTCTTGCGCGTATGCTGCGTTCACTTCAAACTCGAAGCGGATCGGCATCACGGCGCTGGACAGGTCGGACACTGACCGCGAGGCATCACCGGAGATGGGCGCGCGATGACCAGCAAGGAGCGTCAGCAAGCCCCGGCCATCACGGCGCGTGGCGCAGGCCCGGCTGAAGGTGAGTGGTCGATGTCGAAGCGACACCGAGCAAACCTCAGGCGAGCCGACCGGAGAGGAACTGTCGCTGGATGAGTAAACGGCGAATGAGAACGGGTGTAGCAGTGATCGCGATGTTTGCGGCTGGTCTATGCTCATATGCCTGCGACCTCCCTCAGATCTCCCCCAAAGCGCCCACGCCATCTGGCCCTGTTTGCCAGGGGAGAGCTGGCTTTCCCTGTCAACACTGCGTCATACAATGTCCAATGGGAAGCGAAGCCGTTTGTACCGACGGGCAATCGAACAGCGCCGGAACATATTGTGTTGCGCAGCCCACTTGCGCTTGTCACTGACCTGTGTGGCTCGCCACACGGATCGAGCCGGGCGAGCCGATCGGTCAAGAATACCGCTGGTTGATTGAAGGGCGAAGGTTAGACGCCTGTTGCTATGGCGCTTATCTGAGGACTCTTCTCAGTGAGCGGGCGGCGCGACTTGCCTAATCCGCTTCGCGAGTTGCCTTGCATGCCGCCGAGAGCGATTACCTGCCGAATCAACTCGCTCCCCAGTTCCCGTATCCGTATTCGTGCGCGAGCCTGCTTTGGGCATCTGCCAGTTGCATTTCCTCGTTGGCTGGCGCTTGGCCTCCCTACCCTCGGACGCCAGCGTCCGGAATCTATTTCTTTCGTATATTAAAGGGCCCGGCCTTCGAACCTCGACGCTGGTCTGCGTCATCAGATCCGGTGTGCGAAGAGGTCGATCATTGTGCTCCTGACAGAATGCTGTCAGGAGCAACGACTGACTGGTCTGTCGCACGATGCTAGCATGTCCTCGTCGCAACTCCGACGGACGAGATAAGAGAAATCGCCGTGGTTATCGCGACAGGGCGCTGATTCGAGATTCTGCGGAAGGGAGGTGCGGCGGTTAAGCTCCCACTCCAAGGACCCCAAGAAGGAGAACACGAATGCCCGTCAAACCCATTCCAGACGGCTATCACACCGTCACTCCGTTCCTGAATGTGAAAGGATGCGCTGAGCTGGTGGACTTCATGAAGAAGGCTCTCGGCGCTGAAGAGGTCATGCGGATGCCCGGACCCGGCGGACTCGTCGTGCACGCCGAGGTCAACATCGGCAATTCACGGATCATGCTCAGCGAGGCGATGCAGACCCCTCCAATGACCGGGTCCTTCTACCTTTACGTGACCGACGTTGACGCGCTTTACAAGCGTGCGGTTGGAGCCGGTGCCACCTCCCAGATGCAGCCGACCGATCAGTTCTGGGGCGATCGCATGGCGACTGTCCTGGACGCGTTCGGAAACACCTGGTCGATCGCAACCCACCGCGAGGATGTTACGCCTGATGAGATGGCGAAGCGGATGGCCGCGATGAATCGCTAGGCTCAGTGGCGGGCGGCGTCGCCGAATTCGCGCCGCCCGCTGCTTTATCTACCAATCGATTCCAGCCTGCGCTGCGCTAAGATTGAAGCGTCACCTCGGCGACGCGACGTGCGAGGTAACGTGCGGTGTGGAGATCTGATTCAGTCAACGCCGTCAAACCGAGTCACTAGCCCATCAGCGACTCACCATACCCGCGCAGCGGCCAAAGCCGCAGGCAAGTTTCGACCCTGACTCGGAAAAGGCAGTTGATACGTTAGCCTCGGTAAGCAAGAAACACGGATGGATAAGGGTAGACCGAGCAGTAGCGCGCAGGGAGCCGCGATAGTGCGCGCTTCGCATCGGATACTCGATGACGAACCGAAGATTCTCGATGATTCGATTGCAGCAAGCCTTCTTGGCGATGAGTTCGACCGTTACAAGACGCTGGTCCGGTGCTTTCCCTTCTCTGCACTGATTCGCGCAAATTTCATCATGCGCAGCCGCTATGCCGAAGACCGCTTGGCCGAGTCGTTGCGTGATGGTGTAGGACAATACGTGCTGCTCGGGGCAGGGCTGGACACCTTTGCTTACCGGCAACCCGAGTGGACCGGCTCACTTCGAATCTTCGAGGTCGACTATCCGGCTACTCAAACTTGGAAACGAGAGAAGTTGGCGGCCGCGAACATACCGATCCCGACCAACGTCACCTTTGTCCCGGTAGATTTCGAGCGTATTTCACTTCCACAAGGGCTGGACGCCGCAGGGCTGAATTTCCACGTGCCGACCTTCTTTTCCTCGCTAGGGGTAACCCAGTACCTGACCGAAGACGCTTTCGACCATGCGTTAAAATTCGTCCTTTCGTTGCCACCGCGCAGTGAAGTCGTCTTCAGTTACGTACTGGCAGGCAGTGCTCTTTCGCTTGCCGGGCGGGTTGGGGTCGCGGTGGTTGCAGCGATCAGCGCTGCCCGAGGGGAGCCATGGCTGACCCGATTTTCCCCGCAACCGCTGGTCGGCAAACTCAAATCGATGGGCTTTTCCGAGGTGAAACCCTTTTCCGCCGACGCGGCGAATTCGCGCTACTTTCAGGGAAGACGTGATGGTCTACGGGTATCGCGGATTGAACAGATGATGAGCGCGACCGTGTAACCGACGCCTCGCGAATTATGCGGATATGTTCGCGCATCCGGCGTTCGGCATCAGAAGCTTAGCGCAGCAGAACGTCGCGTAATTCTGAAGTCTGCATAACGTAACATCAACCGCGAGAGCTTCAGACTCAAAGATAAACGCAAGGCAGGCCTGCTCGCCGCTCCGGTGAAGACCGGGAGGCGGTGATGAAACTCTCGAGGTCAGTGTTTCATCACTTGCTCGACGAGACGCATCATCTCCGCGTACCTCTTCACGGCTGATGGCTGATGGACGACCTCGAGCTTCAGTCTATCCGGTCCGAGAAAGTACACGGCATACCAGCCTTCCGGATCGTACGGGAACTCGCCGGGGCCATCGACGACCTTCGCACCGAGGCGCTTCGCTAGCTCGCATGCCTGATCCACCTGCTCACGCGTGTCGGTGTAGAAGGCGATGTGATGCAGCCCTACCTCGTAAACCTCGAATGGATGCTTGGCAAACTCAGGCTTTGCTTCCCAGAGATTTAACACCGCTCCATTCCCATGGTTGACCGCCACCCTATTGCGCTGCCCATTCGGATCCTGGGTCTCGTCCCAGATCTCGTAGCCGAGGAACTCCAAGAACGGCTTGAAGAACTCCATAGCGCCATTGAGATCGCTGACCGTGATGCCGACGTGACACATTGCTCCAAGTAGCGGCATGATTAGAACATCGCCTCCGAGGGCTAGCTCTTACCACGGCATGCGATGGTGCGACCAACCCTACAGAGCGTTGCCACGCCAGGAGCGAGGGGGAGATCCTGCTCGCGCTCCCCTGTCAGAGCGAACAGGGGTGGTGGCGCTGAAATCCACTCTGGTCGCGCCTCCTCTGCCCGGTTGCTCAGCGGGTCCAGCAGGGAGGTAATTCGTCACTGCAACTCTTCTTCAATTCTGCGGACCGCGAGAGCCCAAAGCAGGAGTCGAGGTGTCAGAGCCGCGTGGAGCTGCGTGCCGGACCAACAGCATGCTGACCAGCCGCGCGACGAGAATGGCGAGATAGAACTGCCCCGTAACGCCTTCCGCCAGGGCGGCGTAGCGCGCTTGAAGCGTCACCGGTGCTATGTCGCCGTATCCAACCGTTGTCAGTGTGATGAAGCTGAAGTACGCGAGCACAGCAAAAATGGGATGTCCTGGAGCAACCAGTGTAGAGGCTGTGCCGTTCAAGGAAAAGGCCCGCGGTTGAAAGTGATAGATCACGCTGTACAGCATGGTCCAGGTGACTCCCAGAAGGAGATAGACCGAGATCGCCATACTGATGGTTTCGCGGGTCACTTCCTTCTGTCGGAGGACCGCATGCAGTTCGTTCCAAGTGATGAAGCCGACAAACAAGATCCAGGAGAGTGACCACGTGAGTGCTATGGCTGGAGAAGATGAATATGCCGCGGCCAAGCGCACTGCGACCGCAATCAACGCAAGCGTCGCCCCCGTGACCGCAGTGCGGCGGTGTTCGGTTTGCAGTGCGGAGTCCTCCCCGAGCAGCTCCTCAACCTGGATGGCATAGAGGGCGAGAATCATGAGAACGACCACCGCGACGCTGAACACCACTGTCGCGGTCGAGCCGTCACCAATCAGCGGACGCACTGCGACGAAGGCGACGAGCGCACACAGCATTGCGGTATGCCGCCGCGGCATCAGGTAGCGCCTGAGGGATGCTCTCATTTGACGAGTGATCGACTTCGACATGATAAATTACCTCGGGCTGCACGCGCATGAGTCTATTCGTGATCTAAAGCGGTCATGTTTAAGAGAACCACGGCGCGGAGTTTCCACCAAAGTTAAGCGCGAGGGCCGCACCTGCCACTGCTACGCCGGCAGATGCACGGCGGGAATGTGACTACTGTCAGCACGTGAAGTGAATTCTCCGTTTGAACGTTGCCTCGAACCTTAGTAGTGGCGTCCTCAAAATCCCGATTCGGAACCCTCGGTATGCGGGTATCTGGCGCACCTGCCCGCAAGAAGTCGAAGCCTAATTCTGCAGACCCCCTCCCACTATGGGACCTTGGTGCTATGTCTTATCGGGTCAGCCTGGTGGAACCTCTGCCCGCGCTCACGAATTTTCGCAAAAACGGCGCGATAATTGGGCGATAGTCCGCCCTCGCTTACAGGCTGGTTGGACACCGATTGTCCAATAGCGGCGCGCCTGATGTGATCGAGCAACGATAGCAGAGGAGTTGACCCCGGCTCCTTCGGCTGGCTTGGCGTCAACCGGGTGGTGCAAGGAGGTTCAGGGTGAATTGCTCAATTCATCCAGCAGCGCATGCGCGTCCTTCAGATCGGCGGTGTCGAAGCCCTCGGTGAAGCTGGAGTAGGGGGGCTCCAATACAGCGTGCGCCCCGACGACGTCGCCGCGCAGTCTCAGCGTCCGTGCAAGGCTCATCGCGGAGCGCAGCTCCCAGGCGTTGGCGCCAATCTGCCGCGCAAGTGCGACTGCCTCGCGGAAATCGCGTTCCGCCGCCTCGTTCTCGTGCACTCTTAGCCGCAATTCCCCCCGTATCCTGATGGCTTCGGGTCTCCAGGACAGTTCTGCCGGATTCATCTGCAATGCTTTCTCTATGGTCTCGAGTGCGCGGGGCAGGTTGCCATCGAGCGCCTCTGCTAACGCGACCGAACTCGTAAATAAGGTCATCATGACGCCGAACCCGCTATCATTCAGGCTTTTCAGGCCCAGTCTTACGATGGGCATCCCGTGGCCGGGGTTGCCGAGGGCAGCCTCGGACAGACCCAGAAAAATGCGGGACCCTGCAGCATACTGTTGAAATCCGTGCTCGTCCGATAGAGCGACGGCGGCAGCCGCGGCAGTTTTAGCCGCGGCGAATTCTCTGAGAAAAACCCGCAGTATGGCGGACAGCCACTGCACATAGGCCAATTCGAAGGGACTGTTGAGCTCGGTCGCACTCGCGATCGCCTGACGGCTCCGATGGCGCGCAGCGTCGGCACGGCCCATCATCCACGCTGCGTGACTTCCAAAGCCGAACCCAGAGCCCAACGCGGAGGGGAACTTCCTGCCGGCGTCCTTGAACAGCGGTGCGCCAGCTGCGAACTGCTTTTCGGCACCGGTCAAGTCTCCCTGGCAGTAACAGGACGTAACCGCACATGCATAGGCGAGACCCAAGGCGGCGTTACTGCCCTCGCGTTTGGACAGATCAAGCAGCTGACCCGTGATCGCGCTCGCGGTCGGTAAGTGGCCGCGGCTGATGACAGCGGCAAAGGAACCAACCGTCTGAAGAACGAGCTGAGCGAGGTTGTCGCTCTTTTCCGCCAGTGCCAGGGCATGGGCGGTGGCCTGAGCAGCATCTGGTGCGGCCCATCCACGGGTGACCTGCAGCACCGGGGCGAACCGGTTCATAACTTCCAATTCTCGGCCGTCACGGTCACGCGACTCCGGGAGGCTCCGTAGGAGCGTCAGCGTCTGGCGGTATGCCTGTTCAGCTTCCTTAAACGCATGCCGCTCGAACGCGGCATCAGCGGCCTTGCGCCACCCGGCTATCGCCGGCTCCGTCTCACTTGCCTCAGTCCAGTGCCGAGCGATCACTTCGGGGTGTTCTTCGGCCGTGGCCGCGAACTGCTCAGTGATGGCTTGTGCGACACGGTGATGCAGCTCTCTGCGGCGTGTCTTGAGCAGCGCTTCGTAGGCCGCGTCCTGGATCAGAGCGTGCTTGAACTGGTAGGTTGCCTCCGGCGCGATGCCGCGTGCATAGATGAGTTCCGCGTCCAAAAGTTTCTTCAGCGCGGACTGCAGCTCTCCCTCGCCGCCCGGTACGACTGCCTTGAGCAATTCGTAGGGGAATTCGCGCCCGATTACCGCCGCGACCTGCGCAACCTGCTTGGCTGGTCCGAGCCGGTCCAGGCGTGCCGTCAGTGAGTCACGCAGAGTGGCGGGAATCTCATGTGCTATGGAGCGACGGTCGCCCTCGAGAATAAGCCGCGTCAGCTCCTCGGCGAACAGCGGCACCCCGTCGGTTCGTTTCACTACCGCATCGATCAGGTCCTGGGGCAGCCCGGCGCGAGCGACCACGCCCGAGACCATCTCGCGTGTACTGCGATGGTTCAAGCGATTGAGGGTTATTTCGGCGTGATATGCACGGGTCGACCAGGGCACGCGAAACTCGGGGCGTGCCGTGTACAGTAGCATCAGCGGAGTGGTAGCCGCCTGCTCGACCAGGGTCTGCGTTAGTTCCAGTGTCGACGGATCGATCCAGTGCAGGTCCTCGATCGCCATCACTACCGGCTGTATGCGCGCGGCGTTAAGCACCCAGGCCGCCAGATTCGCCAGTAGCCGCTTGCGGCGCTGATCCGGGGCAAACACCAAGCGCGGGTACTTTTCTGAAATCGGCAGCCCGAGCATATCCGCTATAAGCGGTACCGCCTCGCTGAGCTTCAGCCCGGCGCGGTCCAAAGCGCTCTCAAGTTGGACGACGCGCTCCTCCGGACTCTCGTCGCCGCGCCAATCCAGCCCCTGAACCAAAATCTGCGCGACGGCATGAAAGGGGGTGTTTTGGTAGAACTGCTCGCCGGCACACTCCACCCACACATGAGGCTCGTTCCTGATGCAGGCACGGAATTCCTCGACTAGGCGCGACTTCCCGATTCCCGGCTCCCCCATCACCAGCACGAGCTGGCCCTGGCCGTCGCGCGCACGCTCCCAGCGACTCAGGAGCAAGCGCATATCGTCTTCGCGCCCAACGAAGGGCGTCAAGGCGCGCGCCGAGCCGCCGGGCGCGTGGCGGCGCACCACCGTCGGTCGGATGGCCCGATAGAGCCGGACCGGATCCTCGATGCCCTTGAGCCGATTCGCGCCCCGATCTTCGACTATGAATAGTCCCGAAACGAGTTCGTGCACTGCCGCGGTAATCATCACCGAATCGGGCTCTGCCGCGGACTGCACCCGCGAGGCGACGTTGGGCGCACCGCCGAAAACATCAGCCTCCTCGCCACCGCCTCCACGACCCATCACGACCGAACCGGTCTGGATCCCGACCCGAACAGACAGCCTTAAGTTGTGCCCAACTGCAAGACGTCGGTTCAGCGCATCGACGTCTTCCACGAGCGCGAGGCCAGCGCGGACCGCGCGTTCGGCATCGTCCTCGTGCGCTTGCGGCCAGCCGAAGTAGACCATCACGCCGTCACCGAGATACTTGGCGACATGCCCACCAAAGCGTGTGACCGCAGCCGCTGCGGTTCGCTGATACTCGGCGGCTATATCGTGCCACTCTTCGGGATCGAGATGACCCGCTATCTCAGTCGAGTTGACCAGGTCGGAGAACAGAACCGTGAGATGCCGACGCTCGCCGTCGGTCGGGGTATTAGCATCGCTTTTTCCGGCGCCACGGACCTCGGCATGGAGTTGCGCTGCTGACGATAATTGCGCGGAGGCGTCACCAGCCGAGAGCGCGGCGCCGCAGTCCCCGCAAAAGCGCTGCCCAGGCAGGCTGAGCGCGCCGCAGTGCGCACAGCGGTTCACCAGGGCCGAGCCGCAGTCACCGCAGAACCGCTTGCCCTCAGGGTTGTCTGCCCCGCACCTCGAGCAACGCACCCGGAGTGTCCTTCCTTCCGTCGAACGCCGACGAATGGTCGAGATGTTATTCGATGCGCTGGTTTAGGAGAATCGTTGTCCGGAAACGTCGGGTCGTTCCGTTGCAGACCGAGGAAACCCCGCGCCCGCTCGGCAAAAAATATCTCGCCTCCTCGAATCGACGAACCTTGGGTTAGTTGCCCCTGTTTTCGGCAACCGGAGCTATCCGGCCCGGCACGCGTGAACCGATCGCAACGCTCTTGCGCGACCCCCCTGGGCCAACGCGTGATTCGAATCGGTAAGAGGGTCGGACCTCTTTCCGGCTCCGCCCTCAGTCGGAGACGGAGGGCGGAGCGGGAAGGTGTAAAACACTGCGCTACTCGTCAGCGACGCGGGCAAATTGAATCGAGGTTAGCGATCGCTTCGGGAGATAGTTTGATAGCCGCAGCATCGAGATTTTCTCGTAGATGTTCCATCGAGGACGTACCGGGAATCAGCAGGATGTTTCGCGCGCGATGAAGTAGCCACGCGAGCGCGACCTGCATCGGTTTTGCCTGCATCGACGCGGCTGCCGCTTCGAGGGCAGCGGACTGGATCGGAGCAAATCCTCCCAGCGGGAAGAATGGGACGTAAGCGATGCCCTGCCGTTCAAGGTCGTCAAGGAAAGCGTCGTCGGATCGGTGCGCAACGTTGTACAGGTTCTGCACGCAAACGATTTCCGATATTTTCTGCGCTTCTGCGAGCTGCCGCGGAGTCACATTACTCAGCCCGAGATGACCGATGAGTCCCTGGCGCTTGAGTTCGGCCAGCGCCGTCAGCGGCTGTTCGATCGAGCCTTCTGTAGGTCCCATGGGATCTCCCACGCGCAAGTTCACTATATCGAGCTTGTCGAGGCCGAGATTTCGCAGATTGTCATGGACCCCGTCGCTGAGTTCCTGGCGCGACAGGGCGTGAATCCAGGACTTGTCAGGTCCCCGGCGGGCGCCCAGCTTGGTAACCATTACCAAACCTTCCGGATAGGGATGGAGCGCCCGCTTGATGGTCTGGTTGGTCACGTGAGGACCGTAGAAGTCGCTGGTATCGATGTGATTCACACCAGCTGCAACCGCTGCACGCAGAACTCTGACCGCGCCGTCGGGATCGCGGGGTGGTCCCCAGACTTGCGGACCGGCAAGCTGCATAGCGCCATAGCCCATCCGGTTCACGGTCAGCGAAGTGTTTGGGAACGTAAAGCTTCCACCGAGACCGATCGGTTTCATCATTCAGATCCTCCGAGGATTGCGCTTAGTTTTCGAGATTGCGCGCCTGTTCGAGATCCGGGATTAATGCAGGCCCAACCGGGCGCCAGCCCAGCTGTTGGCGGGTCAGCGCGCTCGAGGCCGGGCAGTCAAGACCAGCGAAACCCCCAAGCCAGCCAAAATGTTCCATTGCTTGTGCGGGAGACTTGGAGATTACCGGCAGGTTCAGCCGTCGGCCGATTACTTCAGCGATTTGTCGAACCGGCACGCCTTCTTCCGCGACCGCGTGATAGCGGGCTCCCGCGGCACCCTTCTCCAGCGCGAGCCGATACAGACGGGCGGCATCGAGCAGATGAACCGCCGGCCAGCGGTTGGTGCCGTCGCCGACGTATGCCGAAACACCCTTTTCGCGAGACAAAGCGACCGCGTAGGTTATCAGTCCCTGTTTTTCCGTGTCGTGCACCTGAGGAAGCCGCACGACCGATACACGCACGCCACGTGCGCGGACTGAAGCTGCCGCCTCTTCCGATGCCACGCGAGGGACCGAGTCGGAGCTGACGGCTGGCGCATCTTCTTCTGTTGCGAGGCGGCCCGGCGCAGAGAACGCGGTCCCGGAGGTGACGATCAAGGGCCGGTCGGAGCCGGCTAGCGCGGAACCGAGCGCCTCGATGGCGCGCCGGTCGATCTCGCAATTGTCCTTGAATTTCGAGAAGTCGTGGATGAAAGCCAGGTGGATCACGCCGTCGGCCGCCGCCGCTCCGCTGCGCAGGCTCTCCGGATTTTCAAGAGACCCTCGGTGCACTTCGGCACCCGCAGCCCTAAGCGATTTGGCGCCCGCATCGGAACGAGCCAGACCCAGCACTCGATGACCGGCGGTTACTAGCTCGTTGACAAGAGCAGAACCGATGAAACCTGTAGCACCAGTGACAAAGACACGCATAACAATTTCTCCTTTTACCGATTTTCGTGGTGGTGACTGCCGCCGAGATGCTCCTTGGTGGGTCAGAAACCAACCACGTCAAAAACGTTCCGCCTCAAAGCTGCAGCTGAAACTCCACCTCAGCTGACTCCGCTCCCGCAGTGGACGTCGCCTCGAATGCGAGCAAGGCAAACGCCAAGGGATCCCTCGGAGAACCGGCTTCATTGGACCCTGCGCTCGCGTAGCTCCCGCGCGATCTCGTCCGCTGCCTCCCCTGGCATTATTTTCCGCGAAGTCTGCGTCTGGTTGGGACTGCGAACGTGAAAGGCCTTCTTATGAAGTGCGCGCTCGGCCAGTAAGCGGCACTCCTCTCGCTGGCGCGATGTCGGGCGGACGAGCCTTTGCCGCGGGGGCATCCGCGTTAACGCCGTGAGTTCCGAGTCGAGGTATCGTGCCACCTTGAGCTGCTTCACTCCCTGAGCAGGGCCGCCAGCTTGATAGACAGATCGGCACCCCTTCTGTTAGAAATGGAGGCGTCCTCCGATTGTTTATAGTATATGGAGGGATCCTCCGCTTTGTCAAGAACAAGTGGAGATGTTCTCCGTTTCCGAGAAGGGGGCAGGGGCAGCAGACAAAAGTCGTATGGAACAGTCGGCAGATACGTCGCGTAAGCTACGCGCCGATGCGGTGCGCAATCGCGAGCGTGTGCTGGTGGCGGCGAAGGCGGTGTTTAGCGCGGGCGGCGCGGATGTGAGCCTTGAAGCGGTGGCGCGGCGGGCCGGAGTCGGAATCGGAACGCTCTACCGTCACTTCCCCACACGCGAAGCGTTGTACGAGGCGGTCTATCAGCATGAAGTGCAGCAGCTGTGGGAGCTTGCAGAGCGGTTGAAAGACGAGGCTTCGCCGGTGGAGGCTCTGCGCCGCGGGATGCGCGCGATTGTAGAGTTCGTCGCAACCAAGAAGGGGATGTCCGCGGCGCTGGCGCTTGCCGTAACCGGTTTCTCGGAACTTCACGCCCGCTCGTCCCCGCGGCTCGAGGAAGCAGCCCGCACCCTGTTGGAGCGGGCTGTCGCCGCAGGCGAGATACGCTCCGGCATCGACCCCGGAGATCTTATGCGAGCGGTCGTGGGCATGTGCCTCGTGCACAATCAGCCGGGATGGCAAGCGAACGTCTTTCCCCTCGTGGACGTGCTCGTTGATGGTCTTCGCGTCGGGGCCAAGCAACCCAAGGACGCCGTGGTCCGTAAACGCGCGGCGGCGAGCCGCCGTGTTCTGGCCGGCAAACATGCAATCAGGTGAGAGCAGCCGACCCCGGTCGCCTGTTACCTCGGACACGAATTGAAAAAGCGCAATAGTGCATCCGCCCCCGCCTGGGGATGTTCCTGCTGCTGGGAATGACCGCAGGTTTCGATCGTCTCCTCCCGCAGAATTAAACTAGCTTGGAGTCACACGGAACCAACCAAATTTGGGTTCGTGACCATAGGCTGGCGCTTACAATTTGCGTCGTGAGCGATGTCCATATTGTCGCGGGCGGATTTCACATTATCGATGACCTCGACGGATAGATGGCATCTGAGTAGATGATTAATTTGCTCAAGCTCATCTGGGGCGACAGGGTGAAGTTTGGTCCACCGGCGCGAATGTCGAGTTTCTGGGAGCACTCCAATTAGTGCGCAGGTAGCTTACGGAGGTATCTCATGTCGGTTAGGGTTCAGGTAATTTTTTACAGCATGTACGGCCATATCTATCAGCTTGCAGAAGCGATTGGCGAAGGCGCTCGCCAGGTACCCGGCGCCGAGGTCGCGCTTTATCAGGTTCCTGAACTGGTTCCCAAAGAGGCTCTCGAGCGGAGTGGCGCGGCACAGGCGCGCGCGCAATTCGCTCATATACCGCTGGCTTCAGTGGAAAATCTGCCAAACGCCGATGCGATTATATTCGGCACGCCCACCCGCTTCGGTAACATGTGCGCACAGATGCGCAATTTTCTCGATCAGGCGGGAGGCTTGTGGGTGCGCAACGCGCTGGTCAGCAAAGTCGGCAGCGTGTTCGCGAGCACCGGGACCCAGCACGGTGGCCAGGAAACGACGATTACGAGCTTCCACTCGACCTTGCTACATCTTGGAATGGTGATCGTTGGCGTGCCGTACTCCGAAAAGTCTTTAACCAACATGGACGAAATCTGCGGCGGCGGACCTTATGGCGCGACCACGTTGGCGGGCGCTGACGGTCGCAGCCGGGCGGTGAGTCAGAACGAGTTGGCAACGGCGCGGTTCCAGGGCCGTCACGTAACCGAGATAGCGGCGCGGTTGTCGAGCAGGTAGGCGCGAAACCAAGCTTCTGGGATTGGTTAGCGCGAGTACAAGTTGAGTCATTGAGGCGAATTCCTGATGAGCCGGGCTATTGTCTTTGACGAACCGGCTCCGTGCGAGGTAGGAGCAGTGGCGACACAATAGGTCGCCATGCCGTCGACAAAGTTGCCCGCCACTTCCGGGAGGTGGTCCAATGAGCGCGACTGAGACTCCACATTCAAAAAACGGAAGGCTGATCGAAGTCTTTGATAACCTCCTGGATACCTTGCGCAATTTCATTCGCGAAAACCATGTGACGCACGAAGAGTACCGCCACGCGGTCGCGTTTCTCGGCAAGGTTGGCCAAAAGGGTGAAGCGTCACTCCTGTGCGACGTGTTCGTAGAAGTGTCGGTAGATGAGATTGATAACGATGGGCGGGCCGGCACGATCACGACGATTGAAGGTCCTTTCTACGTGCCGGACGCGCCAGCTTTGAAGTCGCCTTGCGTGTTACCTCAGCGCTCCAACGAGCATGGAGCGATACTGTTTTTTTCCGGTACTGTACGCTCCGAGAACGGCAGACCGTTGGCAGGAGCGATCTTGGATCTATGGCAATCTGACACCAATGGACGCTATTCGCATTTCGATATTCCTGAAGTAGAGGCCCCCTACAACCTGCGCGCGCGGGTGACCACCGATCAGAGCGGCAAGTTCGAAGTGCAAACCCGCGTGCCCGGACCCTATGAGATTCCCAAACACGGACCTACGGGTGCCCTATTGGCTGCCTTGGGTCGCCACGCATGGCGACCGGCTCATCTTCACATGAAGGTTGAAAGTCACGGTCATCGCACGCTAACCACCCAACTCTTTTTTAAGCACGATCGCTGGATCAATTCCGATGTCGTTCAGGGTGCTGTCAAACAGTCCCTCATAGTCGATCCGATCAAGCACGAAGATCCGAACGAACTCCTGCGCAACGGCATGAGAGATCCCTACTACACATTGGCTTATGACTTTGTGCTCGAGACCGGGATCGGCGAAGCCGCGCGAGATCAGCGCAACTAGCAGAAATCGGAAGGATGCCTCGCCCTGTTCCAGAGTGCCCGATTGTACACCGCTTGGGTGAAGCTCGACCCCCAGTGCCCGTGATTCCGATGGAGCCAATTTCTCACGCGATGTCGCGCTTCGTCTCGTGAGGCCTGGCGCGCCTCCCGATGACGGAGGAAGGTTGAGTGGTGACCCAGACGAGAGCAATGTTGTGGCCTGCTCTCCTGCTGGTTCTGGCCGGAAGTGTACGCGCACAAACTGCGCCCGATCTCGGGGCGACATCCTGGCAACTGGTGAAGTTCCAGAGCAGCGACGGAAGTACCTTGTCGCCCGATGATAAAGCGAAATACACCGTCACCTTTGGGGTCGATGGCAGTGCCAGTGTACGAATCGACTGCAACCGGGGCCACGCGACTTGGAAGTCTCCGGGGCCAAACCAGCTGGTGTTCAGTCCGCTTGCGCTGAGGCGCGCTATGTGTCCGCCCGCACCCCTCAATGATCGCATCCCCAGAGACTGAGAACTGATCCGGTCGTACATCTTGAAAGAGGGGCACCCCTTTCTTTCGCTTGCGGCGAACGCCGGCACCTACGAGTTCGAGCCGACGGCCCAGGTCGAGGCCGGCAAATCCACATGGGCAGTACCACACCGACGCTGGAAAACACTCACTGGAAATTGACCAGTCTGCGCGGGGCACCGCTTAATCCGGATGACTGGCAGCAGGAACCTTACCTGGTGCTCAACTCGGAGTCACGGCAAGTCGCAGGATCGGGGGTTGCAACAGGCTCACGGGCTCGTATGAGCTGAACGGAGACCGTCTGACCTTTCGCCAGGTCGCAATCACGATGATGGCCTGTCTCAAGGGCATGACGACCGAGAACGCGTTCATGAAAACACTCGCAGAAGTGAAGACGTGGAAGATCGTGGGCGAAGAACTCGAACTATTTGACCGCGACGGTCATCTCGCGGCTCGCCTCGAAGCTGTCGGCACGAAGTGAGTTTTCGTCCGCAGCTTTCCTTGCCGAGCCTCGAGCGGCAAAGGTATCGGCGGGAAGCTGCTGGGACCCTCCAGCGATACCCTTCTCGGACAAGGCTTTTAGCACCTGCTCTCGTCGTCGGTGTCCGTCTCCGGCTCCTTCCTGAGCTGGACCTCGCGGGTTAGACCCAGCCGCCCGCTCCACCTTTCCTCTTGTAAAATGAGCGAGCCGCGGGGCATCGCCGGCGCGACTCGTTCAGCGCCGGTCGTACTCGTCGTGGCGGCGCCACCAGACGCCCGTTTCGTTGCGTCCCTTAGGGGCGCGATCGAGCCACTGGTACATTGCCCACAGTCCGTCCAGCCCGCGCGCATAGGTCGAATAGGTATGGTAGACAACTCCGTCCGCGAGCGCGAATGCGCTCATGCCGGGCCTCTCGCGCGTGTACGTCAACGCGTCCGTTCCGCATTTGGCCGCCATCTCGGCGACTGGGCCGGCGTTGTCAGGTTCGCGCCCCCGACCCGTCTGCGCACCCTCCAGATCGCGATAGGATGCTGAGACGGCACCGCGGCGGTAATTGTATTCGATATCGCCCCGACGCTGTTGCTCCTCTGTGAACCAGACGTTGAAGTCGGCGTTGAAATCGCCGCCGAACGACGATGCCCACGGAAAGCTCCAATCCAGCCGCTGCTTATACGCGTGCAGCTTCGCAAAGGGCGCCCGCGAAACAGCCCACAGCATCACATCATGGTTCGCCAGATGGACGGCGACGCCGTCGAATCCGTCGGCGATCGCGGAGCAGGACGGACACCCCGCCGTGTAGTCAGGCCCGAACATGAAATGGTAGACGAGGAGTTGCGAGCGCCCTCGGAAGAGGTCCCTCAGCGAGGCGCTCCCGGAGTCGGTTTCGAATCGGTACTCCTTGTCGATCCGAACCCACGGCAGTTCCTGGCGCCGGCGCGCGAGATCGTCGCTGCGCCGAACGAGCTCCTTCTCCGCCTTGAGCAGCTCGAGCCGCTCGGCGAGCCATTCTTCACGGTTCCCGGTTCTGTGCTTTGTCATCGCTTTTCTCCACCTTCGGGCGTGGCAGCATCCGCGGGCACATTCCTTTCGTAGTAGTCCTCCAGGTTGCTGAAGAGCGTCCAGAACGCGCCCGGCGTCCTTCCGTTCAAGCGGTCGCTCAAAACGGCCAGATGTGCGTGCCATCCTGGTCCAACACTGAGCATTGATGATCGACTTGGCAGCCGTCGATGAATAAGAACCAGACGTACCCCATCACCCTCTGCGCTGAGTTCAAAACTGACCTCGGACGGGTTCTTGTCGTCGCCCCAGGTCAGGGTCAAAAAGCGCGGCGGCTCAAAGCGGGTAATGGTATGGTGTGTGGTCGCTCGCCCTCGACCTTTGTACTTTTCAGGCGGCGGGGTTTTGTCGGGCGAAAGGCCTGCGTTGTCATAGGACAGCGCGACCTTGCCGCCCACCCGCGGTTCCATCTTACCCGACGCAAGCCACAGTTCGCGCTTGTCCGAGTCGGTCAGATATTCCCATACTCGTTCGATCGGACCTGGCAATACGCGCTCGAAGCGGATCGTCCCAGACCCGATCACTTTGCCATACCCATTCATGGCTTCCTCCGCCGTTTTGGCTGGTGTTCTACTCCGCGCAGTTCGCGTTCCAGAGCATCCAAACGCTCCGCCCAAAACCGCTCATAGAACCGCATCCATTCAAATGCCTTCGCCAGGGTTCCCGAACTGAGCCGGCATACGTGGGTGCGGCCTTGCACCGTTCTGCGGATGAGCCCGGCCCGTTCGAGCGCCTTTACGTGCTTGGATGCTCCGGCAAAGGACATCCGGAAGGGCGCCGCGAGTTCTCCGATCGTAAACTCGCCCTCGGCCAAGCGCCTGAGCATGCTGCGGCGGGTTGGGTCGGCCAGCGCGTGAAACACCGCATCCAAGCTCTCCCCGCATCGTTCAACCATTCGGTTGAATGATAATGCCGAGCGTCGCTCAATGTCAACCGATGAGGTGTGCGTGCGTTAGCGGCACGTTTTGAAGCCAGGAGTAGTTTACATTACGAAAAAACGTGTCGCGGACTACAAACCAAACGGAAGCTTCGAAAACTTCAGTAAATCGCCACACAAACATCGGAGCGGCTCTTTTTTTTGAGAGCACTTCACAAACCGCATCGGTCAACCAACTCTCTCGGTGTTGCAATTCTGATTGGTGTGCCACCGGCACTTTTGCATGTTCGTTTCCGATTCAAGCAGGCAGCCCCGCGTTTTCATCATGCGAGCGTCACTCCGATGAGGTGACCAATGATGAAGGTAAGGCCCGCGGCGGCGAGACCTAGCAAGAGTTGCCGTCCTCCCGAGCGCCAGACGGCGACTCCAGTAAAAATCGTGATAGCCGCACCAATAGCGAACAAGGCGACACTACTTACCAGCAAGCTCGAAAGTACTGCAATTCCGTATTTGGGAAGGAAAAAGGGCAGGATTGGAATAGTGGCGCCCAGTGAGAAAAGCAGAAATGACGCCAGGGCCGCCTCCCCGGCCGACCCACCCAATTCTGTCGGATCGATGCCTAGTTCCTCGCGGGCCAGCGCATCGAGAGTCGCCTCCTTGTCTTTGAGGACTTGTTCGACTACCCGTCGGGCGTCCTTACTTGAGAGTCCTTTCGCTTCGTAGATGAGCTGGAGCTCTTCACCCTCGCCAGCTGGGTCCTCAGCAAGCTCACTGGACTCTATTCGTATCTCTCGCTCCGCAAGCTCGCGCGAGCTGGTCACTGAGACCCACTCGCCAAGCGCCATCGAGCAAGCGCCGGCCAGAAGACCCGCAACGCCGGTCATAAGGATTCCGTGCGGATTTATCGAAGCTCCAGCCACGCCCATTACCAGGCTCAGATTGGAGCAGAGCCCATCGTTCGCCCCGAGGACTGCTGCGCGGAGCGCGTTGCCGCCTACCGCTCGGTGGCGCCCTTCGAGACGAGAGAGGAAGCTGCCGCTGAGACCGCGCGGTTGCGTCTCCACGAGTTTGCCCAAAACGAGAGCGTGCCAACGCTCCTGAGCGTTCATGCCAGTCCCGTGGGTCTCTGCCTGACCTGCATACCCGTTCCGGTCGGCGGTTTCCTTGGCGGCAATCGTGGACAGCACTGCTTCGGGGCCAAAACGTCGCGCTACCCAGCTTAGGACTCGGCTACGCCATGATGGCAGCCGCTCGTGCACGGTCGCTCCTGCCCGGCGCAAACGATCTTCCCAAAAGGCGATGTGAGCTTCCTCCATCCGAGCGAGGTTGGAATATACTTGTGCAACCTTGGGCTCGGGCTCGGCGGCCGCGAGGGCGCGGTACTCGGCGGCGCTGTCGACCTCATCCTGCCAGTTTTCGAGAAATCGCTTTACCTCGGTAGTGTCTCTCACGTCCGTAATTCCATCGTGCTCGTTGTTTGGTTAAACGCGGTCAGAGTCGCGTTCGGTTGAAAAATCCTGTTCCGGGCTCTGCCCTTGAGTCAAATCAGGGCTCTCGCACCTGCCCACCAAAACTTAACCACGGCATAACGATGACATAGTCGGCTCAAAAGCCGCGGCGGTGTCTGCTTGCACATCCCGAGCGCGGCGAAAAAAGGGCCGGGATGTGAGTTTGACGTTCTACGACGGTCTGGACATCGACTTCATCGACGGCTCTGGCCGGGATGCCAACGGACAGCGCGGGCGTAGCGTACCTGGTCAAATGAAAATTTCGGGAAGCTATGCGTCTCAATCCGGAGAAGCGCGATCTGCCGCTGGTATTTGGGGAGCTTACGATCGGGGACGCTCTCTTCGTACGCAGGGACCCTCGCGTTTATAGCCCCATCGAGCCAAGCCTTCCTGCAAGCTCCGCGCGGGCGTCGAGGTCGTCCATTGTCTGTTTGGCATTCGCAGACGGGAGGCTAAAGATCAGATGTTTGAACCCCATCCCGAGAAGTCGCCTGGCTAAGTCCTCCGACGGAGGCAAACCGATAACCGCCAGTTCCAGCGAATCGAAAGACCGTCCGACACGTTCGCAAGCCGCGCGCAGTTTCCGCAAGCCCTCAGCCAGTTCATTCTGTTCGCCGGGACGGCCAATTGGCATCCAGCCATCGCAGTAATCCACGACCCGCTCAAAGCATCGTTGACTCCTCGATCCAAGAAGAATCTTCGGGCCACGCTGTTGGATGGGCTTCGGCCAGGACCAGAGCGGCTCAAAGTCGACGAACTCTCCGTGAAACTCAGCAACATCCCGGGTCCAGATCTCGCGCATTGCCAGCACACGTTCGCGCAGGATTTTCCATCGCTGTTTGTATGAAGTTCCGTGATTCTCCATCTCTTCCACATTCCACCCGGCGCCGACGCCGAGAATGACCCGGCCGTCCGAGATGCGGTCTAGTGAGGCGACTTCTTTGGCCAGCACGATAGGGTCGCGCTCGATCACCAAGCAGATTCCGGTACTCAGCAAGATTCGTTTGGTAACGGCCGCGGCCGCTGCAAGCGCCACGAAGGGGTCATGCGTGTGCGAGTATTCCCTGGGAAGTTCACCACCGCCTGGGAACGCAGTTCGCCGGCTGACTGGAATATGTGTGTGTTCATTGAAAAATATCGAGTCGAGACCGCGCTCTTCCACAGCTCTGGCCAAGTCAACGACCGCAAGACCATAGTCGGTCGGGAACGTAGTGACCCCAAAGCGCGGCATACTCGGCTAAGCCGGAGAATCCGGTTTGAATGGTTATCTTTGTCTGGGAATGAACCCCGGGATGCCCGTGTTTACAACCGGATTGAGCCTGACTCGCGTACTGATTTTTTGCGTGATCTCCTCGATGGCGTCATTGGGAAGAGTCGAGACATCAAAATTTTGCTGGATGTAACCGAGGTTTGTGGCGGTGGTGAGAGGAGCTGTTCCTCGCTGCAGTGCCCAGGCCAGTAGAACTTGAGCGGGGGTTTTGTTGACGCGCTTCGCGATGCCCGTGATCACCGGATCGTCGGTTAACTTTGGTTCAATACCGTGACCTAAAGAGGCGAAGGCCTGCATCACGATGCCGTTGCTCTTGCAATAGTTGAGTAAATCCCACTCAGGGAGATATGGATGGGACTCGACTTGAACAATCGCGGGCTTGATGCGGGCGCTATCGAACACCTCTTTCAGCTGTCCCAAGTTGACGTTCGACAATCCGATCGCCTTGCACCGACCCTCGTCCACGAGGCTCTCCAAAGCCTTCCAGGTATCCTTCAGGGTGGTCGCCTCGTCATAAATCACATTGCCGTTCTTGTCTCTCGGGTCCTGCTCGTCGCCGGGTTGGAAAGCGAATGGAGTATGGATGCTGTATAGATCGACATAGTCTAGTTGCAGTCTTTTCAGACTCGCGTCGAAGGCGGACTTAACGCGTTCGGGACGATGATTGTTGTTCCATAGCTTCGTACCTATAAAAACGTCCTGCCGTTTGATCTTGCCGTCCTGGAACACCGCGCGCATTGCTTCGCCCACGTGTTCTTCATTTCGGTAACGTTCGGCGCAATCGTATTGGCGAAACCCGACCTGCAGGGAATTCCTGACTGCCTCTTTTGTCGCGATCGGATCAGGAATCAGCGTCCCGAACCCGAGCGCCGGAATCTCATCCGAGCCGTTATTGAGCGGGATCTTTGTGTAGCGAAGGCCGTCGGCGTCACCCATAAAAGCATTACCTCCGTGCAAATTCGCAGACTGAGTTGGTTGTAATAGGATTCTTCGAGTAAGGAATCGCTGCCCACCAGCAGCACAGCACGCTCCACAATCGTTTGTCCAGAGCGTCACCTGGGTGATCACGAGGGAAAGTCTCCGAATCGGATCGTGATCCGTTGGTTCGCTTTCTGCGGCGTCCCTCGTATGCTATGCCGAGTGCTCAGGAGGAATTAGCGCCTCCTCGATGACGGGCGATGGCAAAGGATACGGCGACGTCCGCCATAACCGATCCCAATTAGCAGCATTAGACCGTCGCGACTCCCGGGAGCCGCCGGGTGTGCACGATCTAAGCCGAGAAGAGAGCTTCTCAATAGAGCGATTGGATGTCCTGCGTTTCTTTCTGTCTCGGCGTCCGACCGCGTATGTAAAAATCAAGGCGACCGCTAAGCGAAGCGCGTGGCAGGATTCATAGAACAACGGGTCGGCATCCAGCGGCCGCCCCCCTGGTTTGATCGACTCGGGGCGCTGGTGGCACGCGAACTTGCCCCGAGTCCCCGCAAGATCCGCACCGCCTTACGCGTCTCGATGATCGTGACAATCGCGATTGGACTGGACGCGAGCTGTCACGTCAACAGCCAACTGGGTGCCGTAATCGTGTGGCTCCTGGCGGGCGCAGGACCGATGATGTCCATTCGCAGGGCCCTGGCGTGGCAAACCGCGGTGATGCTGGCTCTCGTCACGGCGGTGGTGACAGCGCGCGCATTCGCGGAAACGCCGTGGTTGATGCTGCCGGTGGTCTTCGTGTGGATTTCATTTTCGACCTACCTGGGAGTGACTCGCAAACTCGGCGTGGGCGTGCTCGTTATACAGATAGTCTCCCTCATTACATTTTACGGCATAGTATTTTCACCCGGAGAAATCGGTTGGAACGCGGCGGCCGCGTTCGATGGGAGCGCGATCGCCTTCGGCGTGGTCGTCCTGTTCGACAACTGGTTGTGGCCGGACCCGGGCGAGCCCATCCTGATCGAGTCTCTCAAAGCGAGTGTCGCGCGCACCCGTTCACAACTTCTCGGCGCTTCGAACTTCTTTCTCGCTGGCGAAAGTGCGCCCCAACCGCCATTGCCCGCACCGACTTCCGAACTCCCCGCACATATGGCACTGCTGGATCAAGCTGTGGCCGAAGGCGCGTCCGAACATCGCCGGGCGATCCTGCTTGCTGCGATCACGCTTGCGGCTCGTCTCAGTCTCGAAGTGGATCGCTTGATCACTACGGCGCGCGAGAAGTTACCTCGAGATATTCGCACGATGGTCCGGGGCGATGTTCAAATGGCGGTAGATGCGATCGCCGCTGCGCTTGGCGAGATCTCTCACCAACTACCGGCGCGGATTGTTATGGGCGCAGACGAACTGGCTCCCGCCACGCGCACGCGTGTGCGCTTGGCGATGGACAATCTGGCAGCGCGCGTCGTCGAGATCAGACCAGCATACATCGGCAAAGCCGGTTCGGCGGAAATCGGAAATTTTGCGGAATTCATCGATTCGCTGGCCGTGCTGGCCAGGCAGCTTGAGCGCCTTCTGGATGAACCTCCGGCGCCAGCCACCACGCAGCCATCAAACCGTGCGGTCGCTCGCGCGACCGCTCCCGCCGATCCCGCGCTCGTGCGCTATTGCGTGAAAGTCGGCTTATGCACGGTGGTCGGCTACACGATCGGCCTCCTTGTCCAGCGCGAGGACCTATTCATTATCCTGGTGACGGTAATCACGACCGCAACCCCCACCTATGGCGCAACCCTGAACAAGATGTACCTCCGGATCACCGGGGCCATAGTCGGTGGAGCGGTTTCCCTTCTGGTTATCATTATCGTTTCACCTAACTTCGACACGCTCCCAACCTATCTGCTTGTGACCTTCGTGGTCTTCTATACGTTTGCATATTCGTCGCTCGGCAATGCGCGGCTGTCGTTCGCGGGCAAGCAGATGGGGGTCATTTTTTCGTTGGTGATCGTGGGCTTGAGCCCATCGGTCAATATCTACGAACCTCTTTGGCGCATTTGGGGCGTCCTGCTCGGTGATTTTGTAGTGGCAATGGTCTTCTTTGCCCTGTGGCCGGAATACGCCGGT
This sequence comes from Deltaproteobacteria bacterium, assembly GCA_019237115.1. Classification (GTDB taxonomy): domain Bacteria; phylum Desulfobacterota; class Binatia; order Binatales; family Binataceae; genus JAFAHS01. Next base: position 30,394 of record JAFAHS010000065.1, read on the forward strand.
AATTCCCTGTTGCCCCGACTGCAGAAAGTCCTGGCGAATCTGCTCGCGCTAGCCCCCAGCGGCCCAGCTTCGACCAGCGAGGATCAAATCCTGAAGACGAACTCGGAAACCATGCGCGTGCTGACCGAGTTCCTCGAGATCGCCGATGACGCGCGAATGGAAGGACGCACCTGCGCCGTCTACCATGACGGGATCGTCGAAGCGGCCGGGACTCTACGCAGGATTTCCAACCGACTGTCCTCGATCGCGTCCGCGCGGCTGCTTATTCAGATGCCGCGACTCGACCCCGCCACGGAATTTGCGCGCGAGCGGTTCTTCAATACCATTCGTGACCAGCTTAACTCGTGGCTGGATTTCTTCAGTGGCGCTGAACGCTTCAGCGCTTCGGCTGCTCGGCTGATCGCGCAGAAACGTTCGGCCGATGAGTTGGCGGAACCCCTAAACGAGTTCAGTTCACACCTGGAGGAAGGAGGGTTCGCCCGATTGGCATCGTGGCCGCTCGAGCCTCGCCGCACCATGCTCGCGGAACTGCAGTTAATGCGACGACTTGAGGTGCTATTCTCTGAGCTGAATCGGTATCTGGCGGATGTTCCCAGGGCCCCGCGACAAGGTTCGCGCATCGAGGGATGATCGATCTTCAACAATTCGACTTGTCATCGCGCCCGCGAGGTGAGAAGGCAAACGAAGCTGACCGCGGGCCACGCCGCAATCGTGATCGCAAGGCCGCCGACCAGGAGTAAACGGTCGCCGCACCCACCGCCTCATGAACGACCACACAGCATTTGGGGAACGAGGCTCATGGTGAGGTGATTGTTACTTTTGATTTGCCGCCAAAACCGAAAGCGTTCGAATGGATGGCTCTTGGCTTGGGGCCGATAGCTCGCATGAGTGTGCAGAGTCATGCTCGCCGGGCTAACGGGGCAGGAGGGTTTTGTAGTCGAAGTCTGGTTCGGTGAGCCGGCCGGTGTTTATCTGCTGAGAGAACCCGCCGTGGGCGGGTGCGAGGGTACGAAAGAACAGCTTCGGGGCGCCGCTCATGAATGGGAGCCCCTTGAGCGCCGCGTGGCGTGTGTTGTCAGCGCCGGTAGGGAAGTAGAATTCGCCGGCCAGCTCGAAATGATATCCGCCCGAGGATGCAGGAAGCGCACGCCAGAGAGGAAACGCGGATTCGGTCCTCTCGGTTCCATCGAAGAACTCCGCGCCCAGCCAGACGTAAGATTCGGTGTCGAGATAGACAATGTTGCGAAGATTCTCGAAACCAGGGAGCAGCGGGATCATCTCGAGAATGTAGGCCTGCCTAAGCTGAAACGGCTCGCTTCCCAGCCGCCGGTCGGTGCCGGTCATCACGAGGCCGGCGGGTTCGTGTTCCGCGGTGAGACAGGCGAGCATCGAAATGGTTCCCAGTAGTCGATAAGAAAACTCTTCGGTTTTCGGGAGCGCATAGGCCCAGTACGGCTGATGACACGAACGGCAGCCCTGGTCGAGCGCGTCCCAGGAGTCGGTGTTCCCCCCTCTCACCGGGATCCGCCAGTTGTACCAGTAGAACTTGTCGACTTTGGTCGGGTCGACGTAGCGAATCCAGATACCTTTCGCGCCCAGGTTCTGGCGATGAGTTTCGCTGCTCCATCCGTCGCATCGCGCTTTCCACTCCACACCGTCGGGGTTGGTTCCGAGGGTGGGGCGCGGATCAAGTTCTGTGCGATGGGCAAAGCGAAGAAAGCTGAAATGGTCGCAGACGTAGTTGTTGTCGTCCTGGGACGCGAAGGAAACCAACGAATCCAGGCTTAGGTAGGCAAAGCTGCCCCACGGTGCCATTGAAAAATCATCGGGCATGAAGGGTCCCATGTGCCAGTTGTAGGCGATTTTGACCGCGGCTTTGGGATCGTCGAGGCTAACGGTTGGAAACGGCATGCCTGCGACGTAGTTGGTGATGTGATCGTCACGATCGAGTCCCACCTGGGCCGAATACTTCTCGGTCTGGGCAGTGAAACCACCAGACCAATCGAGTCGCTCGGTCGGAACGATGCGCATCGTGAAGCCGTGGTCGATGGCTAGTTCGGCAGCAGAAGGAATAAATGGCGCGTACGATGTGGCGTTGCTCAAGTCGATGTTCATACCTGGAATTGGGGGTGACGTGCGAACAGCTTCAGGCGTCGGCAGTGGCACTGCCGCTGCCACCGCAGCAGCGCGCCGTAGATCTTCCGTCCGCCGCGCGGATGCGAGAGCCTGGTTGGCGGGTTTTAGGGCGCGCTCGTCCTGATAGACGAAGTCGATACGAGTGGTGGGGCGGCCACTCATCAGCTCTTCAATATTGTCGGCAATCCGGTTAACCAGTTGCGAGAGGCCGGCCGGGCTCAGGTGGTCGCGGTTGTAGAGCACGACGATCGCGCGATCCTGCTCCGGGTAGAATGCAACGCGCGAATTGTAGCCGCCGCTTTTTCCGTCGTGGCTGAAGTAGCGAGGCTGCTCATGGAAAAACCACGCCAGCGCGATTTTATCACCCGGGTCTGCATCTGCGCGGAGCTGATGATCGATCCCTATCGCGGCCGGCAGGGTTGCTAGCGGCGTGCCGGGCGGCGCACCCGCGGCGTATTTCTCGGGGTGGAGATTCGCGTCGAGATAGGTGAGCAGGTCGGCGGCGGTGGACTTGAGTGCGCCCTCTCCATCCAGGACACCGAAATCCCAGGTGCCCGCGCGATTGAAGTTCGAGTCATAGCCCCGATCAGGCGTTTTCGCTGTTCGCGCGAGAGAGTGACGACGGTATCGTCCAGATGAAGCGGTCCGGCTATCTGGGTCCTAACGAGCTGCTCGTACGAAACGCGAGCCTGCCGCGCAAGCACAAACCCGAGCAAGCCGTAGCCGAAATTGCAGTACATGTATGCAGTGCCACTTGGCTTCGTGAGTCCCCGGCCCTCGATGAATTCGAGCAGGCGATCGCTGTCGTAGTCCGCGTACGGGTTTCGCGGGTTGAATGGCCAGAGGTTGTTCGGATCGGAAGGCAAGCCTGAGTAGTGTGTCGCGAGATCGAGCAAGGTGATTTCGGCACCCGTTGACGGGGCGATGGAGAGTCCCGGCAGCAACGATCGCACCGATTCGTTGAGCGCCACTTTGCTTTGGGCGACCATCTGCGCCAGCGCGAGACCCGTGAAGGTTTTGGTAATCGAGGCGATCTCGAAAATCGAATCGGGCCGGGCGCTGCCGTAGCTGAAGATTCGACGCTGGCCATGATCGAGCACGCCAACCACCACCCCTCCTCCAACCGTTTTGCGGGGTAGTCCATTTTCGAGCACCGGCTGCATCTCACGATCGAGGATGGGCTTGAGACCGGTGAGCGTGACCGGGGAGATGGCCGGGGCCGGGACGGGCGTCGGCTCGAAGGTGCGGGCTGGTGACCCGAGGCCGGGTTGACGCGTAAATTCAAGCGGCGCCGGCACGCCCTCGGTCCAGGTTCCGCTCATTTTCCGGCCGTCCGGACTCAGCGTTCCCTGGAAGCCGGCGTCGGCGATGAAGATGTGAAAGTTGACGTGCCCGTCGCGCAGCATGCCCTCGCCGGGATAACTCCACTCCCGCCTGCCGATCCCTTCCAGCGAGACGGCCAAAGATCCGGAGAATCCCTGCGTCACGTGCAAGGTGAGGTGCTGAACCTGGTCGCCGGTCTGGAGGCTTGCCAACCAGTCACCATCGAGAGCGGTGTCCTGCGCAAAAACGGTCCAGGCCACACCGGCAAGCAGCGCCAGGAGAGCACTGAGCGGTTTGCACAATCGCGAGCACATCGCGGGACCCTATCCATAGCAAAGTTGTTGCGCTGCGAAGATAGCGTCGGTGCGCCGCAAAAAAAGAGTGGTCGCCAAAGGCCGGGGATCGGCGCGCGCCGCCCCAGGTGGCCGTTGAGTGTCCTGAACCGGGTTTGGGAAGGCCGCCTTCCGGGAAGTGGTGCGGGAAAGGAGCCTGACGCGCGAGGCATGCGCAAGAGATTTGGGTGATTTCGCGTCAGCATGCGGCGGTCGGCGGATGGATTGTCGAGAATGGGTACCGGGTAGTATAGACACAGTTGTCATCCTCAACGTCGCTGTCAACCCGGTTTCAAAGGGAGAGCCCGATGGCAGACTTCGATATTCACATAAAAGGCGGAACGATTGTCGACGGAACACGCGTCCCTCGCTATCGGGGCGACGTCTGGATCCGGAACGGCCGAATCGCCCACCTTGGGGGACGCGTACCCGGTTTCGCCAGCCGGACGATCGATGCGGACGGTCTCGTCGTCGCTCCGGGTTTCGTCGATCTCCACACCCATTACGACGCCCAGATTCGCTGGGATCCGTGGTGCACTTACTCCGGATGGCACGGCGTAACCTCCGTGGTGCTCGGCAATTGCGGGTTCGGTTTCGCGCCGGTCAAGCCCGAGTATCGCGAACGCTCGATGCTGACGATGACGCGCAATGAGGCGATCCCAATTGAAACCATGCGCGCGGGGATGAAATGGGATTGGGAAACCATTCCCGAGTATCTCGACTCGCTGGAGCGCGCGCCCAAGGGCGTGAACTGCATCCAGTATCTGCCCACCGCCGCCCTGATGGTTTACGTGATGGGGCTCGAGGCCGCCAAATCGCGTCCCGCTACCGAGGCCGAGCAGGCCGAGATGCGGCGGCTGTTTGACCAGGGCATGGACGCGGGTCTGTGCGGCTTCTCGATCCAGCGGCTGGGGCCCAATTCGCCGCAGCCTGACTTTGACGGCACTCCGATGGTCACGGACACCATGTCGGACGAGGATATCCTCAATCTGGCGCGAGTTCTGCGCGAGCGTGACGAGGGGATCATCCAGATTACGCAGGTTATCAACCCCAAAGCGGACCTGGCCTTCCAGGAACGCTTGGCAGAAGAGGCGCGACGGCCGGTGCTGTACAACGTGATCGCGGCCGACACCAAGAACCCGCGGATTCATCGGCGCAGCATGGAATGGATCGAGCGCTGCCGCGCGCGCGGACTTGAGATGTTCGGACAGTCTTTCACGATGCGAAGCGGCTTTTCATTTTCGCTCGAGGGTTGGAATTTCTGGGACGGCATTCCGGCTTGGCGGGCCGTGATGTTCGGTCCGGTGGCCGAGCGGATCGCGCGGATGAAGGATCCGGCCTGGCGCGAGCGGGTGATCCGCGAGTCCGAGGAGCATCGGGTGCGCGAGGTATATAAGGCCAACGGCGGCGCGCTGCACACGCTCATCGTGCAGTGGGTCAACGATCGGCCCGAGCTCGAGAAATACGTGGGACGCAGCATCGGCGACATCGCGCGCGAAGAGACCAAGCAGCCGGTCGAAGTTATGATCGATCTTTCGATCGCAGGCGCGCTCAAGACGGAGTTTCGCGGCCCCGTGCCGTGCAGCAATCCTGAGCACATGGCCGAGCTGATTACGGGGTCGCCCTATACGATTCCCGGAGTGTCGGACGGCGGCGCGCACATGAAGTACTTTCTGGGCGGCGCCTACACGACGGATTTCCTGCAATGGCTGGTGCGGGATGAGCAGCGCGTTACGCTCGAGGAAGCTCACTATCGCCTCTCCGCATTGCCCGCGCACGCCGCGGGTTTCCGCGATCGCGGGACCTTGCGCGAAGGGGGATGGGCCGACCTCGTGGTTTATGACCTGAACCAGCTCGGCGTCGAGGGCGAGCTGGCGGGCGAGATCGTACACGATTTGCCGGGCGGGGAATGGCGCAGGGTACAGCGCGCCCGTGGCTATCGCGCGATCATCGTGAATGGCGAGCTCACGTTCGAGGACGGCAAACCGACCGGCGCGACGCCCGGTAAGCTGCTGCGACACGGGCGCGGCTAGGTTCGGGAGCCGTCTATAAATCCGGGCTTAGCCGTTTTCGCTATATCCCGAAGTGGATGCCACGCGGGCCGTCCTTCACGTTTACGGACCACCTTGAGCCGGGAGTCCGGACCGGCTTTCTAAAAAAGGCTCCGCTGCGCCGGGCTCGTTCGATCGGGCCTCAGCAGCTCCGGCCCGTCATTCTTCACGTTATTCACGAGTGATGAAGCGGGGCTCAGGACCAGGCCATCGTCTGGGGCTGGTATCAGTAGCGCCTTTAGTCGCAAAGGATCTTTTTCGCTTGGATTCATCCACTCTTCTGCAGCTCGTTCGTCGAGAAGAACCGGCATTCGATCGTGAACGGGTTCCAGCAACCGATTCGCTCTGGTCGTGACGATGGTGAAGGTTCGCTGCCAGTGGCTCGGTTCCGGCTGCCATGCCTCGTAAAGTCCGGCCAACCAGAGCAATCCGCCGTTGGCGGAATGAATCCAAAGCGGTTCGCGATTGTCCTTGGGCCCGCGCCATTCATAGAAACCGTCGGCAGGAACGATGCAGCGACGCTTCGCAAATGCGTCCCTGAACGACGGCCGGGACTCAATCGTTTCGGCCTTGGCGTTGATGCACGAGGCTGCCGAGCTGCTATTGGTCGCCCAGCTGTTCACAAGACCCCACCGCGCTGGAAGGAGATCACGCCTTTCGTACTTGGTCCGGATCACGAAGTGATCCTGGAGGGGCGCGATATTGTAGTGCGGATGGTAGTCGCGCAGATCCCTTTCGTCCACGCCCAGCAACTCAGCGAGTTCGCGGCGGTCCTGACGGGTCAGGGTGAAGCGTCCACACATACTTCGTAACTCTTTCCCTGGCTAATCCCGGTTGCCGCTCAGGAACTCTTGCGTACCACGGACCTCGGCGCCTTGTCTTCGCGGAGCCCGATAAACTTCGCGTGTCTCAGGTGATTTGCCTCGGTCCACTCAACGTATTCCACGGCACAAACGAGTCGCGGTCGTAGCCAACGGCACTCCTTCATGTCTTCAGCCGTGAGACCTTCTCCCCACCTGCCTTTTCTGGTTTCCGGAAGATTCCTGAAGGGGCATTGTTCAATATCCAGCCCACGGAGGCGATTGAATAGCAGGGTTCGCGCTGCTGGAACAAAGCCGGCGCGCACCCGAGCCGCAAACATGAGGTCTTTACCTTGATAGTAGCCGACCAGAATTGAATCAAAGTTGTCGGGGGTCGGGACGTAACCGCCGATGACAAACTCCTGACCCCGGTTTACCCGCATTTTGCGCCAGGCGCCCGAGCGGCGGCCCACTTCGTACAAACTGTCACGCCGTTTCGCAATAACCCCTTCCAGACCGCTTTCCCTTATCACGCGAATGAACTGATCGGCTGAGACCTCGAAGCTCTCGGACAGACGGATAGGTTCTCCAAGGTGCGCCAGGAGCTTCGTCCGCAACATTTCTCGGCGAGCCTCGAGGGGCAAACCCTTCAAATCCGCGCCAGCCAGGAGGAGGAGGTCAAAACCATAGAATGCGATGGTTTGATCGCGCCCTCGAGAATTCTGCAGAAGACTGAAGGACGGCCGTCCGGCGGCGTCAAGCGCAACTATCTCTCCGTCCATCATCGTGTCGTCGGGAAGGGGCTGGAGGGCCCTGGTAATTTCAGGAAACCGGGTGCTCAGGTCTTTGCCATTGCGCGACAGCAGCTTGCAGCGGCCCCCGGTCTTGATTGCCAGGCCACGATAGCCGTCGAGCTTCAACTCGTAGAACCACTGAGGTCCCGATGGCAGCTCCGAAGTCGCCACACAGAGCATCGGTTCGATGAATCGCGCCTTCATTATATAAGGACCCTTAGCCCCTGGTTCGGGCTCACCTATATCATTTGCTCGAAGCGAATAAAAAACGAAACTGGGGTGCTGTGGCCTCTTTCGGGGAAGAGAGGTGCTGATGGAGATACTGGCAACGATAACTAAGCCTGAAACCCGAAAGACTGATTTCGGGTGAGAGTTTGAGGCAGTAAGGAGAGGTACGGTGACAGTGCCCACACTGAATACCGATCGACTGACAATTCGACCCTTGACCGTCAACGACTTGTCGGTTTGTCATCAGCTCTATTTGGACACCGGATGGGCTGACCAGGGGCTTACGGATGAGGGAAATCTCCAAATTCGGCGCAGCTGGCTCGATTGGGCAATCCGAAACTACACGGAGCTCGACCGGTTGAAGCAGCCTCCTTACGGCGATCGCGCGGTCGAGCTTCGTGAGAACGGTCGGCTCATCGGATTGGTGGGTCTGGTGCCTTTGCTCGCTCCTTTCGCTCAGTTGCCGACTTTCGGCAGTCAGGTCGACCCGCCTTTCTCGGCCGAGGTGGGACTCTTTTGGATGATCAGCCCAGCGATGCAGGGTCGGGGCTTCGCGACGGAAGCGGCTCGCGCTCTGGTGAGTTATGCTTTCGACGTTCTGAAACTGGGCAGAATAATGGCAGGAACCGGATACGATAACCTCGCATCGATCGCTGTCATGCGAAAACTCGGAATGAGGATCGAGAGAAATCCATTTACGAGCCCGGTTTGGTTTGAGACTACGGGAATTCTTTACAAGGAACGTCAGGAACCCAAGCTCTGAGATTCCTCGCCGATCGCCACGGGTCACAATGAACCAAACGCGCACTACCATCGATCCCGAAGAAGCCCGTGCCATCGTCGATCCAGCAGTCAAGCTGATGATCGACCGGTGCAGCACCACGGCTACGTTGCGCGAGCCACCTGGGACGGCCTCCTCTGCCGTTTGGCCGTTCGGTCGCCTTGGGCTGAACCGAACCCCGGGAGCACGCTGACGACCAACGATCAAAATGGCCGCGCAGGACGCACTCGATGTCGAAGGTTATACGCTGAGTGAAAGCCAGCGCGCAGCGATCGATCGGAGCAACGCTGAGCCGCTGTTTCCCCGTCTCCGCGGAGGCCCCTCATGAGCGCTTTTCGATTTGGCCCGGACAATCCTGACGAAACCTACGTGCCACACGCCTTTCCCGAACAAACGATTGACACCGGGGAGGCCGTGATCAACTACGCGGTGGCAGGATCGGCGGACCAACCGGCCTTGCTTCTGATCCCGGGACAAACCGAGTCGTGGTGGGGATATGAGCAGGCGATGGACCTGCTTAAACAGCACTTCCAGGCCTTCGCAGTCGACCTGCGCGGGCAGGGCAGATCGAGCCGGACACCCGGACGTTACACGCTCGATAATTTTGGCAACGACATGGTCAGGTTCATTGCTCTGGCTGTCAGGCGCCCGGTGATTGTCAGCGGGCTTTCGTCAGGAGGGGTGATCTCGGCATGGCTCTCTGCTTATGCGATGCCCGGCACGGTTCGCGGTGCCCACTATGAGGACCCGCCGCTGTTTGCCTCGGATGTCAGTCCCGCCTGCGGACACTCTATTCGTCAAACCATTGGACCGATCTTCGCACTGATGAGCAAATATCTGGGCGATCAGTGGAGTGTCGGTGACTGGGCGGGAATGCATCGGGCCGCCAAGACGGAGCTTCCTGGTTGGCTGTCGAACGCGATGGCGCTGACCCTGGGCTCCGAGGTCGAAATTCCACAGCGACTCAAGGAATACGATCCCGAGTGGGCACGTTCTTTTTGGCAGGGATCTGTCTACGCAAGCTGTGATCATGCCCGGATGCTCGCGAGGGTAAAATGCCCGGTCTTGTACACGCATCACTTCCGTAATGTTGAAGAGACCGAGGGCTCTCTGCTGGGAGCCGCGTCCGATCTGCAGGCAAAGCGCGTCTGCGCGCTGATTGCCAGCTCGGGCCAAAAGGTTGACTATCGGTCCTTCCCCAATATGCCTCATTCGATGCATGGCACCGACCCGAACTTGTTTACGCAGCTACTGGTCGAGTTCGAGGAAAAGTTGAGAGATTAAC